>OMOG01000112.1:9402-56691 GCA_900290305.1 Candidatus Sulfopaludibacter sp. SbA4
TTACCGGCGGCGCCATAACGGAAAGGTTCAAAAAGACGAACCTGACTCGCCGCGGAGATCTCATGGAAGCGGATATCGCCATTTGGCGTGAGAATCCGGTCTTTGGGGTCGGACCGGGCGTAGCCGCGGACCTTCGGGGGCACTATGGTGAACACGTCGCCGCACATACCGAGTTCTCCCGCATGCTCTCGGAGCACGGACTCCTGGGAATCGCGGCCATAGTGGTGCTGATGGGTATCGCGGTGCGGACCTTTCTGCGCGCGCATGGCGCGGGGGGAAAAGCCTTGGCGCTCTCCTTGATGGCTTGGAGTCTTCTGTACATGGGTGTCAACGCGATGCGGCTGGCCGTCCCGTCCTTCACATTTGGGCTGGCGTGCGCCACGGTGCTCGCTGAGAAGCGCGTGGTTCGCCGTGCTCGCAGGATAGTTCAGCTCGATAACGGAGTCATGGGTGCCGATGTGGTCGATCTCGAAGAGGATCCACGCCCTGCACTGCCGACGGTATGAGTTAAGCCGTCGCGACACGAAATGAAGATTTGTGGTTTTGTCGGTACCGAGTTTCCGGATCGCAAGGAACGCCTTCGGGTGATGGTCGCGGCTATGCGTCATGCGTCCGATTTGGTAGATCGAAGCTTCTGCTTTCTTGACGGGGGACTGGCCAGTCTGGGGCGGTCACCACATGCTCCTTGCCTCATCTGGAACGGGGACCGTAGTGTGTGTTTGGCGCTATCTGGTCACGTAACAGGCCCCGATCTGGATGAGGCATTCGTCAATACGCTGAGACAATCGCCGCTCGAGACTCTGCGGCAATTGGACGGCAGCTACGCGTTTGCCATGTACGACCGGACCGCGCGCTCATTGGTGCTGGCGGCCGACCGGTTTGGATTCGTGCCTCTATACTACTGCCATCGTGGTGACTCAATCGTATTTGCCTCAGAGGTCAAGGCGATTTTGCACGTCCTGCACTCACGTAAACTCGACTGGGATTCAGTGGCGGATTTCTTTTATGTTGGGCACATGTTGGGCAACAGAACTTTGTTTCATGATGTCCACGTGCTCGATCCGGGAGAAATGATCATACATCGCCGCGGGGAGTCAAGACACGAGCGGTACTGTGACTTCACCCAAATTGAACCGCTTCCCCGCGAAAAGGTCTCGACTCAGCAGGTTGCTTCTCTGTTCACTCGCGCGGTCCAAAAGCGAGCCAGGAAAGACATGCGGCATACAGTCCTGCTGAGTGGAGGGATGGATTCGCGCCTTGTATTGGGGGCACTGAAGGCAGCCCGCATCACCCCTGAAACGATTACACTGGAGCATGCGGACGAGTATGAAGGCGCTGACGGGAGGCTGGGTTGTCAAGTGGCCGAATCGCTAGGTTTGATTTCCGAGCTTCGACCCACGCGGGGGCAGCCAAGATACCTCCATCGGAAAACCAGTTCCTCCTGTTTCTATTGAAGAACCGTACGCGCCGGAGAATCGCTGTGAATCCTTATCAGTTGTATGCGACTCAAGCAGCGCCGAGGACTCCCGCGGCGGACGCCGATTTTATGAGTTATGTCTTGGGCATCCCGAGTCGGCTCAAGCTAAACCGGAAACTGTATCTGGAAGTGCTGAGACAAAACTTCCCGGAGCTGACGAAAGTGCCAGCTATTAGCGGAGGGGAGATGATCTCTTTTGTTCCAGCGCAACGAGTCCACCCGGATGGAAGCATTTCGGGGGCGCTTGCCGGGCTTGGAGCCAAGGCCGTAAAACGCATTCGGCAGATTCGCCGGGTCCCCGGCCGGATGCGCCGGTGGTTTTCCGTGGCACGCGATTCCTCTCAACTGGCAATCCAGATCTTACAGCTCACGAACTTGATCGGCCGATCTATCGTCGAAGGTTGCTGCGCTTTCTCTTTGTTTTCTACCGCCGGGGTGTGGTCATTCTACATCCGCTGTTCAAGGCTGTTTGCTACCTGGAGCTTTGGCACCTGCTGTTTATCGATCGGGATTCCGCGCTACGTTTCACCTGCGGCAAGCTCGAAACGAGATCCACCGAGCGGCAGCCACCAAATAACCTGGTCTTCGGAAACCGCAACCGAAGTAGCGGCCGGACCGCACGTTGATCTTGGTGCGGAAAAGGCATGAGCACATCCGTACTGGTGATCGGCAGTTTTCTATCCGCATCGGTGGGCACGCGGGGAGTCTGTGAAGATTTGGCGCTACGGCTCCGCGAGTTGGGTTGGTTTGTCCTGACTGCTTCGTCCCGGCGCTCCAGGTTGGCGAGGTTGTTGGACATGCTCACAACCACCTGGCGGCGGCGCCAACAGTACCACGTCGCTCAGGTGGACGTGTTTAGCGGCTCCGCTTTTCTCTGGGCGGAGGCCGTCTGCTGGACCCTGCGTAAGGCGCGTAAGCCTTACGTACTGACGCTTCACGGCGGCTACCTCCCGGCCTACGCGCAGCGGTGGCCACGTCGGGTCCGGCGCCTTCTGGGTTCAGCGTCGGCTGTTACCACACCGTCGCCATATCTGCTGCATCGCATGCGCTCTTACAGCAGAGATCTGCGTTTGTTGCCCAACCCACTCGACCTGCAGGCGTTTTCTTTCCGCCTGCGGTCCAAGCCCGCGCCCCGGCTTGTCTGGGTGCGGGCCTTTCACCGCATCTACAATCCCACCTTGGCTCCTAGAGTCCTGGCTTCGCTGGCGCGCGAGTTTCCCGAGATCAGGCTCGCCATGATAGGGCCCGATAAAGGAGACGGCAGTCTTCAGAGTACCCAGGAACTGGCGCGATTGCTGGGCGTGGCCGCAAACATCGAATGGCCCGGCGCCGTGTCCAAAACCGAGATCCCGACTTGGCTCGACCAGCACGATATCTTCCTGAACACCACCAACATCGATAACACCCCGGTCAGCGTCATGGAGGCAATGGCTTCGGGTTTATGTATCGTGAGCACAAATGTGGGAGGCATCCCGTATTTGTTGGAGTCGGAACGCGAGGCACTGCTGACGCCCCCTGATGACGAAGACGCCGCGGCCGCCGCGGTTCACCGCATCCTGATGGAGCCCGGCCTTGCTGAGGCTCTCTCCCGCCATGCGCGCCGGAAAGCGGAACAGTTTGACTGGTCGATTGTCTTGCCCCGTTGGGAAGGATTGCTGATGTCCCTCTCGGAAGGGAGGCCTCCGCAATGCTGATGGAGCGGCTTTATCCTTACGCCCCCGTCTGGCTTCAAAACCTGGGAATCTCCATCTACGGGCTCAGCTTTCGGCATGAGCGGCTGGGCGGCGAATTTCGGGAGTATGTCCAGGAGTTCCGCGAGCGCGATAACTGGACCCGTCCCCAGATGACGGCCTACGTCGAAGATCGGTTGCGAACCATATTATTGCATGCGTTCGACCATATCCCTTACTATCGGGCTGCCTGGAACGCGGCGGGAATCACGGGCAAGGACATCTCCGTCCTGTCTCTTGCCGATCTTCCTCGTCTTCCCATAACTCCCAAACAAGACTTGCGCCGCGATCCGAATGCCTTTACGGCGCGCAACATTCCGGAGAGGCAACTGCGGCGCTATTACACGAGCGGCAGCACCGGAACGCCTGTGACTTGCATCTGCACCCCTGACGCGCATCGGAGATTCATAGCGGCTCGCGAGGTCCGCTCATTCGGATGGGCGAAAACTACGCTCCTTGGTTCCCGATCGATGATGGGAGGACGGCTGGTAGTGCCCCGTGCCGATTCCAAGGGGCCATATTATCGGTATAACCGGGCCGAGAGGCAGGTGTATTTTTCGAGTTTCCACATCAGCCCGGACCGCGTTCCCAATTACGTGGACGGACTGAACCGGTATCGTCCACGGGTTCTGACTGGCTATGCGAGCGCTCATTACCTTTTGGCCCGTAGAATGATTCAGCAGAACCTGCGATTAGAGTACCAGCCGGACGCACTCATCCTGAGCAGTGAAAAGTTGACCGGGGAGATGAAAGCGTGGATCGACCGTGCCTTCAACGCCCGTGCCTACCAGGAATACGGCTCAGTTGAGAATTGCGCGCTGGCGACAGAGTGTGAGTATGGCAGCTTGCACGTGAGCCCCGACTTCGGAATTGTGGAAATTGTCAATGAAGCCGGATTACCGGTCGCAGAAGGTACGGAGGGCCGCCTGGTCTGTACGGGTCTTTTGAATAGTGCCCAGCCTCTGATCCGATATGACATTGGCGATCAGGGCGTCTGGGCCAAATCGCGGTGTCAGTGCGGGCGGGACCAGTTTCCGGTTCTTCAGGAGATAGTCGGTCGATTGGAAGATGTTGTCATCGGACTTGACGGACGCGAAATGGTTCGGTTTCACGGGGTCTTCATCAATTTGCCCCACGTGCTGGAAGCGCAAATCATTCAGGAGAGCCGGAATCTGATTCGTGTCAGGGTCGTCTCGACCGAAGAATTCGGAGAGAAGGAAGAAACATTGATCCGTGAACGGATTACGCGAGGCCGTCTCGGACCGGTCTACGTCCGGATCGAACGCACGGCAGCGCTGGAGCGAACTGAGCGTGGGAAAGTTCGCGGCGTTATTTCTCGCTTGTCCAATGAAAAATAGAGGCCTCGATCGATTCGACCTCGTTATCGGCGCATTCTTGGTCGCATCCTATGTCGCAGTCGGGATGATGCCGTTCGCGCCGCAGAAGTTCGGCGACGGGTTTTTCCATCCCGAGGCCAAGACCCTCGCACAGGCAGTTCGCGGGTCTGCGCCGTGGACAGACGTCGGCATCGCCCGGGCGCCGGCCCCTGTAGTGTATTACGCGATCCCGTACCTGATGGTTCCGCCGGGCTCTTCCGAGAACCGGTACTGGCAGGCCGCGTTTATCTGGACCGCAGCTTGGATGGTAGTCTGTCTGTGTTTGATCCGCCGTATCGGAGATGAACTCGGTGGGCCTTTGACCGGGAAGCTGTCCGCCATCTTATCGCTTCTTACGCCGTTCTGGGCGTACTACAGCTATGGAATCAACGCCGAGCCCCCGGCGTTCCTAGGAGTGGTCTTGTTCACCTATGGCTGGCTGCGGTGGCAGGGACCTGCCCAGGAGCCTGGGCGGTCTTCCAGGTGGGCGTGGCTGGCTGCCGGTGGGCTCTGCCTGTTCGTGCTTTCTCGGCCGAATGCGCTGTTGCTTCTCATCTTCGCCCTACTTGCCGCCGCCCGGATGTATCGGATCGGAAACCCCGATGCAATTCGAGCCGCCAGGTCCACGGTCCAGGTCGTAGCCGTAACCGCCTTGATTGTCGCCGCAAGTTATGCGGTGGTAAGAGCTTTGCCAAGATATCAGCAGGTGGATTACTTCGTCTGGGTCATGTTTCCAGGCGCCTTTCAATACCGCTCGGAACCTTGGGACTGGCGTTACTGGGACAAGGTGCGGCGGAAGGGCAGCGCTGACTACGAGGCTTGGGACCGTACCTACAAAGAGATCGGGCGGCAGGCAAAAGATAGTGGAGTTCCTACTTATGACCTACTCAAAAAGTGGTTGCTTCGGGATATCGTACACAACCCAGGGGCCTGGATCCGAATGGCAGGAGTGCGGACGCTAGCCCTTCACGTTTCCCTGGTCAACTCTCAACGGCCGGAAGCTTTTCGGGTCGGGCCAGTCAGCGGATGGGTGGTGAATCTTGTTTTTCATGTCCTGGTAAACGCTGTTAACCTCCTCCTAATCGCGGGCGCCCTCTGGTTCTTGTTTGATCGGCGCCGGAATCTGGCTTCCTACTGGCCATTGTGGGGGCCATGGCTTTCCCTGTTGGTGTTCCACGCAGTGGTCTATGCGGAGCCACGCTATCTTTTTCCCAGCCGTCCCGGAATTACCGTCATGGCGGCAGCGGCATTGACACCGGCCACGGCGCGTTTGTGCGCCCGATTTCGGGATCGTCTCTGTGCACGTACCGCGTTGATCAGCGGAGCCCAGGACCGGTCCGAAATGATGACTTCGGTCAGCGTCACCAGAAACGAAGAGCGCTCCTGAGAAGCACCCATGATAGTCTCCGCTATCGTCGCTTGCCGCAACGAGGCCAGGCATATCCGGTGCTTCCTGGACTTGGCGCTTGCGCAGCAACTGCCCGAGGCGGAGTGGGAAATCATTGTAGCTGACGGGATGAGCGATGACGGCACGCGCCAGGTGCTGGAAGAATATCGCAATGCAGACCGCCGAGTTCGCGTGATCGACAACCCGGGACAGATTGTCTCGACTGGACTGAACGCGGCGATCCGGGTGGCACGAGGCGAAATCGTGGTCCGCTTGGACGCTCACACCGAATACGCACCGGATTATCTCCAGCAATGTGTGGCGGCGTTGGAAGCGACGGGTGCGGATAATGTTGGCGGTCCCGCGCGAACCCGGGCCAGCGGCCTCGTAGCGCGTGTCATCGCGGCCGCTTATCACAGCCCCTTCGCCTGTGGCGGGGCTCGATTTCACGACGAAGAATTCGAACGACGAAGAATTCGAAGGATACGTCGACACCGTGACCTATGGCTGCTGGCGGAAGGAGACATTGGAGCGTTTGGGACTCTTCGACGAGGCGCTCGTCCGAAACCAAGACGACGAACTCAATTTGCGGCTAGTCCGGACTGGCGGAAAGATCTGGCAGTCTCCGGCCATTGTTTCCTGGTACCGGCCCCGCGGGAGTTTATCCGCCTTGTTCAGACAGTATTTTCAGTACGGCTTCTGGAAAGTTGCAGTCATCCGCAAACACAGGACCGCGGCGTCATGGCGCCACCTGGTACCCGGAGGATTTGTGGCTGCCAATTTTGTGCTGCTGGTACTGGTGCTCTGGACCAGGCTTGTTGGCCTGAGTTCGCAGTCTCGAACCCCGATTCAAATCTGGGGACTCGTGGGTGCAGTCTATTTCGTCTCGTCCATAGCAGCTTCGCTCTGGACAGCCCGCAGCCGTGGATGGTCGGCCCTTCCACTCCTTCCGTTGGTCTTTGCGATCTATCATTTTTCGTATGGACTCGGTTTCCTGGTCGGCGTGATGCACCGGCCCCGCACCAATCTGGCTCGTGAGAGGTTCGCGGAGTTAACGCGCTGACGCGGCCACCACAGACATCTAGCCTGACCATAGTGGTCAGGACTGTCTTTGATGCAATGGTGAGCGTTGCCGGACTAATCCTGCTCTCTCCCCTCCTGCTCCTAGCCGCCATAGCGGTTGTTCTGGAGGATGGGCCGCCGGTACTCTTCCAGCAGAAGCGCATTGGCCGCGGCGGCAAGGCATTTCACCTAGTCAAGTTCCGCTCTATGTGCACACGCGTGTCCAGCCGCAGCATTACCTCCAGCGGCGATCCTCGTGTGACCCGAGTAGGCAGAATTCTCCGCAAATACAAGCTGGATGAACTTCCTCAGCTCTGGAACGTCGTGAGAGGGGAAATGAGCCTGGTGGGACCCCGGCCTGAAATACCACGCTTTGTGAGTCTCAACGACCCGGTTTGGCGCGCGGTTCTGCAACTCAAACCAGGCGTCACGGACCTGGCCAGCCTGGTGTACCGCAACGAAGAGGAACTCCTAGGCCGCTCCAACCATCCCGAGGCCTACTACCAGGAGGTGATCCTCCCCGCAAAACTCGCCCTCAACGTCCACTACGCGCAAACCCGTTCGTTCTGGTCCGACATCAAGCTGATTTGCCTCACTATTCGCTACAGCCTATTCCCCTCGGGTTTCGAACCAGCGCGCGTGCTCCGGTCATTTCCCCGCATCGCGTCCGATTCTGGAGACCGATGAAAAAGCTCGTGTCTGGGTGGTCCTGCCGCCCCGCCAACATCTCCCTACGAAGTGCGCTCATCCTGCGAATCGCCCGAGCTAGCCCGGCCTCCGTTGTGCCCAAGCTCATACTCCTGGTCGCCGAACCGTCAGGGCATCTTCACACGGGCCAGCACGAAATCGCGCAGGCGTGATGCTGCTGTTATAGCCGCTGCGGCTTCTTCTGATCGCACGTCGTCTGGGAGGTCGTCAGGGTACCGACTCGCGACGTAGTATCGTTTGAGGAACACGACGTCATCGACGAGCCGTTGGAAAGAACCGTCGAGTGTAATGCAGTCTTCGAGCAGTAGATCGAGGTGATGAATTCGCTTTGGTGGTTGCCTGCGAAGCAGAAGATACCCCTTCAAATACTTCTCGGCCACTTGCTGGCAAAGGAAACAGATGGTGGCCGCTGGACCACCGTGTTCAGCAAGGATCGATGCAGCGGTAAGTCCTCTTCACCCTTCAGCCGCCACGTCTCGAACGTTGTCACATCGTAATCCGGCATCATGGGCGCTGATAGACAATCTGGCCAGTCGACAGAATCTCCCGGATGAAAGGGCCATTGCGACGCAGGCGTTCCTCCAGTTCCTCAGGGGTCAACATTAACAGGTCGTACGGCACACCAGAGCCAAACAGTTGTCGGGTAAGGCGAACTTCGCGCTCTCGGCGCGGAAGCGTCGAGCGACTGATCACCAGCAGATCGATGTCGCTGCTTTCTGTAGCCGTTCCGCTGGCGTACGAACCGAAAAGAATAATCTTCTCCGGCCGTTCCGCCTCAACGATCCTGGCTGTTAACTCCGCGATCTCTTCGTGATACATGTTGCCGCGGGCGAGATTCTCACCCGTGCCCCCAGTATACAACGGCAGTACTTACGCTTCGCAGGTCCGTCCATGACCCATGATTGCCCCCACTCCATCATTCACCGGAATGAACAGCGGCGGATTCCTCTTCGCCATGTCCACCACGTGCGTGTAGCGTGAGGTGACGTGCGCGAGGCTGAATGCTGCACGGCGCGATTGAGATGCCTGGGGCACTCCGGCCGCACCGTGCGGCCTTTTTCTCAGCACCGAGAGCCTCAGACCTCAGGCCACCTTAGCCTGGATCTCCCTACGAAGTGCGCTCATCCTGCGAATCGCCCGAGCCAGCCGGCCTCCGTGGATCCACTTGCAGTTCCCCAAGCGGGCCGGAGGTATAGCTATTGGTCGCTGCGTTCCCGAAGTTTGGTTTCCACAAAAGCGCGCAACTCGCGCACTGACGCTCGAGCTGCATCCCGGTTAATTAAGGGAAACGACTGCGTCGTAATCCTCGTAACGGTAGATCGCGCCGAAAGGTGTCAGCACGTCAAGGTTCTCAAACTGGTCTGGCATCGCATGACCAGCCTGCGCCAAAAGAGCCATTAACGCGCCGATCTCGTGCGTCTTTCGGAAGCGGACTCCAAGGTCGCAAAGCAGGGCCTTCAACAGTTTCTCGGCAGCCTGCTGGCAATGGAAGCCGATGATTTCATCGCTGACCTGGTCCGAGGTGAGCACTTCGTCGAGCAAAGCTTCATCCTGAGCGGCCTTGCGTAGCAACAGCAGGGCTTGTTCACGCTGCTTCATAGAGAACTTCGCCTTCGGTGGCCGCCTCGAAATAAACATTCCCGGGTGTGTCACACCAGTAATTGAATTTCTCTGCACTTACCACGAGCAAGTCCACGGGGATATCAAGAGAGCGCAGCAACCGATTCAGTCGTACCATCTCCCCGACTCGATCCGAAACGGCCTCCTCGACTACCATGACGTCGAGGTCACTGTCTTCGTCCGCCTCGCCGCGTGCCTGGGAACCGAACATGATGATGCGGTTGGGCTTAGCTGCCTCGATGAGCAACTCCGTCAGCCGCTTGATGGTCTCGGTGTCTCTAGTTTTCGCTTTCGTGCGCAACGTTAACTCCTCTCTTCAGTTTCGCACAGGCGGGCTCCGATCAGGCCGTCTTCATACCCCACCTTCACTGGAAGGAAAGCGACGGATTCCGGTTGACCATTATCAACGACGTGCCCGTACACTGCGTCATGGCTGGTCGCTGTGTCCGAGTAGCTGTTGCATGCTGCACGGCGCGACTGGACATGCCGGATGACGGGGGCACTCCGGCCGCACCGTGCGGCCATCTTCTCCTCACCGAAGCCTCAAAACCTCAGGCCACTTTAGCTTGGATCTCCCTGCGGATTGTGCTCATCCTGCGAATCGCCCGAGCCAGCCCGGCCTCCGTGGATCCGAGCTCATACTCCTGGTCTCCGAACCGGCCCACGAAGGCCCCTGATTCCACCCGGATGCATGGCTTCGCGCTCAGGCGAGCAACCATCGCCGGGATATTCAGACCGTGGACCTCGGAGAACTTCCGAGGTCCCAGCTTGTGATACGAGTCCTCCCCGGTCCGGTGGTGCCTGGCGCACAGGGGAATGGCCGACCAATCCGACGACTTCTGGCTCAGTCCGTGCGGTCCGGTATGAGCAGCCTCGACGGCGCGGGTCGTGCGGCACACGGAGCAGGGAAGGGTCCGAATCCACTGCAGGTATCCAGGATAGCGAGTCGGCTTCACCCTCAGCTCCTCCTCAACGCGTGCCGCCCGGTCACCAGGCCGGCCCCGGGGACGGCTGCTCCGCCATCCATCGCCGCCTTAATCGAGCGTTTGTCCAGGGAGACCTCAGGACTTTTCACCTGCCCGAGAACCGCGGCGCGTTGCTCGATGTCCAGCCCGTCCAGCAACTGCTCCCACGTCACCGCAGGCAGCTTCAGCGTCAGCGTCTTGTATTCCGCAGGGATGGCCGACTCGTCGGTAGCCTCCACCGAGGGCGGACACCCGCGCAGGCTGAAGGTGGTGGTCTTCCCCTCCAGCCGACGATACTTCCCCTTGCTATCGGTTCCGAGGCCCTCGATGGTCTCGATCACATAGTCCTCCAGCCGTTCGTGAGCGCGTTCGCAGGTCGCCTTGCGCTGCCTCAGCCGGTCGATCTCGAACTTGGCAAAATCGATCTGCTGCTCCAGATGCGCCAGGAACTGGCCCACCCGGTCGCGTTTCTCGACGGCGGCAGTCAGCGCCGCCTGGAACTCCGCGCGGAACTCCAGTTCCTGCTCCGGGGAAACCAGCTCCGCGGTTTCGATCAGGGCTGCCAGGTGATCCTCGATCACATACAGCGGCGCGGCCGTAACGGCGGGAGAGGGAACTACGGCCAGGGCGGCCATCACGCCACCTCCGGTTGCGCGGAAATCCGCGCCGGACGGGAGTAGCATGCCAGCGCCTTGCTGGCCGACTGGAACTGCCCGGGGTTCTGCACACCAGCCAGCTCCAGTTCCTCCAGATAGCGGGTCTCTCCCACCTTCTCCCGCATTTGCTCGAACACGCGGCGCATCTCGCCGAAGTTTTTCCAGGGCTTCACCCCAGCATCCGTCTCCGCTGAGACGGCCGGCTTCCGGAGCTCCTCCAGCTAGCGGTCGCGTACGTACTCCTGCGCCTCCCGCGTCCCGTGCGGATACGCGCCCGTGTCGAGTTTGCGCCCGCAGGGATCGGCATCCTCCACGTCCTGGGTGAAGAACTCCGAAGCGCTCGTCGCGATCAGGGTGGCCGCCACCAGGGCGCGCTTCTGTGCCATCTTCTGGATGGTGTTCACCACATCCGCCGCATCCGGATTGGGAATGCGGTAGAGTGTCGCGTCCACGTCGATTTCCCAGGCGACCGACTTGCCGCGCCGGGTGAATTTCTCCACCTGTCGGGCGGTTCCGGCGCCGATGGCCTCTCGAAACATCTGCCAGTGCTCGGCCGGCTTGCCATACGTTCCGGTGGTTTCTCCGCGCTCGATCGCGAAATCGAACTCGTACAGAGTGCGGCGAGCTCCGCGCTTCGGCAGGTAGGTGCGATCGAGGTGCTCGGGGACTTGCTCCTCGGCCACCCAGCGATAGCGATATTTGGCTTCCCAGGAATTGCAGGAACCCTCGCCCACTCCGACCACCCGTCCTTCGCGCAGCAGCCGGCAGCGGTAACGGGCATAACAGAAGACTTCGCCGCCGTGCTGCGCGCCGGTCCAGTCGATGTCTTCCACAATCGGGGTAAACTCCGGCTCCAGGCCGAAGAAGTTGCAGAGCTTTTCGGCGCCGGGCTTCAGTAGAGTGGGCTTATTGGTGCCGGGGATTTCGCCGAAGTCCTGGTCCCGGACCATGATGCGGCGGGTGAACTCGACGATGGCAGAACGCCGTGCGAGCGCCACTTCCATACTCATGGCCGGCAGGAACACGCTGTCCTTGGTCGAGAACTCGACCGGACGCGCGGAAGCCAGCACGATTTCGGTGCCGGGGCCTTGTGCGCTATCCTGTCGTTGGTGCTGGTGATTGGTCTGAAGTGCTAATTCCTGCGCCATCGGAGCAGTCGAGTTCCCGCTCGGCTGCTCTTCCTGTCTGACAATTCCCTTCAATCCTTCCTTCCCGTTGCTTCCCTTTGGTCTTGCTTCCTCCCCCACGAGCGCCAAGGCTTGGTGCTCGCCGAGTGCCTCCCCGTTCCTCGCGTCCATCTCTTTCTCCCTTCTGGGCCCGACTGGCTCCGGACCCACCGTTGTATTCGGTACGGAATCCGCGGCAGAGCTTCCGTTTGCTGGCGCCAGCGGTTGCTGCGGAGCTCTCTTGACGCTCCACTCGATCCGGTTCCGGTTGCCCTCCTTCACCTCCCGCTTCGAGAGCAACAAGGGCTCACCGGCCCCGATGGCCAACTCCTGGAATCGCTGTTCGACGTATGGCGGCACGTACATGACGCGACCGTCGAGGAGTGAATACATCACCTGACCGCCGTAACGGCCCTCGACCCGTTTGCCGGCCTCGGACTGCAGGGTTACTTCTACCGGCGTGTTGATCGGAAACTTCACGACTTCGTTCATGGTTGTGTGTCCTTTCTGTTGATTCATTCGGTTTCGGACTGAGTTCTCGCAGCCCAGCGGCTGCGTTGCGCCCAGGAAAAACGCGTTATCCTGGACGATTTTCTTAGCGCTTCCGGTGCTCGGTCTGGCGTCCGACTCGCTGAGCGTCCAGTTCTTCGGCATCGCCGACGGCACCGCATGTACGGCACTGCCAGCGTACGCCGGCATCGCGGTACCCGGTCTGGGAACACGTGCCGTAGTCGTACGGGAAGATGCGGAGGTCTTGGCCGTCGCACTGCGGGCAAGTCGGCCACATCGCGATCGAGTCTTCATCCCGGTAGCTGGGGGAGTGCAACTCGTAGGATCTTGCCAGATCGGCGCCAGATTGTTCGCAGAAGCGATGCATAATTAAATTATGCGCACTAGTGTGCATAATTGTCAAGAGAAAAGTTGACTGCACACTAGCGCGCAGGTAAACTATTCATTGACATGACTAAGGTGCTGATCGATGTAACCAAGGGGGGCAAGAACAGCCGCGTCAACATGTCGCCCGAGGAGGCGGCTGAACTGGGACGCAACGCGGCAGCCTCCCGTTGGGAAGCCTACTACGCGGCCCACCCGGAGAAACTTCAAGCCAGGCAGGAACGCGAAGCCAGGAAGGGGACGCGTCCGCGCGGGAGGCCGCCGAAGAAGAAGGCGAGACGGTGAGTACTAAGGCAAATGTCCCCTTGACAAAAACAGCGTATGCGCTCGGGCAGGAGAAACCCCAATGACCGTAGACGAACGGATCGAGCCCTCGCCACACACCTGGAGGTCCTTGCCGGCATGCATGAAGACTTTGAAAAAAGGGTAGACGAGCGCTTCGAGACCCTTGCCGCGACGCATGCAGACTTCGAAAAACGGATGACCGATTACACGAACGACGTAAAGGACGCCATCCAGCGGCTGACTGTCATCTCCGCCGCCAACACCGATACGCTGGACGATCACGAGCAGCGGATCGAATAGCTGGAGAACAAGAGTTAGTCTCCGCCGTGCGCTTCTCCGCGTAAGCGGGGCCTCCGAAGGGAAATCGGCAGCCGGGGTAGGTAAGCCCCGGCAACAGAGGCTCCCTCATGGGTAGACACTCACTTCCCTCTCTCACCGCCCGGCGCATCAGCGCCGCACGCAAGACCTACGGCGCCGGCGCGGGCCGCCCGCGGACCGACGCCCCCCGCTGCCCGTGTGAAATCATGACCCTCGCACGTGCACAGGCCCGCGGCAAATCGAGCGAGCATGATCCCTCCTGCCCGTTTTACCGGGAGAGGGCCACGATCATCTGAAGGGAATTGCGGGCGGACCGGGATCGCTTCCACCAACTAGACCTCCAACCGGCACTGGATGACTACACCGACACGCGTCCCGGTGTGGCGTTTAGTGGTGAACAAGACCTTTAAGAACATCCAGGAGGTGGTGCAGATTATTGTAGAGAGCCTGATGGAGCATGCAGAGGCGCAGCCGACCTGCCGATCAAATGCCAGACCGAGTACGGCGCAGCGGGCGCCTCGGTGCTTCGCCTGCCTCGCGAGTCTCATGACTTAGCTAAGCTAAGTAAGTGAACTAAGATAACAGCATGCAGGTCAATGTGCACGAAGCCAAAGCCCGGCTTAACCCGGCTCTCCCAACTGCTGGAACTGGTCGAGAGGGCGAAACGGTCGTGATTGCCCGCCACGGTCAGCCCGTGGCGGAACTGGTTCCAGCGCGGCAAACGACCGGATTTCCGTTTGGCATCGCGCGCCAAGCGCCGCCGGTGCCCGTCGGAAACGACTGGTCGCGGCCCATGACCGACGGCGAGGCAGAGGATTGGATGGAAGGGCGTTCAGGTTCTAACCGACACCCACACGCTCGTCTGGGCGCTATCGAAGCCGGGAAGAACTCGGTCCGGAGGCGCGGGAAGCTCTCGCCACTTCTCCATTCACCGCGAGGGTCGCCCACTTCTGGGAACTGGTCTTGAAGGCGCGCAAGCCCGGCGCGTTGCTTGCCGATCCGCTTGCCTCGTGGAATGAGTATGTCACTCAATCGCGCATCCCAACGCTCGCGATTCGCATCGCGCACATCCGTGCGCTCGCGGGGATTCTTTGTGGATGTCAGGAAGACCCGGTCGACCGGATTCTGGTGGCCCAGGCGCTTGCCGAAAACCTCGTCCTTGCGACCCGTGATCGCGATCTCGCCCGGCACGGGATTCCCGTGATCTGGTGACCCCACCTGTTCGTCCACGTTCTGTCGGGCGCGAGTCATCCGGTCTTCGCTTGAGACCTACCAACAGTCTGCGACTTCGGCCGCGGCCTCGATGACGTGGCCATACCCGGCTGCAAATCCCCACACGGCAAAAGGCCCCGGCCGAGCTCTCTTCTTGCCCAGTAATGATGAGACGTGCAACGCCGTCGCGCAATTCGTCCGTACAGCGGATATCGCGATGCCTTACGGACCCCTGCGCCCCGGTCGGGACCAACAATCCAGACGGGCTGCGTATCCGACCCTCGACACCACTGAGGCAGGCCCTCGACACCCTTGTTCGAATCGGGGACGAAAAAACCCTCGACACCACTGAGGCAGGCCCTCGACACCCTTGTTCGAATCGGGGAAGAAAAATGCTCGCCAGCGGCTGCTGCCGGTTCACAACAGTCCCATTCCGCAACTTGCGCCACAGACCGCTTCCAACCTAAAACCGTCGGGACGGCGCCGCCGGTCGACAAGGAGAAGCGGCCAGAAGGAAAATCGCACTGGCGCTCCGCAAACGCTTGGCGGTGCAGTACAGGACGCGGCACACGCGGACGCGCCGGTTTCAAGCAGCAGTTGCTCCTGATCCATGCCGTGTTGACACAAACGGAATATCACCGGGAGGAATTGTCACTATGCCCCGGCGGAAAATAAGAAGAGCTGCGGATCGAAACCCGGCTCCAGGCCATCCAGATGGAATACGACTAAGTGTCCAAGCATCTCACGCCTCAACTCCCGTTCATCCTCCGAATCGCCCGGGCCAGCACAGCCTCCACAGCTCCGAGGGTGTCAACCGCATCCCAGGTTCGGACTAACCAATCTTAAATCCACAAGTCACTTGTGGTTTGTGCTACAGTCGGAACATCTGAGGGGATCTTCTGGATCACCGTTCCTTTCCGACGCATCGATCTCTCCAAGGCTCGGAGAGTTCGCGACAAGGCCACTCGGGGGAATTGCAGAGGAGGCTATGGCAAACCCGACCTTTTGGGCGGATCTCGCAGCCCGTTTTCGAGCGATACCGGACACGGACCCCAGGAACTCATTGGACGCCTACTGGTGTTCCACCGGTTGGGGCGATGGCTCGGAATATTGGTTCCTGAGGGGAGGCACTGAAAGTCGAAAACCATTGCCGAAACCGGAATGTCCACCATTGGGACAGTGGCTCCTCAGGGGAGGCGCCGAAAGTGAGCGCGACCTGTTCCAGTCCGTTGCGCGACTGGGAGCGGCGGCGTTAGGCGGTTCGGGCGGTGAGGATGCCTACACGTTTTGGTTGGATTGCCTGCGGCGCGACAGCATTGACTTTCACGGTGGCGGATGTTTGGAAGGGAGTAATACGGACGGTACCATCACGGCCTCTGAGACCGGTTCCGTTCAGAATGTGTGCGAAGCATCCGCACGCTACTGCAGCAGGTGTGAGGCGGTGGCATTCGAAGCGGAACAGAAGCGATTCAACCGAGCCGATCTGCATCCCACGCCAGCGGTGCCGATTCAGACGCAAGAGGGCACAGAGCCATTCCCGTCGAACGGTCACGCAACGCAGCGGCGTGCGCAAGTGGACGCTTTCCTGTTGAAATGTCATCGTGAAACCTCAGTGAAAGTCATCAGGAAACATCTAAGGATGGCAGCCGGGCACAAGGCGTCGAGGCAGTTCCAATACTGGCAGGCGGGCACTGACAGGTTGCCCGGAAAGCGGCGGGGCGCCACCAGGGAAGACGACCGGAAGTTCCGGGCGCTACTCACCATGAGCCCAGTGGAATTCGTAGCGCTCCTCCGGGAAAAAGGCATCGTTTAGACAAAACTCCCGAATTCCCCTACCCGGCACCTCGCCTTTGCCTCACACTTACCTCATATCGTCTTTCGGGGATCCGGCTCCTTCGGACCTCTTCAGAGGCCGCCCAGCACTGGGTTCACGGCTTCAGACTTTTTTTCAACGATTTTCAGTACCTCATCTTGCACCTCGCTAAGTGAGGTCACCCATCATGGTCTTGGATGTTGCAGAGCCACAAGGAAAGAGGATCAAAATGGCAATCGCAAACAACGCTCGCGCGGTTCGGGAGATGGGGAGCATGGCGCAAGAAGCAACCGCCCTCGATAGAAGCATGACACCACTAACCAGCAACGAACTGGAGCGATCACTAGCCGACAAGATGAAGTCGTTCTACGATGACCCGTTGGGATTCGTCATGTTCGCGTACCCGTGGGGCGAGCCAGGCACAGAATTGGAGCTCGAGAGCGGCCCCGACGACCACCAGAAGCAATTTCTGATCGACCTCGGCAAAGAGGTGAAATCGCGCGGCTTCAACGGCACCGATCCGGTGATGCCCATCCTGATGACGGCCACCTCGGGCCACGGGACCGGCAAGTCGGTCATGGGCGCCTGGATCGCGAACTGGATTCTCTCGACGCGTCCGGACTCCATTGGCACGGTCGCGGCCGGCACGTTCGCCCAGCTCGAGTCGCGCACCTGGGCGGCCATCCAGCACTGGACCAAGCTGTGCATCACCGGCCATTGGTTCCACATCCAGGCGCGCGGCGTGTACCACAACCTGCGTCCCAAAACCTGGAAGATCGTGGCCCAGACCTGCAAAGAGGAGAACGCGCAGGCCTTCGCCGGCCAGCATGCGCGCACCTCGACCTCCTGGTACATGTTCGACGAGGCCTCGCTCGTCCCGGACAAGGTGTGGACGGTGGCGCAGGGCGGCTTGACGGACGGCGAGCCGATGTTCTTCGCCTGGGGCCAGCCGGAAAGGAACACGGGCCGCTTCTACGAGATCAACTTCGGCAACCAGGAACACCGCTGGAACCACCGCATGATCGACAGCCGCGATTCGCGGTTCACCAACAAGCCGCTGATCGAGCAGGATATCGCGGAGTACGGCATCGACTCGGACTACGTGCGCGTCCGCATCCGCGGCCTGCCGCCGGTAGCCAGCGAGCTCCAGTTCATCGACCGCGCCCGCATCCTGGCGGCGCAGCAACGCGAGGTTGTCACCTTCGCGGACGACCCCCTCATCGCCGGTTTCGATCCCTCGGGCGGCGGCGCGGCCTGGAACGTAGTGCGCTTCCGCCGCGGCCTGGACGCGCGCTCCATTCCGCCGCTGCGCATCCCCGGCGAGCAGACGCGCGATCGCTCGGCGCTCTTGGCCAAACTGGCCGACATCCTGCACGAGCAGCGGCCGGAGCTGAAGGTCGCGGTGATGTTCGTCGATTCAGCCTACGGCGCCCCCTACGTGGAGCGCCTGCACACGCTGGGCTTCTCCAACGTGGTGGAAGTCAACTTCGGCTCGCCCTCGCCCGACCGGCATCAGGCGAACATGCGGGCCTACATGTGGAACCTGGTCAAGGAGTGGCTGCCCCACGGCGCGATCCCCGCCGACGACGAGAAACTGGCCCTCGATCTGGGCGGCCCGGGGGCGCACATCCGGCCCAACGGTCAACTGGTGCTGGAGAGCAAAGAGTCGATGCAGAAGCGCGGCCTGGCTTCGCCCGACGACGGAGACGCCCTGGCACTGACTTTTGCGCAGCCCGTGGCCCCACTGACTCCGCCGGAACCCAGGGACGAAGAGGAAGAGTTCAGCTACGGGCAGTACAGCTACCGGAGCGGGCAAGGGAGCTGGATGCGATGAGCACGCCCACCAAGGTCTCCATCGGGATAGGATCCACCTGGGTTCCCCTGAACTACCACCGCTTCGTGAATTCCCGACGTTCCGTGACGTTCCGCCGCGGGTTTTCCCTCTGAAAGAGACACTCATGACGACTAAACCCAAGAATCGTAAAACCGGTCGATTTGCCAAGGGAACCAGCGGCAATCCCGCCGGGCGTCCGCCCGGAAGCCGCAACCAATCGACCTTACTGATGGAAGCCTTGTTGGAAGGAGAGGCGGAGCAGTTGACTCGGAAAGCCATCAAACGCGCTTTGACTGGGGACGTCAACGCATTGCGGCTCTGTCTGGATCGACTCCTCCCTCCCCGCAGGGATCGGCCGATTCAGTTGAGCTTGCACCCCATCCAGGACTTGCAGCAGGTCTCCTCGGCGATCTCGACAGTAGTGGAGGCCATCGGGGAGGGGCGCATCACACCCAGCGAAGGAGAGATCCTGGCCAATATCCTGGGTGTGCAGCATAACGTGTTGACCACCGGAGACCTCGAACGCCGCGTGGGGCAACTGGAACAAGCACGGTCAACCAACAAGAACGAAAAAACCGGCCAGGAAGCCGCGGACCTGGCACAACGGCTGCGCGAGGGCCGATCCCCGCAGGTGGCGGATTCATGACCAGTCTTAAACTGAAATCGCGTATCCAGCGCTTAGAGCGGCAGATGCGGACCGAAGGCCGTGATCCAGCCGCCGACCAACGGCTCCTCCGCCGCTTCCAGGCAGCGCTCAAACGGGAGGCCGAGAACCGGGAAAACGAGGCCGGACCGAAAAGGAAAGAGGCTGCATAATGCGCTCGTACTATATCCCAAACCCGTCCCCGCACGGCCCGGACCGGAAAGGGAAGAAAAGGTTCCAAGGGAAAGAAACCGCAGGTTGCGTTCCCTTGGGCTACGCCGGAAAATACCCCAAACGCAACACCGACAACAGCGACCCACCCTGCCGCCGCCAAACGCGCTGAGCGATCAGGGTCGAATACCCCTCCGGCTCCAAGTGTACGGGAGCCTGCCGATTGACCTGTATTTCGCCTGTTGTTTACAGGCGGCAGGCAATCCGCCACGTCCTGCAACTCAAACCAGGCATCACGGACCTGGCCAGTCTGGTGTACCGCAACGAAGAGGAACTCCTAGGCAGCTCCGACCATCCCGAGGCCTACTACGCGGAGGTAATCCTCCCCGCAAAACTCGCCCTCAACGTCCAGTACGCGCAAACCCGTTCCTTCTGGTCCGACATCAAGCTGATTCTTCTCACTGTTCGCTACAGCCTATGGCCGTCGGGTTTCGAACCAGCGCGCGTGCTCCGGTCATTTCCCCGCATCGCGCCCGACATATTGGATTCCCCTCAGCGTCGCCACGACCCACAGCTAATTAGCGGGGAGGGCGCGTCCGGGACTGGCGCTGGCGGCTGAAAACTACAAAAGCGTTGAACTCCGGTCCCGTGGATGTGCCGGTCATCGGCAACTTGACAGGAGCTCCGGAGTATGTGCCGACGGCAACTGGATCTCCGTAATAATCGAGAACGTTGCGGACTTCATACGATGCGCCCTTGGTGAGCACCTGATGCATGTCCACCTCGATGTCCGGCTTCAAGTCCCAGTTGTACACGGTGACGTTCTCGCGGCCGGGTTCATACCGGTTTGGGCGAACAAAGACCTTCGTACCGCCGGGGCGTTTGCTTGGAGTTCCGCCCCACCGTCCATTGTGGTCGAAGTTGCCCGCCTCCTGCCATTGTACGAAATCTACGCTCTGATTCTGCAAGTTGAAGGGCGTTGATGCGTCGCCGCCCAGGTACGTGTTGTTGTCGATCTGATAATCGGAGGTCTCCGCACCCGCCGGCCGTATCAGGGAAAGCAGATTCTGCAGGCCAAAGAACGTGTTTCCCGCCATCGTGACCTTTTCCCAGCCGCTCACACTGAGAACGGGGCTTCCTCCGGCGAAGTAATTGTCCCTGACGACCACGTCCTTGTTGGGAGCCGAGTACCCCAGCCGGTTGCGCCCGCCTTTCCCCAACGTGTGGTACGTATAGTTGGCGATCAGTTCGATACGTTCCGCGGGTCGAAGTCCTCCTACCAGGATGTTGTCGTAGTGATAGCCTTGGCGGGTGTCCGAGCCGCTGTTGAACACGGTGTTGCCCTCAATATGGAATCCATTGAGCGAGCCACTTTCCGTGTATGCGTGAATCCCCCAGCCATACCCATTGAAAAGAATGTTGTCCACGATCCGCTTCGTCCCCGTCTGATTTTGGGTGTAGATGCCGTGTCCATGACCCCGGTCGGGGTCGGGCCCTTGCCAGCCATTGTCGTAAATCAAACAGCCGTAAACCTCCGCATCCACGGCGGGTGTCCACAGCCCCATGCCACCGCCGGCATCGTGCACAATCAGGTTGATAAATTTCGTGTGTGACCCAAAGATATCTACGCCGATCGGCCGCCCCTTGGTGCGGTCCCCGCTGGAGTTCGTCACTTCAAGGCCCCAATACGTCACCCAGGCGCCCTGCACCGTGAGTGATCCGTCAATCGTCACCCTGGCCTCCGGGACCTCGCGGTGATGGGATTGTTTTCGGTTCCAGTTAGCACGCTGACAAACGCGCCCTTGTATATCCCGCCTCGGAGGGTCAGGATATCGCCTGGTTTTGCCGGCGACTTGCTCGAAAGCGCGGTAACCAAATCCAGCGGGTGCTCCCAAGTGCCGTCCCCTAAAGGCGTACCCCAAGCCGCCACGAAATACATGGACGTTCCTGCCAGAGGTGCGACAATAGTCGAAGAGGCGAAAATCGAGACAATTAGAATTGCTCGGAGCCTCGTCATGCAGCACCTCACGCCATTACACAGCTTAAATTAAACCAAGACCCTTCGATTGTAACGCGAAGCCGCTTGCGCACTGGACAGCGGCTTCTGGTTCTGAATTCCAGTGCCGGCCGCTTGATTGCGCCGGGCGGCGTTACGGTTCTCGCCCAACATGACCCCGAACACAAGCACCACCACCGGCGGCGCCACCGGTCCAAGCACAAGTTCCGGAGACGGATGAAGAAAGCCCTGTACGGGGTTATCCTTCCCACTCCTGGCTCGGCATTACTCGTCAAAACCTTGCTGTTCTATTTCGGCACTCCATAGAGATGCTTACCGGGCCGAGATGGGTGTCGCGCCGCTTCCTGACGTTGCTACAGAATCTCTTCCTGCGGGCAAAACTTTCCGCCCACCACACCGGATACCTGCGCGTTCAGCCGGGAGGTGCGTGTGACGGTTTCACCCCATATGCGGCACTCTTGGGCCGCGATATCATCAATCCTCAAGTGGATGACGTCGTGAGTTTCCCCGTGGCCCGCGCGGGCTGCGTTGAAGCATGGGAAACTGCCGCAGACCTCCTGGCATTCCGCTCCAGTTCGTCGTGGAAGGCGGCCCTAAGCCCGCCCCAAAGGTGCGGACCCCAGAGTTCTTTAAGCGGGCCGAAGATGGGGATATGACTTTTCACGGATGCATGTTGAAATCTCGCCTTACGAGTTGGCTCGAGTCGGACCGTGTGTACGCCATTCTTGCGCTGATTCTTGTCTTCATCACCGCTGTCCGGCTGGTCCCAACGTACACCATCTTCACCGGAACCTATGACGAGCCGTACCACATAGCGAGCGGGATGGAATGGCTCGACCAAGGCAAACGGCGCCCATTGGAGCAACCACCCCTTGCCCAAGCCGCAGTGGCTCTCGGACTTTATCTGAAAGGGTTTCGGTACCCGGAATTCGATCGGGTCGTCTATTTTAGCCCCGGCCATAATGGAAACCTCAATCCTTTCGATAGAGGCCTCGCAATTCTGGACTCAGGCGGGGATTACTGGAACAACCTCAGACTGGCGCGCCTGGGCGTCTTGCCGTTCCTCATTTTAGCGTGTGCGGTGATCTGGCTCTGGGCTCGGCGCTGGTTCTCCCGAGCAGTTGGACTTTGGGCCGTGCTCCTCTTTGTCAGCCTTCCGGCAATTCTGGGGCATGCGGCCGTCGCCACAAGCGACATGGCTTGTGCAGCCACAGTGGCCTTGGCCCTCTACCAATTGATGCGCTGGCTGGAAATTCCTGGATTGCGATCCTGCATCCGCTTCGGGGTAGCGCTCAGTCTGGCGTTTCTCTGCAAGTTCTCCAGCCTCGAGTTCATCGCGGTCTGCTGCATCGCTGCGATGGTTTACTTCGTACTGGTCAAGCGCGGCAGCTTTCCTATCGGCCGGCACCTGCGGGGGCGGATTGGACAGGCATGCATCACGGTTTGCGTAACGCTGGTCTTGCTGTGGGCGGGTTATCGCTTCAGCGTGAAGCCGATATCCCAGCAGGTCGGATACCACCCGTCGGTAGACCAGCGGTTTGGGGCAAGCCCTGTAATCCGGAACGCGGCATATAGGGTCCTGGAGCGTCCTTTGCCACTGGTCGATGTGGGCTGGGGGATCTTTGAGGTTTTCGAGCACAACAGGCAGGGACACCCGAGTTACCTCTTAGGCCAGTATGGGAGAATGGGATGGTGGTATTTCTTCCCGGTGGTGTTGGGCGTCAAGACTCCGATCGGGTTCCTGTTGCTCGCCATGGGCGGTCTGTTGGCCGTGTTATGGCGATGGAAATCAGGTTCCTGGCAGCAATTTCTGACTGCCCTTTTCCCCATCGCAATCCTGCTGGCATGCATGACCTCGCATATCAATTTGGGGGTTCGCCATATCTTGTCTATTTACCCCCTTCTGGCACTGATGGCTGGTCACGCGATCTCATTAACGTTCCGGCATCGAACTTGGCGGATTCTCTCGGTGATATCGGTCTTGGCGGCTTCGACCGTTGTGTTGGACGCGTGGAGGGCTCACCCTGACTACCTGGCCTACTTCAACCAAGTGGCTGGAAACCACCCCGAGAAGATCCTTTGCGGATCGGATCTGGACTGGGGCCAGGACTTGCATCGGTTGAGTTTAAGACTCAAGTCTCTGGGAGTGAAAGAAGTCGCCATACGGTACTTTGGCAGCGCGTTGCTGCCGAGCGCCGACTTGCCTCACTATCACGTTCCGTCGTCCGATGAGAAAGTCACCGGCTACTACGCGATCAGCGTGTATTTCAAGACAATGGACTATGCGTCCGAAGGAGCGCACGGATGGCTGAGACAGCATACACCGCTGGAGAGGATTGGCAGGTCTATAGACCTGTATTACACTGACCAGTGATACGAGCGGGGTCACGACTGGAGATGCCCGGAGAACTCTGGCTGCACCGTGTGGCCTGCTTCTCCTCATCGAGAGCCTCCGACCTCAGGCCATTCCGACGCCTCATTCGATCTGGTCTCCCAGTTCACTCTCTTCACTTCCATACTGGAGCCTTCCGTCAAGGCGCGGATCGCGGCAGAGATGGTTCGCGTGACTAAGCCCGGCGGCATCATCTTGTGGTACGACTTACGGTTCAATAACCCCTGGAATCCCAACGTTCGGGGAATTGAGGCCGCCGAAATCAGGTCCCTATTTCCCGGCTGCAACGTAAGACTCGAGCGCTTGACCCTCGCACCGCCTCTAGCGCGCCACATTGTACCGATCTCCTATCCGATTGCCTTGATGATCGAGCAACTGCCGTTTCTGCGAACTCACTACCTTGGCGTTATCCGCAAACCCGAAAGCCGATGCTGACGGGGTACGTCCTCCGATGGCCGGCGTTGTTTTTGATGCGATGGTGAGCGCGGGCGGGCTGATCCTGTTTTCTCCCCTCCTGCTTCTGATCGCTGTCGCGGTAGTTTTGGAAGACGGGCTCCCCGTGTTTTTCCAACATGAGCGTGTCGGACGCGGTGGGCGGCTGTTCCGTCTCTGGAAGTTCCGCTCCATGCGCACATGCGTGTCCGGCCGCAGCATTACCTCCAGCGATGATCCTCGTGTGACCCGCGTAGGCAGAATTCTCCGCAAATACAAGCTGGATGAATTGCCCCAGCTCTGGAATGTGGTCCGAGGAGAAATGAGCCTCGTGGGTCCGCGGCCTGAAATACCGCGCTTTGTGAATCTCGACCATCCGGTCTGGCGCGACGTCCTGCAACTCAAACCAGGCATCACGGACCTAGCCAGCCTGGTCTACCGCAACGAAGAGGAGCTTCTGGGCCGCTCCGACCATCCCGAGGCCTACTACCAGGAGGTAATCCTCCCTGCAAAACTCGCCTTCAACGTCCAGTACGCGCAAGCCCGTTCCTTCTGGTCTGACATCAAGCTGATTCTCCTCACTGTCCGCTACAGCTTGTTCCCGTCGGGTTTCGAACCAGCGCGCGTGCTCCGGTTATTTCCCGGCATATTGGATTCCCCCTCAGCGTCGCCACGGCACTCATCTACTGGTGTCGGGGGAGCGTCGGGGACTGCAGCGGACGGCTGAGAACCACAAAAGCATTGAACTCGGGTCCAGTGGAAGTGCCGGTCATCGGCAACTTGACGGGTGCTCCAGAGTACGTGCCCATGGCAACTGGATCTCCGTAATAATCGAGAACGTTGCGGACTTCATATGACGCGCCCTCGGTGAGGACCTCTTGCAGGTCCACCTCGATATTCGGCTTCAAGTCCCAGTTGTACACGGTAACGTTCGCGCGCCCTGGTTCATACCGGTTGGGGCGAACAAAGACCTTCGTTCCGACGGTTCGTTTGTTCGGAGTTGCGACCAACCGGCCGTTGTGGTCGAAGTTGCCCGCCTCCTGCCATTGTGGGAAGTCTACGCTTTGATTCTGCAAGTTGAAGGGCGTTGAGGCGTCGCCGCCGAGGTACGTGTTGTTATCGATCTGATAATCGGAGGTCTCCGCACCCGCCGGCCGTATCAGGGAAAGCAGATTCTGCAGACCCAAAAACGTGTTTCCCGCCATGGTGACCTTTTGCCAGCCGCTCACACTGAGAACGGGGCTTCCTCCGGCGAAGTAATTGTCCCTGACTAGCACGTCCTTGTTGGGAGCCGAGTACCCCAGCCGGTTACGCCCGCCTTTCCCCAACGTGTGATACGTATAGTTGGCGATCAGTTCGATCCGTTCCGCGGGTCGAAGTCCTCCTACCAGAATATTGTCGTAGCGGTAGCCTTGGCGGGTGTCCGAGCCGCTGTTGAAGACGGTGTTGCCCTCAATATGGAATCCATTGAGTGAGCCGCCTTCCGTGTATGCGTGGATCCCCCAGCCATACCCATTAAAGAGAATATTGTCCACGATCCGCTTGGTCCCCGTCTGATTTTGAGTGTAGATGCCGTGTCCGTGGCCCCGATCGGGGTCTGGCCCTTGCCACCCGTTGTCGTAAATCAAACAGCCGTAAACCTCCGCATCCACCGCGGGTGTCCAGAGCCCCATGCCACCGCCGGCATCGTGCACGATCAGGTTGATGAATTTCGTGTGTGGCCCGAAGATATCTACGCCGACCGGCCGCCCCTTGGTGCGCTCCCCGCTGGAGTTCATCACTTCAAGGCCCCAGTAGGTCGCCCATGCACCTTGCACCGTAAGCGATCCGTCAATCGTCACCCTGGCCTCCGGGACCTCGCGGATCGTAATTGGATTGTTCGCGGTTCCACTTAACACACTGACAAAAGCCCCCTTGTACGTGCCGCTGCGGAGGGCCAGAATGTCGCCGGGTTTTGCCGGCGACTTGCTGGAAAGCGCGGTAGGCAGATCCAGGGGATGTTCCCAGGTTCCGTCTCCCGCGGGCACGCCCCAGGGGGCCACAAAATAGATGGACGCCCCGGCCAGGGGTACGAAAACTGTGGAACAGGCGAAAAGCGACACAATCAACGTGTTGCAGAGCCGATTGATGCTCCCAGAGTAAACTCTGGGATTCCGTTTGCTCATTGGCATGTCGCAGCCTCGCCAGCCCTATGACCGCCAATGCTTCCCGGAAAGGGGGTCACCAAAACACCCCAACGCGAGCCCTCTGAGTATCGCGCTATTCCACCGATAGGCTCGACCCGTAAGGCAAGGGTAAAAGCCGCGTTAGCGTCGCGATGGTCATTGTGTCCGCAGTGCTGGCAGGCGAACTTCTTGCCCGCCGGCTTGGTCGGTCCGTGGCACTGGGAGCACTCCTGCGAGGAGTATGCCGGAGCAACCTGGATGACTTCCACTCCGCGCAAAGCGGCCTTGTAAAGAATGAACTGGAGAAGCTGGTAGAAGGCCCACTGTGACCGTTCCGTATAGGAGCGGATCTTGGAGCCCTTCGCCCTGACGTCCTCCAGGTCCTCGATAGCAATGGTGCGACGATGGGTAGCGGCGTAGTCTACGATCACTTTGGACACGATGTGAGTTTCGTGCTTCGTGCGTCTCGACTGCCTGCGTTTAATCTTGCAGAGCAGCCGGTTTTTCCCCTGCCGTTGCAGGTTCTTGTTTCTCCCGCGCCAACTGGCCTTCGTGCGCGCGGGGTTGAATCCGAGATGGAGCACTTTGCCGGTCTGCGGATCGGCCATGGTGGCGACGTGGCCCACGGAGTTACGGTCCACGCCGATCATGCCGGTGGGCTGGAATCGCGGTGCGGCCGGGGTGCGGTAAGAGAAGGCTCCGTACCATTCGCCGCCGCGCATGAAGAACTCGGCCGAAATATTGCGGCGTCCTTCCGCGTCGGCCACGCACGGGTGGACCAAGGCGAGCGGAAGAATCTCTTTGCCGAACACCGCGAAGATACGAACGCCGCCGCCTTCGAACCGGATCTGCCGTTCTTTATCGGCGCAGATCGGAATGATGAGATTCGAGGCCGTCTTGCACTTCCGGTTGCGCTGGTACTTGGCGATCAAACTTTTGGAAACAACCGAAGGCAATTCGGGGTAGTATTTACTGCTGGCCTCGCCGCGGTTGCGCAGCATTCGGGCGACTGAGGAAGAGACAGCCGGCAGGAGACTATCGAGGCGATGCGCAAGCGTATCGGGAATCTTGACTTTGATTGTGCAAGCCATTGTGTTTACCCTCTGGCTGTGCACGTCGTGTTCTGCACTAAGTTCCGAAGGCATACACTCACTTCTGAGAAGCGAGACTTTCTCAAGTCCAGTATGGAGCAGATCGCGCTGGACTACAATAGCCAAGTCCTCGAATTTAACGGTGAAGAGGACCATGTGCACATGCTGCTTCGGTACCCCCCGACAGTAGTACTCAGCAGTCTTGTGGGCAGAATGAAAAGCAAAAGCGCGTCCGCCGCGCTCGATCGATTCGGCTCTACGAATTGGGGCAAGCATAAGCGCACCTTCTGGTCGAGCGGCTTCTTTCTTTGTTCCGTTGGCGGAGCAACGCTCGAAATTCTCAAGACCTACATCGAAAACCAGGGCCGCTAGCTAGCGCGGCCTCGACCGCTTACCCACCGTGAAACGGAGGGATTGCGCGGTCGAAACTCGTTCATAGGGCAACTCAATACCCTTCGATCATACCTCTGAGCCGGCCTCGCCAAAAAGTGAGACCGTTCCGCCTCACAATCCTGGCTGTTAACTCCGCGATCTCGTGGTAATACATGTTGGCGCGTGCGAAATTCTCACCGGTGCCATACAACGGCAGCGATTGCGCTTCGCAAGTCCGTCCGTGTACCCATCGTTACTCTCACCCCGTCTTCACGGGGATGAATCCTGAGGATTCCTCTTCGCCATGTCCACCACGTCAACATAACGCGCACTCTTGGACCGGCGGCGGCGTGACTCAGGAAATCTTGCACTGTGCGCATTGATTGCCTTCAGCGCGGTAGGATTCAAAGCCGATGCAACCTGAATTCTGTCACTGGGGCCAACGGGGTCGGAGGTGGCAACGTGCTTCCTCGGGCAACCTGCTCATCACCGCCTCGACAAATACCCGGACTTTGTGCAGAACCGCGAGGGCTTCGACCACAGACGGCTCATCGACATCGCCTGGATATCGGAACATCCATGCATACTTTGTGAACTAAACCACCGCTTCGACGAGTGGTTCCAGCGTGTGGTCCAGTACGATTGCTTGTTTGCCCAACTTCCCCAGATCGTGCGTCTTGGGAAACGGCTGATCATGCCACACGAGGAACCCCTTCAGCGCCTTTTCTGCCGCTTGCCGGCAATGGTACAAGGCATCCTCGGGTGCCGGTGGCTCAGCGACCAAATCTATCTGCGCGCACCGCAAATCCTTACGGGCCTTTCGAACCAAGATAGCGTGTCGGCCCGGCGCCGAGCGTCAGGCTGCATAAAGCAGTTTGCCTTCCCGGGCAATGGTCGACGGCAAAGACGCCCTCAGTTGCAACCGTTCCTCAAAGCCCGAGTGGGTCCAGACCAGCACATCGGTCGCCACGCCAAGCCGCCAGATAGCTTTATAGGCTCTCCCGCTGTCGCGAAGAGAAACCGGCGTGCTGTCCGGCACGACCACCATTAGGTCGTAATCGCTGGCTGGGCCGGATTCTCCTCGCGCCGTGGAGCCAAATAGGTAGATTTGTTCAGGGTGGTACAGTTCTTGAAGCCGTCGGACGACCTCAGCCAGTATCGGATCGTCGGCGGATGGCGGCGCGAGGATCAAAGGAACTGCTTCCGGCATGTTGGTATTCTCAGTTTGCCACATTTCGATTGGTTCGGCACCGATCCCGCTCACCCCGACTCGGCGTCCGCGCGGAGACGCCTCAGACCTCAGACCTCAGGCCACCTTAGCCTGGATCTCCCTCCGGAGTGCGCTCACCCTCCGAATCGCCCGAGCCAGCCCGGCCTCCGTGGTCCCAGCTCATACTCCCCACCTCCGAACCGGCCCACGAAGGCCCCCGACGCCACCCGGATGCATGGTTTCGCGCTAGCGAGCAACTATCGCCGGGATGTTCAGACCGTGGACCTCGGAGGCCTTTTCGACGCCCCAGCTTGTGATATGAGTCGTCCCCGATAAGTTGGTGCCTGGCGCACAGGCGAAAGTTATGGGCAAGCGCTAAGCCTCCCTCATTAGGCGGCGCTCGTGATCTAGTGACCCCACCTGTTCGTCCACGTTCTGTCGGGCGCGATTCATGCGGTCTTCGCTCGAGACCTACCAACAGTCGGCGATTTCGGCCGCGTCCTCAATGAATAGGCCATACCCGCATGAGACATCGCCAGACCTTGATATCAGTCACCACGCCAATGGACGCAATGGGGCCCGGAATGTGACCGTTCGGGGACCCAGCGTGTAGCCATCAATGACGGGAATCCATCACCCTGCAAACGGATTGCTGATGCGCACGCCGAGAATCTCCTGCCCATCGTTCAAATCTTCGGTGTACAGCACCGCCGCACCGCTGCGCGCCGCCGCGACGACCACCAGTGCATCCCAGAAGGAAAGCTCGGCCTGGTCAGCCAATCTGACCGCCGATCGAATCGCCGCATCAGCTACCACCATGAGCGGCCAAGCCGTCAGGTCCTCCAGAACCGCCAGGGCCTCCTCGCTCGAGCAACGCTGGCTTACTTTCCGGGTCAGCGTTACGAAAAGCTCCTGCAACACCTGCGTGCTGACCCGCAGCCGGTCCTCTTCCATCAACTCGTTCATCAGCCGCTGGGCAACCTGCTTCTTCGGCGAATTGCTCCTGTCGAACGCGTACACCAGGACGTTGGTGTCGACGAAACTCAGCGCCCTTTCAACGGTCATAGAGATCGTCACGGCTCCATTTCCGTTCTCCGACCTCGACAAGACCTGTCTCGAATGCCCTTCTCAATCTCGCCCGGGCTAGCCGCCTCCGGCCCGGCTCCTCCACCAGCGCTGTGAGGTACTCCCGCACCAGTTGATTCACGCTGGTCCGTTGGTCCAGTGCGACTTTTCTTGCCGCCAGGAGTAGATCCTCCTCGACAACCAGAGTCACATTCTGCCTGGTCTTCTCCATGAGTCCAGTGTAGCACGAGTTCTGTGCTGCACGGTTTCCTAGGCACCTCCCATCCACTGCAAAGTCGGCTGGCCTATCCGATAAATTCAAGCCAGACGCAAAAGCGACGACCCCGCAGGTCGGAAACCAGAGTGCAGACCTCCACCAAGGTGTAGGGCCCCTCGCCCCGCCCAAGCGCGACACACCCATGACCAGAGCGGTAAAGATCGATACAATCAGGATGGTGCGTAACCAGTCCATTCTGCCGGTTCGGCGCTACGGTTCTCGCCAAAGATGACACCCGTTCACCGACATCACCGCCGTCACCACCGTCACCGGTCCAGGCACAAGTTCCGGAGACGAATGAAGAAGGTCTTGTTCTGGGTGGTCCTGCCGCTTCTCGGCTCGGCCTTGCTCGTCAAGACTTTTCTTTTTTACTTCGGCGCTCCATAGCGATGGGGACCGTGCCCGACAACACTTGGAATGTGAGAGAGGAGCGAGAGTGTCCGCGCTACGAAGACTAGCACTGGCGATGGCTTTCATCAGTTGTGCCCTGGGCGGCGTATACCTGTTGCGAGTCCCTATACTCACCGGGGTCTGCAACTTCCTGATCGTCCAGGATACGCTCGAGCCTTCCGACATGATCTTCGTCCTTAACGGAGACATCGCGACCCGTGCCTACCAGGTGGCCAAACTCGTCAACCAAGGCATCTCCGACAAAGTGGTGATCGTGCGGGCTGTGGATTCTCTGGCCGTCGACGCAGGCTTGCAGCCGAATGTCACCGACATGAGTGTGTTGATGATGAAGAGAGCCGGGATTCCGGAAGCCAAGATCGTACAATTGCCGTTCCCCAAAGGGGTCACCAGCACATTCGACGAGGCCAGGGCGCTGCACGCATACGTGCAAAAGAACTCGGTGAAGCGGGTTGTCGTGGTCACTTCCGCCATTCACACCAGGCGCGCCCGCTGGATCATCACCAAGGAATTGGCGGGTACGCCGCCGAAGATCATGATGTCGCCGGCACCCGATCCGCGATACACACCACGGAATTGGTGGCGCCAGGAGGATGGTTTCATCGGGTGCCAGAACGAATACCTCAAGCTCGCCTACTATCTGGTCAAGTATCGGTGACGAGCGAGCGCTCTGGCTTGATCACGCGGTTTGAGGAGCACCATATATCGACTAGCACTAGCAATCCACCACATCGCTGAGCGCTCCGCAGCACTGGGAACAGCACGTTCCCAACGGAGCTTGCATCCATCAGGGTGGGCTGGCTGTCCGGAAGGGATGAAATTGGGATGGTACGGATCACCGATTCAAGCCAGCATCCCAGAGCTAAAACCGAGCGATTTTATTACCCGGTCCGCCGGCCTTGTCTGCTCCGGATTTCCGCGACCTCCCGATCACAATAATTATCGAGCAGTCCGTCAATCTCGGCGATGACGTCCGGCTTTGTCTTGCGAATCTGGGCGATCGGCAGCGGCCGGGCCAATGTGAGACTTCTAGCGGAGCCGCCGCGGAGACGTACATGAACCTGAATCGTTCCCCATTGGCCAATGGTCTGCAAAACCTCTACCCGTCGCTCCCAACGCCCAGATCGGCCAGAGCCGAATGTCCCGACTCGACGTGCAATTGCACGTGCAGAAAGCGCCGAATGGTCCGCTATTCGGACACCGTGCCGCAGCTTTTGGGTTGAAAACAAACGGGTGAGGGGTTGGAGCGTTTGCCTCCCGAGCAAAAGGTCGGCCGTTCGAATCGGCCCGGGCGTACCATCTTTTCAATGGCTTACAAGCTTTTGGCTTTTTTCGCCCCCACAATTACCCCCACAAAACGTCACTGGATCGCAAGGCTGGCATCGCGGACATGACCTTCAGGCGCGCCTCCGGCTCGGTGGGTCACAAACGGAAGGAATCAGATCGTAATCGGAATCAGCCGCGCAGGAGGGAATTGCGCGCGGCCCAGAGAATGGCGATCAGTGTGCGGATGGGTGGGGCCAGAAGGGCGCCGCAACTGACGCCTGCACCGTTGGCGAGGACACGAGCTCCACCGCGCGGCCGGGCGAGAAGTGCTGACCCCTTCGAGGGGGGACTCCCAGAAGGAGCATCGAGAGTCCTGCCCTAAGCCCTCTGCGGCGATTCGGAATCCGATCACAGGTAGAAACGAGAGCGCCAGGTTGGAGCAGACGTGCTGTACCTTGTCGTTGATGTGCAGGGGGGCCGATGTCCATCATGATTGGAGGAGGCGGGCAACAGGGAGCCGATCACGACGCAGCGGACCAGCACGGCCCAAAGGACCAAAATCACCGTCCGGCGTGCCTCGGAAGAGCCAGTGAGCCCCCGCCCTGACCGTGCCATCAATCGCGGTAGCGCGGTTCAATCGGGATTTCCACACGATTGTCGCCAATAGGCTACACTAACAATGATGGCTGATGGACCGAAAGAGTTGAGGATCTACTCAACGGCAGACGGCAAGAAGCCTTTCCAGGAATGGATCGAGTCCCTAACAGATCATCCTCCTGGTGTGGTGGGAGTAAAGCTACTCAGCGTAAAGACATAGCAAACGGGAAGGCGTATTGGCAGGATTACAGGAGAAGGAAAGATGCCAAGAAGCGAACCATATGATGACTATCTGATCGAATCGCTCAAAGACCGCCGGCGAGCGGAGGCTTATTTGAATGCCGCTCTCGAAGAAGATGATCCACGCGTCTTTCTGACTGCCCTGCGCAACGTTGCGCAGGCTCGCGGAATGAGCAAGGTTGCCGCTAAGAGCAAGTTGAATCGGGAAAGCCTCTATAAAATGCTGTCCAAGCGTGGAAATCCGAGTCTGCAGAGTCTCGGTGCGCTATTGGACAGCCTGGATTTCCGGCTGACGGTGGAGTCGAAGAACGCCGCCTAATCCTAATGAGGGAAGGCTTAGCGCTTGCCAATAACTTTCGCCTGTGCGCCATGAACCACCGGACCGGGGACGACTCGTATCAAAAGCTGGAGCCTCGGAAGTTAACTGGGCGCAGTGCCACCGGGGGCGTTGGCATGGCCGGTGTAACTCACGGTCTTGCTGCCATTATTGCCATTATACATCGTGTCAACGTTGTTGCTGGCATCCACGGTCGTGAGGGTGATGTTGAACGAACTCCCAGCCGTCTGGCCTAAAACGGTGCCACTGTTGCCACTGCCGGAGGTAAAAGTCTGACCAGGCAACGTGACGACCAACCGCGTTGCTGCAGCGGCCACCGGTACATCCGCAATGGAACAGGCGGCCGAGCTTCCCAGAGTCCAAGCCATCGAGGTTTGCGAGGGGGCCTCGCTTCCGGCTCCCAATACATCCTGAAACGAGCTTGAGGTTATGCCGGTCCATTCCCGAACTTGAGGGCTTTGCGCCGTGGCAGTGCTGGCAGAGTTCGGGGCGGACACTGTGTCGAACAGGATCCCGCCGGTGCCCGTGGCGGTCAATCCAGTTACTGACGGGCTACTGCCGTTCCTGAATGATCGAAAGTCTCGCAAGTCATTGCACCAAAAGATGTTAGGCGTGCCCGATTAAATAATTCTTTGGAGAGTCCTCAAATACTTCATTTGTATCAGTGGTTCCTTGATACAACTGATACATGTCTGATCCCGATCCATGTCCCGAAATCCGAGCTCAAATTCGTGCCCTTCAAACACAACGCCGCTCGATCGAGTCCAAGTTGTTACAGCCCCAAGCGATGCGTGTCGGTTCGATGGTCGAGCGTCATTTGGGCGGCCGCGGCGCGGCGCGAGCGCGGCCAGCATACTACGTGTCGCGTTCCCAGCAAGGCCGCTCCAAGGCGACCTATGTCAAACAGGAAGAACTCGCTGCCGTGCGGCAACAGTGTGCTGCCTACCGTGCGTTCCAGCAGAACCTGAAATCTTGGCGGCAACTCACCGCCGCCTTGGAACAGGCTTGGAAGCAATTACAGCGATCCCAGTCCGGATAAAACATTTTCTTGTGTTCATGTCGGATTTTGCTGGACTTTTGCCAGAAAGCGTGCACAATCTAAAAGGGATGACAGGCCCTTTTTCCACTACAGCGATGCCGCCGGTGGCGGCGGTCGATTGGCGGGTTTGGGAGAAAGATCGCAAGCGCGTCGAGCAAGAGATCGTGGAGGGGCGTCCCTTCCAGGTGTGGGATACCGAACGAGGACGCTTCGACGCTATGTTCGACTTCATGCTGCATAGCGGACTGTGGGACGCCGCCACCGGGATGCGGCCTTCCCAGTTGAAAAAGGACAATGGAATCCGCTATCCACTTCTCAATGGCGTGGAGTGCTTGCGGGAGATGGCGGGCATCGACGTGCCGGCCAACTGCGGCCCACTCCTGAAAGACCCCTACCTGCTGGAACGGATCGGCTTCACCGCCGAGAGAATCCAGAACTGCCTGGCGAAGGACCGGACCGTGGTGGATACCGAGACACTGTTAAATCATCTCAACCGTTTCACCGAAAAGGATCTGGAAGGCGGCTTTCTCGAACACGTGCAGGTGATCCGCCACAAGCGCTGGTTACGAGGCGGAGTGTATGCCGTGGATGGCCACGACATCGTGATCCCGTACGGGAAAGCCTATGAGGGAGCCCGCCGCACCAGTGAAGGCAGCTACGGCTACAAACTGCTCGTCCTGCTCAATCTGCAAACCGACTGCGAGCTGATCGTGGGTATGTGCTGGGCGGATTGGAGGAGAGTGAAATCACCATGCTACGGCGCCTGTTGGCGCGATTGAACCAGACTATGGGGCCGCTCCGGGAGTGGCTGAAGATTCTGTTGCTGGATCGGGGCTACTGGGGAACGGACCTGTTTTACGAACTCAAGCAGGACTATGGGATCGACTTTGTGAGCCGGGTGCGGGACGAGAAAATGGACGTGAATGGCTCCATCCAGCGGCAACTGGAGGAAGCCGATCGGAGTTGGACCGAGATCGAAGAACAACGCCAGTTCTCCGGGCGCCGGGAGACTCAGAAAGTGCGTTTGACGGCGTTGCGGCCGATCACCTTAATCAGCGACCAACCGCCGCATCGTCAAATCGCGGTGAGTGTGGTGGTGGCCATTCAATCCCATCCGGATGGCGCGCCCATCCTGGATAAAAAAGGTAAAGACATCTCGAAGACCGATTATGTGACCAGCCTTCCGCCAGGGAGGCATGGAGTCAAAATCCGGCGGTTCTATCGAGGCCGCTGGGGGATCGAGAATCAAGGTTTTCGTTCGCTGTCCCAGACCTGGGATATCGACCGTCCGGCCGGGCACGGCTACGGAGCGGTGTTGGCGCGGTTGGTATTCGTGTTCATGATCTACAATGCGCGCCACTTGTTCGAGCGGCAAAGCCGGCATCGGCCCGACTATGCCGAGGAGTTGCGGCAGATGCGCCGCTACGGTCCGGAGGTCCGCCTGGCAGGCGCCACGATCGTCGCGCTGACGGCGTCGGGGTACTGCTGCGCGTTATCGGCGCGGGAGATGCTTCAGTTGCATGAGCGACGCCTGGTCAAGATGATGCAGCGGGGCATGAAGGAGGGAAAATCCCTGAAGGAGGTGATCCAGGAACTCGACCATTAAAGCATCCGATGGCCGACAGAGAACCGCTTGGAGTGATTGAACTTTCGATTTGTCTCCACATAGGGGGTGATACCAAGGGGAACAATAGGCGAAGCTCAAGCTAAAAGTCGAGGCCACCATAAACGGCAGCGCTGTCGGGACTGACATGATCCTGCTCGCGCCGGCGAAACTCCAGAATCAGCGAGGTAGCGAGTCTAGCCTGTCTAGCCTGGCTAGCCTGGCTAGCCGGGCCTGAGGAGGGTTTTGCGCGGTTGGAGGCGGACGGGAAAGCCGATCGCGCGGAGCAATGCCTGCTGCGCGCGGCCGAGGCGGACCGGCAATATCTTCCGCGGTGGACGCTGGCCAACTTTTATTTCCGGCACAAGGATACGGAGAAGTTCTGGGCCTGGGCGAAATCGTCGGCGGAGATGGTCTATGGGGAGGCGGCATCGCCGCTCTTCCGGCTGTGCGGGCAGGTGGCCGAGGACGGGGATCTGATCGACCGCATCGGGATGGCGAGACCGGAGGTGCGGGCGAGCTAGCTGTCGTACCTGATGGATCATGGACGGGTGGATATCATGATGCCGGCGGCGCGGAAGGTGCTGGAGGGAGATCGGGAGCCAGATGTTGCGGTGCTGATGGCAGCCTGCGACCGGCTGCTGGACGGCCAGCGCGCGGAGGGGGCGATGGAGATCTGGAACAGCTTGGCGGAGCAGCACAGAATCCCGCTAGGAGCGGTGGGCGGAGGGGGACCCATTTTGACGAATGGGACGTTCCGGACGGCGCCCATTTCGCACGGCTTTGACTGGAGGGTACCTACCCCGGAGGGCGTGAGCGCATCCGGCGAGGAGAAGCCTTCGGGGTCGCGGCTGACGTTCTCGGGGCGGCAGCCGGAGAACTGCGAGGTGCTGGCGCAGTTTGTACCCATGCGGGAGCAGACAGCGTATGAGCTGAAGTTTGCTTACCGGACGCCCGGGATACGGCCGGGCACAGGGTTGCGGTGGCGGGTAATGGACGCGAGTACGGGCGGGACGCTGGCGGAGGGGGAAAGCCTGTCGTCGGGAGAGGAGCAACTAGGCGCCGTCAGGTTTCGGACGCCTGCGGGCTGCAAACTGGCGCGCCTCGCGCTGGAATACAGACGGACGGCGGGGACGACGCGGATCGTGGGCTTTGTGGTGTTGCGCGGAATTGACGTCAGGCCGGCGGGCTAATCGCCGGCGGACGAGCCGCCGCGGTCCCGCGTGACGAAGTAGAGGAAGACCAGGAAGGCAAGGAGCGCCCAGCCGTAAAGCAGCAATTCGCGGCGTTTGCGTCTCCACTTGAGCTTTGAGCGGGTCACCCGGATCTCGGTTTCGGTAGCGGTCGGCTTTTCCGCGGTCCCGGGGGGCTCGCGCCGAAGCACGAAGAAGCGATGCCGACACTCTGTACAGCGGTAGGGATAGTACTCGAAGAGGCTTGCGACGTAGTCCTTCCAGCGCTGCCGGTGAGATCGGTGAGCGTGATCCGTTTTGCACTTAGGACAGGTCACAATTCAGATATCCGCACCTGATATTCTAATCGACTTCAAGCCATAAATCAAAACGGCCACCAACGCTTTTTGGGCTGGCCGGCAACCACCAGTTTCCCTCCCGGCAGAGGACGTCCATGGATAATGCCGTGCGGATTGTCCGTGAACAGGAGATCCGCAGATTCGTCGTCGAAGCGCGCGCGGATGGCGTTGTAGGCCCCCGAGAGAACCGGAGGACGGTGCTGAGGGTCGTGCGCGTCGGTGGCGACCACGTGGACGAGACCGCGGTCCAGCAGGCGGAAGGCGGCGGAGCGTGGAGGGCTGCCGAATCCGCCGGTAATGGAAAGCGCGGTCACCTGGGCGAGGCATCCCAGCTCAATCCAGGATGCCAGGCGGTCGAGGTCTCGCAGGAGGATCGGGTTGCGCTCGGGATGAGCCACGATGGGCACAATGCCTGCGTCGAGCAATTGCCGCAGGATCGACTCGGTGTGCTTCCCAATGTGAAAGCCGGAGAATTCGAGAAGCAGGTAGGGACCGGCATCGATGGTGTAGGTGAAGGGAGCGTCCAGGAGTTGGCCGATGTTGTCGCTGGTGACCTGGAATTCGCAGCCATGATGAATGACAGGTTTTCCTTTGCTGTGAGCGGCGAGTTCCTCCATGCGGCCGTGCAACAGACCGGGCTGGAACCGGTACTGCGCGTTGGAGTGGGGAGTGGCGACGATATCGGTAATTCCGTCTTCCGCGGCGGTGCGGAGCATGATGAGACTGTCCTCGACCGAGGAGGCGCCGTCGTCGAGCCCCCACACGACATGGCTGTGGATGTCGATCATTGTCGTGGCGAGAATTCCCGGCGCGCACCGGCGCCGAAGGATGGATGGGCATCCGGATCGTGGATGTCGATTCACACAGGGGGTGCCGCGCAAGCAGCGGGCACGGATTGGGCTACGAGTTGGAAGCAGCGCGAGCGCAAGGCAGCCCATTAGGGCGTTCTCGCCGTGATGAGCTACGCGGTGACGTTGAAGTGGCCGAGGGCACGCGAATACATCGGAGTTTTCAAGATGGCTGTGGACGGCGGCTTTGGCGCGGCGGCCGCGAGCAATGTCGTACGGAATCCGTATTACGGGCGGTGAGTGACCTGCCATGTCACCGGGCGTCCAGTCGCGATCAAGAAACATGCGCCTGTTCGGCTGCCGGAACGGGGTTGTAACGGCTCAACGATGGTCGGGCGCGGTTTCGCCGGTGCCGGGGTGGCCGGCAGACCAGGGAATCTGGGCCATGCCATTGGAACGGGGCTATGCCCTAACATTATCATACATAATTGTTATTATTGCAATTAAGCATCAGGACGGATCAGGACGAGTTACTAGCTTAGCTAGCGATTTCCCGCCTGCTTCACGCGCTCTCCCGAGGGCTCCAACTGAGCGCACGGCCCCTCCAATCCGCCTTCCCGTCAATGGTACTATACGTATGGTGAGTGGCCGTACCGGAAATTTGGAGGTATCATCTCTCTAGCAAGATGATGAAGCAGCTTGCCAGAGAAAGTTCAGGCGGAGCAGGATTCGGATGCAAGTCAATTTGAGGAAAGAGCCGCGACGCCGGGATAAGGGCTCATACTCACTGCTTTGGAAGGACCGCCGTGGCTTCTCGCAGTCAGTGCACGTGGAAGGCATCGAGATTTCCGATTCGGGGATCGCCCTCCGCGGTTCGTCCGAACTGCTGCCCGGCTGCGTAGTTTATATTGAGGCCCGCCAGGGGACTCTCGCCGGCTATTGTGCCGTTCGGAATTGTATCCGGATCGGCACCGATTATCGGATCGGCCTCGAGTTCGATCCGGAAACGCGGCGCACCCTGGCCGCTGCCTTGGACGAGGACATCGACTACTACGAGTATCTGCAGATCAGCCCCAAGGCCGAATTCGCCACCATTCAACGCGTCTACAAGTTTATGGCCGGCCGGTTGCATCCCGACAACCCCGAGACCGGCGATCCCGACCGATTCGTCCTCCTGAACCGCGCTTACGACGTTTTGTCCAATCCCGAGCGGCGCGCCGAGTACGACGCCACCTACAAGGGGCACGACCTGAAGGCCAACCCGATTTTTGAGCTGAGCGAGTTTGTCAACGGCATCGAGGGCGAAACCAACCGGCGGCTCGGGATCCTGTCCTTGCTTTACAATCGCCGCCGCACGAATCCCGAACAACCGGGAGTTTCCATGTTCGAAATCGAGAAGCGCATGGGCTTCCCCCGCGAGTACCTGGATTTCACCACCTGGTATCTCAAGGCCAAAGAGTACATCACCATGGGTGACAACGTGGAGCTCACCTTGACCGCCATCGGCGTAGATTATGTGGAAAGCAACGCCAGCCAGATTCCCATCCTCCAAAAGCTCCTGACCAGCGGTCCCAAAACCACTACCGGACCGGAACCGGCGAGAGAAAAAGCGCGCCGTTCTCATGGGCCGCCGTTAGAGCTGGGGGCAGGCGAAAGCGTCGCCGGTGATTCCAGCCGCGGACCCCAACCGGACGTGGGACAGGCTACCGGAGCATCCGGCCAGCCCTTCGATACAGGCTTGAAATAGCCCCGCGGCGCGGTCCGGCACGTGGGGAGTGGTACAATCGACTATCCCTCAAGACATGTCTGAATTCGACCGATACGCCCGCCGTCTTGCGGAGCTTCTGCGCGACTCCCATCCGCCTTGTTTAGCTCCCGGAGTATTCTCTTCACGCCGGCGCAAATGGGACCTACGGACGGCATTACTGAAGCGCCGGAACCTCACGCCCTCCACTGCGGGTTGGCTGGATGCGGAGTGCGGTTGGTTGATCTCCTGAGAATCGGCACCTACGGTTTCGTGCGCGCGGCAGTTGCGGGTCAAACGAGATGTGATAGGGATCGAGGCGGTGATTAGCTGATCAAAGCCAATCTCGTGATGATCCCCAGGTTCCACATCACGACCCCGGAAAAAACGGCATTGGCACACCAAATCCCCCTATTCTTGCGCATGGACGCGCCCGCCGCTGCGAGGGCGATCACGAGCGCTTTGGAGACGAGCAACCCGCGGACGGGACCCAACGCCATCAGGTGCGCGATCATCGGGTTGCTCTCGCTCCCGCCCATCGTAAGGGCTACGAAGGTGGTCGCCAAGTCCAAGGCCTGCAGCAAGATAAAGACAACAAGGGGACTTTTCATGCCAGAATTTACCGGCCTCTCTGGATTCAGTGTATCCGCTTCGGAATGCGCCAGACAATGCTCAAAAGGGTTAACTCGAATGATAAAATGCTGTTAACGTGTGGGGAAAAACACCTACCAGCACCCTAGCCCCCTAGCCCCCTAGCCTGAATTTTCCTGGCAAGATTCAGTTTTTGGCTACGAGCCGGCGACCCGTAGAAACCGGGCGACTCCAAACAGGCCACCCCGCCGTGTCGAACAGCCGGCGGGGTTCGGTGGCTGGAAACGAGTGGAGAAATGGGAACTGGGGTCGTCACCCTTCGGCGATGAGGCCATCTCCGAAGGCGCGCGGGCGCCGGTCAGGCGCCGATCGTGCAGAGCGCTCCCGGTGTCTGGATTCATCACGATCGATCTGCAAGCAAGGGTTGGTTAAGTTCGCTGATCGCCCCTCAGCTTTGCTTGATCTGGTGGTGAAACTTCAGAGCCTTGTTGCGGGCCGAGGCTGAGTTGGCGGGTGTGGCCGCCGGGTCGGTTGGCACTGAGGACCTGGAGCGGAGGGCCTTGGCCCGCGGCGCACTTGGGAAACCACGGTGTGGCGCGCCGGTGCGCTGGAGCAGGAGCCATGCAGGACGGCACCGAGATGTGAGAGGCCGGCGATGAGCCTGTCGTGTTTACAGTCTGTTTTACATCTTCTATATAAATGTAATACAGATGCCCTGTCCGCTAACTTCCGAACATGAAGTTTCCGCCTGGGGCGAGCGTCAGGCGTGCAGCCCTAATCCCATAATTCTCGGCAAGCAACTGCGCCCTGAGGGCAAACGCCGGCGGAACCATGCGATGCCCGGCTGCGCCGTCCACGTCTGTCTTACGTACTCCAGGATTTGACCGCGCCAGAAACCGATCCCCGAGAGTTGTTCTTTCAGGGGAAATCGCTGGATCATAGGCGTAATATCTCTAGGACGCTTGGTACCTTAGCTCTATAAGATCCTGTTTGGTACTCCTTTGGAGGTAGAGTACCGCCTGAATTGTGCCCAAGTCCTTGACTACCATGCCGGCTTGGTTTAGCCTAAATGGACCACGGGCAGATGAAAGTTGGGTTGGTATCAATCCTATGGTACGTGTCGCTCTCTATTCTCTCGATTACAAACTTCCTGCCCTCTTGGCTCCGGCCTTATTGCCGGAGTACAGAGTGGTGCTCGAGTCCGACAAGCAACGGCTGAAGCACGCCGCCACGGACCAGGCGGACGTAATCGTTCTGGATTTCGATTCCAATTACTGGTCCCTTCCGGACCAATTGAAGTTCTACAACGAACTGAGCGACTCGCCGATTCCTATCGTGGTCATGACGGACGATTTGAGGCGCTCGACGACCACCGAGTTCCTGCAGCGCGGAGCCTACGACTGTATCGGAAAGCCGCCTTCCCTGGTCGAGTTTAAAGTGATCGTCCGGCGCGCGTACGAGCACGCACTGATGAAGCGCGAGCTCGAGAGGATCAAGAATGCCATGCATTCCACCCAGGGTTGCGAACGGCTCGTGGGTTCGAGCGGCCGCGCGCAGGTGGTATATGACCTGATTCGGCGAGTGACCAACCTGAACGCCTTCGTGCTGATTACCGGCGAGAGCGGGACTGGAAAGGAGTTGGTCGCCAGCGCTATTCACAACCTCGGAAACCGAGCTAAACATCCCTTCATAGCGGTTTCCTGCGGGGCGATTCCGGAGAGTCTGATCGAAGCGGAGCTCTTCGGTCACGAGAAGGGCGCCTTTACCGGATCGACCGGCGTCCGGGCCGGATACCTGGAGCAGGCGGGGGCAGGCACATTGTTTCTGGATGAGATCGGCGAGTTGAGTCTCAATACCCAGGTCAAACTCCTGCGCGTGCTGCAACAGAAAGAGTTCTGCCGATTGGGGAGCAATCGGTTGATACCTCTGAACGCCCGCGTGGTATTCGCCACGCACCGCAATCTCCAGCAGATGGTCGAAGCCGGTACATTCCGGCCGGACCTGTTTTTCCGGGTCAATGTGATGACCATCAATGTCCCGACACTGCGCGAGCGGACCGAGGACATCCCCACACTGGCACGGCACTTCCTCGAGCGATACGCCACCGAGTACGAGAAGCCGGTGACGGACATCCGTCCTAACGCCATGGAACTGCTGGTGGATTACGACTGGCCGGGGAACATACGCGAACTCGAGAACGTCATTCAGGGCGCGGTGATCCTGGCGGATGGCGATTGCATCACCCGTGCCGAACTGCCGGATCATCTGCAGCAACTAGCGGAGGAAAAGGCGGTCCATGCCGAACTGGATTCCGAACGCGGGTGCTTCGAGGAACAGATGTGGAACTTCAAGGTCAGCCTGGCGAACAGAGCGATTAGCGAATGCAACGGGAACAAGTCCCTGGCCGCCCGTAAGTTGCGCGTCTCCAGAGCCTATCTCCACCGCCTCGTCCGGATGGCCTCCACGTCGGAGTCCTCGGACGCGGCCTGAGGCCTGCGGCGCTGTTGACCGCACCTGAATCCCGTTCCGAAAGCGGCCGGCGGTTGCGGACGGTGTTTTCGTTTCGCGTGCTGTTGGCCCTCGGGCTGGTGGCCGTCTACGTCCTCACGATCGCCAACCGATTCAACGATCCCGACCTGTGGTTCCACCTGAAGCTGGGCGAGATCATGTGGAATACCCACCGGATACCCACCGCCGACCTGTTTTCCCATACGGCTTACGGCCACCCCTGGACAGCGCACGAGTGGCTGGCCCAGATCACGATCTACGCGGCTTATCGGCTGGGGGGGTACAGCGGCCTAATGGGCTGGTTCACCATTTTTGGCTCAGCTCTATTGGTTCTCGTCTACGCGGTTGGATACCGGCAGGCGGGGAATGAGCTGGGGGCCTTCCTGGTGGCAATCCTGGCGTTCTTCTGCGGGACGATCGGGCTCGCAATCCGGCCGCAACTCATGGGCTACGCGTTTCTGGCGGCGGAACTTCTGCTGCTGGATCGGGCGGCGCGGAACCGCCGGTTCCTATGGGCGATTCCTCCATTGTTCGCAATTTGGGTAAACTGCCACGGGTCGTATTTCTTCGGCATAGGTGTGCTGGCGGTCCACTGGATCTGTTCGTTTGTGAAGGGGAAGTGGGGATTCATCGCGGCGGAAGGAGGAAGCGCAGGCGAGCGCAGGCAGCTCGGCTGGACGCTGGCCGTTTCGGTGCTGGCGCTTTTTGCGAACCCGGTCGGATGGCGGCTGGTGCTGTATCCGCTGGACCTGATGTTTCACCAGTCGACGAATCTGAGCGCGGTAGCGGAATGGGCTCCGCCCGACCTGCGCGATGGGCGTACGCTGGCGATGCTGGCGGCGATCATGGGGATCCCCGTGGCTTGCGTCCTGCTGAGAGCGGAGTTGAAACTGCGGGAGCTGCTTCTGGTAGTCGCGGTGTCCTGGCTGGCCGTGAGGCATATACGGATGATGTTCGTCTTCGGGATTGTCGTAAGCCCGGTGTTGTGCCGGCTGCTGGGTTCGGAGCTGAGGAGAAGCTCGGACCGGGAGCACCCCGTGGTCAATGCGTTGCTGATCTTGGCAATGGCTGCGGTGTCTATCCGGGCGTTCCCCGCCGCGGGGGACATTCAGAGCCAGATCGCGAAGAGCAATCCTGTGGCGGCGGTGCGCTACATCCGGCTGGCCGGGATACGGGGGCCGATGCTGAACGAGTACGTATTCGGCGGCTACCTGATCTGGGCGTTGCCGGAGGAAAAGGTCTTCGTGGACGGCCGGACCGATGTCTTTGACTGGACGGGAGTGCTGGCGGAGTACGGCCGCTGGGCGACACTGTCGGAGGATCCGCAGATTCTACTCGACAAGTACGGGATTCGTTTGTGCCTTCTGACGAAGGATTCGCCGATGGTGCGGGTGATGGGCTATCTACCGAACTGGCGGAAGGCCTACCGGGATGAGGTGGCAGTGGTATTTGTACGGTGAGTGTGTGGCATCGCTAGAGTGCTTGCCCCCTCAGGGCGGCGGCTGAATATGACGGCGTTGTCATCCGCATACACCTTTTCCCAACCCGGAATATAGGGCATAAGGTGAGCGATCGCGGACGACGGATCGAGGAGACAGAATCCGATGCGGTATCGATTGAGCAACGTCTGCGGGTCGTCCTCCAGTCTCACCCAACGCAGATACCGCTCCATGACACCGGTCCAGTCATATAGTTCCGCGCGGCCATCGATGAAGACCTTCTCTTCCGGGAGCGCCCAGATCAGGTAGCCGCCAAAGCGGTAGTCGTTCAACATGGGGGCGGCCAGATGCGTCCGGCGAATGTACTCCACGGCCTTCACCGGATTGTTAGCCTGCACCTGCGCCTGAAGAGCGGACCGGTCCGGCAGCGCCCAAGTCACTGCGGCCAGGCAACCGAAGACGATCGCCGCATTGGCCAGAGGATAATTTCGCCTGCTATCGCCGGCCCAGCCTAAGTGGCAGAGAGCCGGTGAGACGATAATACCGAAGAGAAACAACATGCGGCTGTGCCAGGCCGCCAGCCCCGAAGCCAGGCAGGTGAGTGCAAATTCCCGCAGCGACAATCGGCGCGATGCCGCCAAAAAGAACGCGGTGCCAACGGCGGCGAGCATAAGCCATGTATTCGGTTCTCCCAGGCTTGGCGCCAGCCACTCCAAGACCGCCCCCGTTTGCGTTTTCTCGCGAAAGAAGATGTCAAACGGAAACAACAACAGCCGTGTCCCGGCGGGATTGGTGAATAGCACCGCAATCGAGAGGGCCAGCACGCACCCGAGCGTTCTCCGCGAGCGGGCATCCCATCGCTCCGGGACAAACAGGCCGTAGCTCTCCTCGAGCATCGAGCATACGAAGTATAAGACCGCCACCACCAGCCCGAAAACCCAGGTGCCATGGCAGTTCACCCAGACCGCAAAGACCGCGGGCAGTAAGCACAAGAACCGGGGATTACGGCGGCGGCCGAATTCCAGAATCAGAATCTCCGCGGCAAGGAACAGGTGGCCCACCAGCAGGGGCCGGGTGCCTACTCCGACACTCCCGAAGCAATAGGCGATCATGCCGCCACGAAAAGAGACCAGCGCGTTTCCCGTGGCCGTCCAGCACAGCCAGTACACCATCAGGTAAATCAGCGACGCGATCAGGGCAACCCCAACGACCAGTCCGAGGTAACCACCCAGGCGGTATAAACCGTACATGCCCAGTTGCGACAGCCATTCGTGAGGCGGCCACGGTTGGCCATAAGCGGTGAAGGAGAAGCTATCGGCCGACGGAAGCCGATGTGTATTCCATATCCCTTCGCCGATTTTCAAATGCCACCACAGGTCGGGGTTGTCGAGGCGCGCAAATGCGGACAGCGTCGTGACCATAACGAGCCCCGCGGCGAGCGCCGCCGGATACGAGAAGAAGCTGTTCAATCGGGCGCCCAGACGCCACTTGCGAGGCGCGTCGCCCGGTGACGGCTGGCTGGCCGAAGCCGGGTTCATCGGCGTGCCTCCATCGCGAGCATCCGCAGACCGGCCGACTGGGCCGCGTGCATGCCGACCTCAATACTGTTCACGTTGGAGTTTTGGCGCCGCGCCGAGCGTCCCGAAGAGTCGGGACGCGGCAGGCACGAGTGCCCGCGCCACGGGTTCCGTGTTCGGGGCGGCGCCGGAGTGAGTGCCTGCGCCAGTTTGCACAAGTTAGTCAGATCGTCTGTCGGACGGTACTCATTGAGTCCCAGGAAACGGGCGCAGCAGGTCCTGTTGACCCAGCGGGGCGAAACCACGGCAGACCGGTCAAGGCGCATAAGGTGTGACTTTCGGCGGTATCCGGTCGGGCTCTACGAGCCATGTCTCGCGATCGTTGAAATAGTTTATCAATTCGCGATCCGCCGGGCCGCCCATCTCTCGCGCCCATACTACCTTTGCCGAGTCGATGTCCGCGGCGTTATAGACCCAATCGTCCATGGAGTCGTGATCCGGAACATAACGGACGATGGCGAGTTGCCGGCCGGGCAGCCTCTCCAGCATGTGCTGGACCTGCGTCCGCGGCAGATCGATCTTGGGCGATGATGCCAGGAAAACCAGTTGCACCACGAAGAGCATGACGCACACGCAGGGAATCACGGTTACGAGGAAGGCGCCGGTCCGCTGAGCGCCAAGGCGGTACAACTGCAGGTGCTCCATCGCCAGAAGGAGGATCGCGTAATACAAACCGGTTGCGGGCGCCAGGTAGTGCGGTTGCATGAACGCGACTGCCAGAATGCCCAAGAAAGAGACCGCCGCAGCGGCCATGAGAAAGTATGCGCGGGGGTCATGGAATAGGCGTCGAAGCATGAGCAGCGGGATGCTCAGGGTCGCACCGAAAAAGAAGTACGGAAGCGTGACCAGCCTCCTGACGCCCCCCTCCAGAAAGCCACCGGCCGTGCGGGCATGTTGGAAGACAGTGAGTTCCAGGCCGACATAAAAGTCACGCATGACTTTGTGGCGATACGCGGGTTCTGGCCGCGGCGTTTGCCACAGGAAGTAGGGAGAAACCGCGTAAGCCGCCCGATTGGTGCGGTACGGGAGTGTGGTTGGGCTGCCATAGACTCGCCAGTTGTAGTAAGCCATCGCTCCAGCGGTCAGCATGAGCAGGATCGCGATCGGCAGCACGACCTGCTTCACCAGAACGGCCGCTCGGGGACGTCTCGGTCCCGTAACCCACCTGATCAATGCTACCGCGACAGCCATACCCAACAGAACGCCCTCATAGGGGCGGCTGCTCGCAAGAAGCGCGAGCCCGAGACCGAGCAACAGAGCGGTCTGGTAGCGCGGCTGGCGGG
>OMOG01000216.1:0-10391 GCA_900290305.1 Candidatus Sulfopaludibacter sp. SbA4
TGCCGTGAGCCAGAGGGCGTGGTCTGGTTGAAACGGGCATCTTCTCTCTCTCCGCGTCTTCCTCCGCGTGCTCCGCGCCTCCGCGTCAAGTGGGCGGCCACGGGCTAAAATAAGTAGCGTACCCAGACAATGAAGACTTTTGCCTTGATTCTTGTGCCGCTTCTCGGCGTTGCCGCGGCAGCACCCGCCGATATCGATGCGCTCATCGATGCCGCCCGCGCCGCTCCCGGGGAATTTGCTGCCGACGCGATGATCCGCATCGCGGGCACGGACACGATCGAGAAGGCGCGCAAAATCGAGTTGCTCGAACAGGCCTTCCAGCGCGCCTCCGGCGCCCAGCAGCCGTTCCGGCGCCATGCGGTGCCGCTGCGGCTGGATGGTTCGTCAACCTACTGGAATCGCGTCTACAACCAGGATCTCGACGCCCTGTCGCTGCGGCTGCGCGCCATCGAGGCGATGCTGCCGCTCGATGGCCGGAAGGCCGCGGACCTGTTCGCGCAGATTCCGCCGCTGCGCTTTCCTCAACTCAAGTGCGAAGATTTTCTGGTGTACGACCCCGGCAGATTCTACGACGTGCTCGGTAGTATCGCTAACCAGGACCCGGAACCGGCCAAGCTTTTGCGGAAGTACGCCGGCGCGGCGGCTTCTCCGGTGCAACTGGCGCCCATGGCGCGTGTGCTCGCCGCTGCCCACGGCGCTGCCCACATCGAGGACTCCGATTTCCAGGCGCTGGCCGCATCCTTCGCATCGGCGATGGGGAAGGTCTCGGGCGACGACCGTTCCTTTACGTTTGCCACTTCCCTGGGCAAGGAGATCCAGGCGCTGGCGGAAGAGTGCAAGCGCCGGCACGTCACGCCGCTGCCGCTCATCGAAGGATATCGCCTGTACCTGGTGGTGAATTTCTCAGGGTCCCGCTGTGCGGACGACGACCAGTTGCAGACGGGACAACAGTCCTTCGGCATCTATACCGGCCAGCCGGCCGAGATGGTGGCCGCCAATTTCATCGCGTTCTTCAATGAGAAGCTCCGCATGCCGCCGCTGGCTCCCATACAGGAACAGGAAGCCACGCCTGCCCGCCTGGAGGGAGTGGCCGCGGGCCTGCACTTCTGCGAAGACGAGCCGTGCAAGAAGTTCGTGGAGCAGTTTCACGAGCTGGTATTCGGCGCGAGCGGTACGCCGCTTCCGCCCGCGGAACGCAACACGCCCGAGTGGCAGGGCAAATTGAAGGCGAGGCTTACGGCCCTGTCCGAATGGAAGGATCCGGGCAGTGCCGGCGCGGCGGAATACTACCGCGAAAAATCGGGCGCCTTCAGCGAGCTTTTGAACCTGGCCCAGAACGGGCCCAACCGCGAGTTGGTGCTGCGCGCGTGGCTGGACTTCGTCAAGCAGAACCCCTTCCAGAAGGTGAATCGCATCGAGTGGTTCCTGCCGGTGAACGCGTTGATCGGCCGCGTGGGTCTGGATCCCGGCGGACTGGGGAAGTTCGCGGAGGAGTTGCGCAAGGTGAACGACCCGCTAATCGCGCTGTACGCCGATTTGGAGGCGGTGGCTCCGCGGACTCCGGACCGCATCCTGCCGCTGCTGTGATATAGTCGTCTTTGTCTGCAATCTCAGGATTGGGGTGAAACCGGCCGTGGGCAGAGGCGACTCGCTTGGTGAACTGGAACAACTGATATTGGTCGCGATCCTGCGATTGGGCGACAATGCCTACGGCGCGGCGATTCGCAGGGAGCTTGAAGTGCGGGCAGGGCGAATGATCACCGGCGGCTCGGTTTACGCCACGCTGGAACGGCTGGAAGAAAAAGGCTATGTGTCCTCGCGGTTGGGAGACCCGGTGCCCGAACGTGGCGGGCGGGCTCGAACCTATTTCAAGGTGGAGGCTCCCGGCATCAAGGCGCTGCGAGATTCCTACGGGGCGCTCAAGCGGATGGCCACGGGCGTGAAGATTCTGCCTCAGCTATCCTGAAAAGACCTATGCGACCGTGGATCATTGGAGCTGCCTTGATTGCTGTCGCCGCCGTGGTGGCGTTCGGTCCGCGGTTAACTGCCAGGCGGACGGAGGACGGACGTCATGAGCGGCTGCGGACGCTTCGTGCGGCGCAGTCTTTGCCGGCGTGTCCGATGGGTGATGCGCTCGACGCGTTTCTGAATCGGGTTCCGGCGGGGCAGGCAAGCGGCTCGCTTTGGGTCGCGGCATGCCGGGAACAACCCTTGCCGGCGGGCCGGGTGATCGTGGTGGCGGACAACCGCGCCGGATTCGCCGCCTGCCGGGAGCAATTGACCCATCAATCGAAAGCCGCTTGCTCCCTGGAGGAAGCGCTTGCCTTTCTTGCGGACGCAACACGGGCGCGATCGATCGCCCGTGTGAAGCTGAGTGACTCCGCCGGTCATCCGGTGATCTGGGTCACCTCGCGGCCGCTGGCTTGGGGCGATAGCCTGGTCAGGGAACATCGGTTCTACCTGATACTGGTGGTGTCAGGCTTGGCCGCCTGCTGGCTGATGGCGGTGACGGCTCGTCATGCCCGCTCGACTTACGGCCAGTGTCGGGCGATGCGGGTTGCCGGCGGCCGCAATGTGCCACGCTGGCCCGAGTTCTGGCTTTTGTTCCTCCTGCCTGCCTACGCGCATTCGCTGCCGGTGGATTACCGCGATGAATATGAAGAGCGGCTGGAGAGTGAAGGCGAAGCGCAAGCCGGCCGCTGGTACCGCAAGATGGTGTATACCTCCTCGCGCGATCTGATTGGTATGCGCGTGCGGCGCCTGCTTCGCGGCGCGCGGCGATCCGTCCGATAATGAGCCCGGGTCTACTTGTAACATTTTTCCCCTTGCTTTTATATAGCTGGCAAAGTAGAGTATATCAATCGACACTTTCGGGCTGGGCGGGGTGGTGCGATTGAATTACTGGGCATTACTGGGATGTGCGTTGGCGGTCGGTTCCTCTCTCCGGGGCCAGTGCTACGACCTGGCCACGACCCATATGTACGAGCCTGACGGGCGGTTTCGTGAGCAATGGGACAAGCCGAGCTGGGACCCCGCCGATCCAAAGGATGCGAACGGAAACGCCCATTTCGACAAAAAAGAATACGGCAAAGATGCGCTCGCATTTGCCCTCTTCATGGGCATTGTCCAGAAGACGCCGCAGGGCTGGCTTCCGTTCCAGCGCTCACGGGAGCCAAAGGTCTATTGCGATCATTCCGGGCCGCGCGGTTCCCTTTTCTGCTGGATGACTCCCTATCAAACGCCCAGCGCTCAAGCGACCTTCAACCCCAATTCCCATCAAACCGAGACGTGGTCGCTGACCGGTGAAGGCGTCCTGAAGTACGTCATGCGCGGTCACGCCGAAGATCCCTACGGAGGCCATGGAGGAGGGGAAGCCGTGGCCACGCTCGATCTCGAAACGGGACGCTATTCGATGGTGAACCGCAGCCATGGCAAGGGCCAGCACGGCTGGGCGATCAAAGGTGGCGTGGATTTATGGCGGGAGTATACCTTTACCGCCTTGGTCAAGCTGAGTCCCACGGCTTGCCCGGCAACGCTGAAACCAGTTTCACTCGATGATCTGACGCGTCGTCCGAAGCGGGTGGACACGGAAGGCTTGCGGCCGTGTGCGGTGAAGATGAAAGTGAAGTCCGGGGATTCGCCGGCCTCGTTTGAATTTCTGCAGAATCCGATGAATGGGGCATCGGCGGAGGGATGCGTGGTGGTGTATGAGGGGCCAATGCCGGGAGACGTGCGAGTGGCTCAAGTTGGCGGGAAATGATGTCAGTTTTCGGGCGCAATGAAATTCGGCTGGTTCTGTGCTTCGCATTTTTCGGCGTTGACGCCGCAAACGGTCAGAGCGTTACCCGTCATGTGGACACGGGGATCGTCCTGCGTGGTGCGCAAGCGCGCAGTTCAATTCAGCCGCACACAGCCTGCGGCCCGGCACCACCTGACCAATCCGGTTATTTTGACGCCTATCTCAATCAGCCCGTCTCTCAGGGTTATTACTGGGTAGACCCCAGTTGCACCTATGAGGGGCCAGGCACCGGCTCGCTGATAACCTCGCCCCAACACGGGTCGGTCACCTTTCCCACGGTGAACCGATCGGAGCCCGGTAACATGGACCCGGTTGCGGTTCTTCTTGTCCAATACACCTGGACGGATACAGGGCAGTACGCAAGCGATAGTTTTGTCGTTGAATTGGATTCCCCCACCGGCAACACAACGGTCCATGTCACATTCGGGGTAACATTCAGTGGAATCGAACCCGAGGCCACGGGAGCATCGTATCCCGGTGGCGTCACCGTTGGCGAGCCGATCAGCATCGGAATCGGAAATGTGTTCGACAGCGTCACCGATTATGCGACGGCGGGGATGAACCCGCTCAGCTTCACGCGCTTCTACAATAGCGCCGCAAATTGGACGACCTTCGCTGCCGCTCTCGGCTCGCACTGGCGCACAAACTACGACCGCTATCTGCGGATCGTCTCGGCATCGTCGGTCAGTGCGGAACGCGCGGACGGCCAAGTGCTCAATTTCACCCTGAGCGCCGGTGTGTGGACGAGCGCCAGTGACGTCGATATCAAGCTGACGCAGGCCGGTTCGACCTGGACTCTGACTGATTCAAGCGACACCATCGAAACCTATACCAGCGTCAGCGGAGCGGAAGCACGGCTCACCTCGATCCAAACGCGCAACGGCTATAAGCAAACGCTGAGCTACAGTGCCGGCGGCCAGCTTGCTTCGGTCACCGATTCCTATGGCCGCTCGCTGACCTTCACCTATCAGGGCGGCTTGCTGCAAAAGGTGACCACTCCCGACAGCCTCGTCTTGACCTATACCTTTGCTTCGAGCGGGGTTACCGCGGGTGTTCTCGACCAACTCACTTCGGTCGCCTTTTCTACCACACCCCAAACAAGCCGGACGTACATTTACGACAATCCCTATCTACCGTTTGCGCTCACCGGTGTCATTGACGAAAACGGCAACCGCTACGCGACCTGGACCTACGATCTATTTGGCCGCGGGCTCACGAGCCAGATGGGACTCGGCGCCGACCTGACGACGATAGCCTACAACGATCAGGACAACAGCCGCACGGTGACGAGCCCATTGGGCGAACAGGAAATCTACAAGTTCACGCTGCTCCAGGGTGTGCCCAAGGTGACTGAAATCGACCGTGTAGCAACCGCCTCACTGCCCGCCGCGACCCGCACAATCACCTACGACAGCAACGGCTACGCGGCGAGCCAAACCGACTGGAACGGCAATCAGACCACTTTCGTGAACGATGTCCACGGCCAGCCCACCACGATCAACGAAGCGGTCGGCACACCTCAGGCGCGCACCACGACAATTACCTATCACCCGACGTTTCATCTGCCAGTGACCATCGTGACGCCGGGGCTGACGGAGACGTTTACCTACGATGCGAGCGGCAACCTGCTGACATCGAAGGCAACCGATACCACAACCACGGCCGCGCCTTATTCCACGAGCGGCGTCAGCCGGACCACGACATTCACCTGGTCGAACTTCTTGCCCGCGTCGGCACAGGGGCCGAGAACGGATGTCGCCGAGTTGACGAAGTTCACGTACGACACCAGCGGCGCGCTGACGGCGGTGACCAACGCGCTTAACCAGACGACCAGGGTCACGGCGCACACTCCGGGCGGCCTGCCTCAAGCCATCGTCGATCCGAATGGGGTCACAACCCAGCTTACCTATGATGCACGCCTGCGATTGGTGAGCCGCGCCATGACGACGTCGGCGGGGACGCTTACCACGAAGTACGCTTACGACGCGGCCGGCAATCTGTTGAACGTCACTCTGCCCGACGGCTCTGCCATCAGCAACGCCTACGACACGGCGCATCGCTTGACCGGAATGTCGGACCTTTTCCAACAAAGCATCGCCTACACGCTTGATGCGCTCGGGAATCGGACCCAAACCAGCGTGCTCGACGCTAGCTCCAATCAGCAGCGCAAGCATTCCGCGACGTTCGACGCACTGGGCCGGTTGTTGCAGGACATCGGCGGCGTTGGCCAGACTACTGGGTACGCGTTTGATTCCAATGGCAGTGCGACCAGCATCACCGACCCGCTCAATCACGTAACGGCGCAGGCCTTCGATGCTCTCAATCGCCTGGTCAAAATCACCGATCCGAACAACGGCGTGGCAACGACCAGCTACGACGCGCACAACCGGCCTACCAGCGTGACCGACCCTATCGGGGGCACGACGGCCTACGTCTACGACGGGTTCGGGGATGTGATTCAGCAGACAAGCCCGGCTACTGGAACGACGGTCTACCGGTACGATTTGGCGGGAAATCTGACGCAAAGGGTCGATGCCCGCGGCGCGATTGCGAACTACACTTATGACGCGCTGGATCGTGTTACCGCTGCGGCCTATCCGGCCAATGCCGCTGAGAACGTCGCGTTCAATTACGACCAGACGGGCCACGGCTTCGGGGTCGGAAGGTTGACCTCGGTCATGGATGCGGCGGGGGCGCTGAGCCGGTCTTATGACGAGCGCGGCAATGTGCTCAGTGAGTCTCGCGTCCGCAATGGGGTGACGCTCAACACCTCCTATGCGTACGATGCGGCGAGCCGGATTGCTTCGATTACCTACCCGTCAGGATGGATGGTGGCCTACGTCCGCGACGCAATGGGACGAACGACTTCGGTGACGGCTAAGCCGCCGGGTCCGGCCAACACCATGACCGTGCTCTCCCAGATCGGGTATCAGCCGTTCGGGCCGGTCAACGCCCAGGCGTTCGGCAGCGGCGTCTTGGAGACGAGAAGTTTCGATCTGGACTACCGCCTGACGAATCTGGCAGCAGGTGGAATCAGTTCTTTGCAAAACCTGACGTATGGATACGATGCGGGCAGCAACGTGACCTCCATCGCCGACGCTGTCACGTCCGCCAACAGCCAGACGTTTGGCTACGATCCGCTGAATCGTCTTACAAGCGCGTCTGGAGGATACGGCAGCCTTGGATACACCTACGATGCCAACGGCAACCGGCTGACGGAGAGTGCCCCTTCATTTTCCACTCTGGATGGTTTGGGACTAGTTACGAGTTTTGGCTACAACCAGTCGGGGCGGCTCGCCTCGGTGATGGCGGGGAACCAATCGTTGGCCCAGTATGCATATGACGCATTCGGACACCGGCTGGTCAAGACGGGATCGGTCACAGCTCTGACGCTGTTCCAATACGACGGCAGCGGCCATTTGCTGGAAGAAAACGACGGCCAGGGAAACGCGCGGGTCGACTATATCTATCTCGATGGGAGACCGATTGCGACGTTGGGCGCGGGGAGACTGTATTTCTTGCATGACGACCGTCTTGGGACGCCGCAGGCAGCGAGTGACAGCTCACAGAACGTTGCCTGGCTCGCCAACTATCAGCCCTTTGGAGGATTGAATACGGCTACCAGTCAGACAAGCTTGCTCGCTCAGGATTTACGCTTTCCGGGTCAGGAGTTCGATTTTGAAACCGGGTTGTATCACAATGGATTCCGCGACTATCTGCCGGAATGGGGCAGATATGCGGAAAGCGATCTGATCGGATTGAGGGGAGGGCTCAACACGTACGCATTTGTCCAAGAAAATCCGGTTAAGTGGACCGATCCTTCTGGCCTCGGTCCATCAGGTACGGGTCTACCCGTCCCGTTCGGCCAATTCGATTGGAGGAAAGTCATTTTGGCCGGTGTGGACGCTGGTTACGCGCAGTTCGAGCACGACGTCGGCTCGCCCGGGTCTCCTCAAGCGAAAATTGAAGCACTCAAGATAAGTTTTGAGGAACTTGGCACAGGGTTCGTGGCGACGGCAGAGTCCCCAGGTGTGTTGCTCCTTCCGTTTGACGTCGGTGTACATGCTGCCTTCGGGGCGGCGGGCAATGCTTGGGCACAGACATTTGGTAGCCTTAGGAGGTACAACGATCCAATACTGAATCTCCCTGGCACCGATGACCCGAGTTACATTACCGCGCCGCCGGAGACAACTCCAACCGCCTCTGTCGATGCGCCGCCAGATCCGAGATATCTACCCCCGCCATCAGTGCGGGGGGGGTACAGTGGGCAAAAATAGGAGCATCATTCTGGTCCTCTTGCTAACACCGGAGGCCCACTATGATGAGGAGAATTAGATTAATGGGAGCGACAGTGGCGGTGGCAGTCTGAACTATACGTTCCAAGCGTTGATCGGAGCCGATGGAAGGATGTCCAGTCGAATCGTTGTTGTCATCGTCGCCGCGCAGATTGCTTTCGCTGCGGCTACGTACAGCTACGACAGCGCCGGACGGCTGATCAAGATCGACTACGGGGCCGCCCTCGGCGCAGTCGTCTACACGTACGACCCATCCGGACACCTGATTGGGCGGCAACAGATCCAACCCACGATGACCGTAAACGTGTCCAGCGTGACCTCCTCGACGGCCAATGGGACCTACGCACCAGGCGCGACGATCTCCATTCAGGTGACTTTCACCGGCGCGGTGAATATCAGCGGCGTCCCGCAATTGGCGTTGAACTCGGGGGGAACCGCCAACTACACCTCGGGCACTGGTACAGCAACCCTGACTTTCGGGTACACCGTGGCGGCGGGGCAGAACAGCGCGAAACTGGACTACACTTCGACCGGCGCTCTCACGCTCAACGGCGGGACCATCAACGACGCGAGCGGCAATGCTTCGAACTTGACGCTGGCCAGCCCGGGCGCGGCAGGATCCCTCAGCGCCAGTAAAAACATCGTCATCGCCACCGTCAATCCTGCGGGTGCTCCCTCCGTGGTCAGCCTGGCACCCGCGGTCAGCGGCGGGAGCAATCAGTTGCTCACCGTGACCTACTCCGCTCCAGGGGGCTATGCAACCCTTGGCGTGGTGAACGTCTTGATCAACACTTTCCTCGATGGCCGCCAAGGCTGCTATATCGCGTTTGTTCCTTCCGGCGGAGGCGCCGGTACGTTGTACCTGATTGACGATGCCGGCGATGCCGGCGGGCCTTACTCGGGAATGATGCTGCCTGGCAAGGGCGTGGTCCAGAACAGCCAGTGCGGCGTCAGCGGGTCGGGAAGTTCCGTTTCAGGCAGTGGCAACAATCTCACCCTGACGCTGAACATGATCTTCGCGCCCACCTTCGCCGGCAACAAGGTGATCTACGCTGCCGCCCGCGACACCGCGCAGAGTAATTCGGGCTGGCAGACGATGGGAGTCCACGGCGTGCCGCCATTGCCTTCCACGTTCCCGAACCCGGTGGGAATGAGCCCGTCGTCGGGAAGCGGCCTGACCCAGACGGTCACATTCACCTATCAGGACCAGAGTAACGCGACTAACCTGCAAACCGTTTGGGCGCTGATCAACACCGCTATCGACGGCCGCGCGGCCTGCTATGTCGCGTATTACCGGCCCGGCCATCAGTTGTACCTTTACCCGGACAACGGCGACGGCTCGCAAGCCACCAGTATCGTGATCGTGCTGACGGGGAACAACACGATCAGCAACAGCCAATGCACGATTTCGGCGCAGGGGTCGAACGTCCAGACAATCGGAAACATCTTGACGGTGACCCTGCCGATCACGTTCAAAACCGCTTTTGCGGGTTTCAAGGGCGTGTGGCTTGCCGCGCAGACGCTGGGCGGTCAGGTCAGCCCGTGGCAGGCGCTGGGGGCGGAGGTTGTGCCGGGACAGTAATTCTCGATAGTCGCAAGAAAGTGCGGGTTTGCCCCTGAGAGACTCAATACGTGGTCGAAGTCCGGCGCCGCAAATCCTCGACATCGACCACGCGCGTGTCCAAATGCACCTCGAAGAAGATCCGATAGTTCCCAACCCTGCGGCGCCACACCAGCGATCCTTTGAGGCGGACGATGTCGCCCGAGAACGGGTTCTCGGCGAGCGACTGGACGGCCGCGGCTAGAACTTCCCGATCACGAGCGGGGAGTTTTTGCAGCGCCTTTTCTACTCGCCTTGCGATTCTCAGCGTCCAGCCCATTGAGGAGTTCGTCGAGGGTTACGAATTCACCCTTTTGGATTTGCGCCCGGCCGCGCGCCACGGCCGCAAGCTCGGCTTTCGTAGGGGTGACCACTGGGAAGCGGCTGTAAAAATACCGCCTCAGCGCTTCGCGCACCAGCTCGGAGTGCGTGCGGTGCTCTTCTTTGCTGACGCGCTCCACCTCCTGGATCATCGCCTCCGGGAGAGAAACGGTCATGGTTTGCCTGATTCGTGCCATACCTATGCGGGTAAGAAAATTTAAGACCTTTTGCTACAGGCTACGCTTCCGAAATGGTTCCTGTCAACTAGTGCTCACGATGACTCACGATGGCCAATTGAAGGCTGCGGGTTGGCAGGCGAAAGCGCCTGCCCCACCTTTGGAACCTACAACACATCGGCAAATCCGCGCTTCATGTG
>OMOG01000216.1:10401-13112 GCA_900290305.1 Candidatus Sulfopaludibacter sp. SbA4
ACCACGCTCAGCATCTGCGCCGTGTCGCGCAGAAAGACGTTCAGGCTGGCCACGATCCAGCCCAACCCCACCGCCAACAATCCGATGATCAGAATATAGAAAGGCAGCACCAGCAGGAAGATGCTGATCTGGTTCAGATAGACGCCCGCCGCAGCCACCATCAGGGCCAGTGCCAGCAGGTGGCTCACCAGCGCCGAAAGGAACACGGATACCGGGATGATCTCGGCGGGGAAAACCGTCTTGGTGATGAGGTTGGCATGGTCCAGCAGGCTCGAGGCCGAACGCTGCATGGTCTCGCTGAACAGCAGCCAGGGAAGCATGCCCGCGAAGAGGAACAGCGGGTAGCTGGTGGTGCCCGCATCCTCGGGAGCCTTCTGACCCATGCAGAACTGGAAGACGAAGGTCCAGCTCACCAGCAGCACCAGCGGATGAATCAGTCCCCAGATCCATCCGATGGCCGAGCCCACGAAGCGCTGCTCGAAATCCCGGCGGACGAGTTGGAAGAGCAGGCTGCGCCGCTCAACCAAATTACGCAGAAAAAAAGTTCCGGGAAGTCGCCTGATCACGGGTGAAATTCGACAATATCAATTTTATCAATAACTTGCAAATCGCAGTTTCGGGTTGACAATACTGTGTTTTTATTGTTACAGTTGCAAGTTCGCCAATCTGGTTGTTGTAACAAATAGCCCCTACCGGGTCCCGGGAGATGCAGTTTCCCCCGAATCTAAAGGAATCCGGATGGAGAAGACTATGAAGCAGGAATACTTCGTCGTGGTACTGGCCCATTCCCTGCGCGGCCGGCTGCGGCGCGTTCACATCCCGCACAGCGCCGTTTACGCAGTTCTGATCCTGGCCTTCCTCGGTTGTTTCTCGCTGGCCGGGTTCGTGGCCAGCTATTCGCGCATGGCGTTGAAGGTCGCGAACTACAACGCGCTGAAGCGCGAGACCGACAGCCTCCGCAACCGCTACCAGGCCCTCCTGAGGAATGTCAGCGAGACCGACACGCAACTGGCCAGCCTGCAACTCTACGCCAAGGAAGTGACGCTGGCCTACGGGATCAAGCAGCAGATCGAGGGCTCTTCGGATATTTCGGCCCAGGACAAGCTGGTGCCGACCTTTGCCGAGAGCTTGGAGGATTACGACTTCCTCCGCCGCGTCAACGTGCTGGACCTGCGGAACAAGGCGGCGCACCGTCTGCAACGAACGATGGAAAAACCCACCGCCTGGCCTCTGGATGGACGCCTGCTGTCGCCGTTCGGCACACGCACCGACCCGTTCTCGGAGGAAGGCGCCTTCCATAAGGGAGTGGACATCAGCGCGCCCACCGGCACGCCGGTACACGCCACTGCCGGCGGCATTGTAGTCTTCTCCGATTTTAGGAGCGGCTATGGACGGCTGGTGGTGGTGGACCACGGCGGCGGCTTCCACACCTGCTACGCGCACCTTTCCAGGTTCTCGGTGCACGCGGGCCAGGAAGTGCGGCGCGGCGACGAGGTGGGCCAGGTGGGAAGCAGCGGCAAGGTTACAGCTCCGCACCTGCACTACGAGGTTCTCTACGGCGGTACGCCCGTGAACCCCATCCGCTACATGCTGTCCAAGGCCAGCGTCACCCAGGCGGAATCGGTCCCCAAGGAGTACGGCCCGTTCTAAAAGCCGGAAAGAATTTAGCCGCCGATGAACGCGGATAAACGCAGATAAGACAAAGAAGTTATCGGCGTTAATCTGCGTTCATCGGCGGCTTCCCTTGTTTTCTCGCAGCATCTCACTGCAGCGGGTACCCGCGGATCAAATTGAACGTCCGCTTCCAGCGCGTCTTGGTGAAGAAGTGCGCGATCACGTCCACAATGTGATCGATCCCGATATTCGGATTCGTCAGGTCCGCCGTCGGCGCCTCGAACGACCAGTAGATGATCAGCGGCGTTCCCACGATATTTTCCCGAGGCACGAATCCCCAGTAGCGGCTGTCGAGCGAGTCGTCCCGGTTGTCTCCCATGGCAAAGACGAATCCCGGCGGCACCATCAACTCGCCATCCACCACGTGGTTGTCCAGCATGTCGGCGGCGCTGGGCGGCAATGACGGCTCCCGATTCTCCGGAAAGTTGTCGCGGTACGAGTTGATGTACGAGGTGACGTGCTGCGCGTAAGGCTCGTTGACCAGGTGCCCGTTCAACATGAGCTGCTTGTTCACCAGCCGGATGCGGTCGCCCGGCACCCCGATGGCCCGCTTCACGTAGTCTTCCTGGATATTCAGCGGAAACCGGAACACGATGATGTCTCCGCGGCGCACCTCCCGGTAGGGCAGGATGTGCTTGGACACCGGTCCCGAAGGCGCGAACACCAGCTTGTCCACCAGCACGTGGTCGCCCACCAGCAGCGTGCTCTCCATGGAGGCGCTGGGAATCACGAACGCCTGCACCAGCGTGGTGGTAGCGAACAGCAGCAGGATGATGGTGACGGTCCACTCCGCCACGAACCCCCGCCGCACCTCCCGCGTCATCTCCGAATAGCGGCTCCAAAAGCCGCTGCGCACGCTTTGCTCCTGTGTCTCCACAGCAGCCATTGTAACGGACCCGCGAAGTTGTATGGGAAATGAAGTTGGATGGGAAATGACGCGTGGACATGCGATTCGTCTGGTACAATCGCCAACAGAGGGGGGATTGCTTGTCCAGAGCCACTCAGGAATTACCCCGAACCCTAGGCGCGCTTCGGCA
>OMOG01000216.1:13122-25796 GCA_900290305.1 Candidatus Sulfopaludibacter sp. SbA4
GCTCTTCCCCGGAATTCTGGGATACGACGACACGGTGGTGCCGCAGGTGGTGAACGCCATTCTGTCGCGCCACAACTTCATTTTGCTGGGCCTCCGCGGCCAAGCCAAGACGCGCCTCATCCGCCTGTTGACCAACATGCTCGACGAGGTGACGCCCTACATCGAAGGCTGCGAGATCCACGACCATCCATACCATCCGATCTGCCGCCGCTGCCGCGATCTGCTCTCCGGAGCCGGCGCCGACCTGCCGATCGCCTGGCTCGATCGCGACGACCGCTACGTGGAAAAGCTGGCCACCCCGGACGTGACCATCGCCGACATGATCGGCGACATCGACCCCATCAAAGCCGCGCGCCGCGGCCACGACATCTCCGACGAGCTGACCGTGCACTATGGCCTGCTGCCGCGCGCCAACCGGGGCATCTTCGCCATCAACGAGCTTCCCGATCTCGCTGGCAAGATCCAGGTGGGCCTCTTCAACATCATGCAGGAGGGCGACGTCCAGATTAAGGGCTACCCCATCCGCCTGCCGCTCGACCTCGCGCTGGTTTTCACCGCCAACCCGGAGGACTACACCGCGCGCGGCAAGATCATCACGCCGCTCAAAGACCGCATCGGAAGCGAGATTCGGACGCACTATCCGGCGGTGCTCGACCAGGGCATCGCCATCACCGAGCAGGAGGCCTGGCTCGACCGGCCGTCGCCGGTGGAGGTGCGCGTTCCCGACTACATCCGGGAGGTGGTGGAGCAACTGGCGTTTCTGGCGCGCGAGGACAAGCGCATCGACAAACGCTCGGGCGTCTCCCAGCGATTGCCCATCTCCGCGCTGGAGAATGTCGTCTCGAACGCCGAGCGGCGCGCGCTCAAGGCCAAGGAACAGGTGGCCGTTCCCCGCATCCTGGACCTCTACTCGGCGCTGCCGGCGATCACCGGCAAGCTGGAGCTGGAATACGAGGGCGAGCTGAAGGGCGGCGACACGGTGGCCCGCGAGCTGATCCGCATCGCGGTGGGCAAAATCTACGACCAGTACCTGGAAGGCGCCAACGTTGCCCAGATCATCCAATGGTTCGATTTGGGCGGCTCATTGAAACTGGATGAGAACGTCGATTCGGCCACCATGGTGAAGCAGCTCGGCGGCATTCAGGGGCTGATGGAAAAGACCAAGGCCCTGGGCCTGACCGCCAACGAGCCGGACGCGGTGCGTGCCGCGGCGGCCGAATTCGTTCTGGAGGGGCTATACGCGCACCGGCGCATCAGCCGCAACGAGGAGCGCGGTTTCGCCGCCGAAGAGAAGAAGCGCGAGCCGCGCGAAGAGGGGAAGGGCGAAAGGCCGAATCTTCGCCGCCAGTACAACTGAATTTAGCCACGGATGAACACAGATGAACACAGATAACGCATTGCTTCTCTTATCCGTGTTCATCCGTGTTTATCCGTGGCCCAAAAGGTTTTCCCGACCATGAAATTCATCCGCTATTCCCGCTACACCGGCGAAGATATGGGCATCGGCGCCGAAGAGCTGCTCCAGGCGCTCGCCGATTTCCTGCTGGAGAGCGGCTTCAATACGCAGTACATGCCTTTCAGCGAGTGGAACCAGCACACTCTCGAGGATCTCAAGAAGGCCATCCAGCAGGCCCTCGAGCAAGGCAAGCTCTTCGATGACGAGAGCCTCCAGGAAATGATGGAACGTCTCCAGAACCTGTCTCCGGAACAGATGGAGAAGCTCCTGGAGAACCTCATTCAGAAGATGGTGGAGGAAGGCCAGATCACCATCGAAGAGCCCTCCGACCGCCCCGCCTCCGCGCCCGGAGTGGGACAGGGGAAGGACACGAAGGTCAAGTTCGAAGTCACCGACAAGTCGCTCGACTTCCTCGGCTTCAAGACCCTGAAGGACCTGCTCGGCTCGCTCGGCAAGTCCAGCTTCGGGCGCCACGACACGCGCGACCTCGCCACCGGCATCGAGGCCTCGGGATCGTCCAGGCAGTATGAATTCGGGGACACGCTCAATCTCGACGTCAGCGCCACCCTCTTCTCGGCCATCCGCCGCGAGGGCGCCAAGGTGCCGCTCGACATGGACTACCAGGATCTCCACGTGCACCAGTGCGAGTACCAAAGCTCCTGCGCCACGGTGCTGATGCTGGATTGCAGCCACAGCATGATCCTTTACGGCGAGGACCGTTTCACGCCCGCCAAAAAGGTGGCGCTGGCGCTGGCCCACCTGATCCGCACCCAGTATCCCGGCGACAGCCTGCGCTGCGTGCTGTTCCACGATGGCGCCGAGGAACTGGCGATCAGCCAGCTCGCGCGCGTCCAGGTGGGGCCGTATTACACCAATACGCGCGACGGTTTGATCCTGGCGCAGAAGATCCTCAACCAGGAGCGCAAGGACATGCGCCAGATCATCATGATCACCGACGGCAAGCCGAGCTGCCTGACGCTCGAAGACGGCCGCATGTACAAGAACGCTTTCGGGCTCGACCCGCTGGTAATCAGCCGCACGCTGGAGGAAGTGAACCGCTGCAAGAAGCAGGGCATCCTCATCAACACCTTCATGCTGGCCAGCGACTACGGCCTGGTGAACTTCGTGCAGAAGGTTACCGAGATCTGCCGCGGCAAGGCATACTTCACGACGCCGTATACGCTAGGACAGTACCTGTTGATGGACTACATGAACCGCAAGACCCGGACCATCCATTAGCCGCGATTTTACTGCACCGTGAAGGTGCCGGCGGCTTGCCAGTCCGTGTTGTTCCCACCGGCCGAGTCCCGCCCGGCCACATAAATGATGCGATTCCCGGTGAATGCGTTCGTGAACGTCATGTTCAATGCCAGCATCAGCATGTTTGCCGAAGGCGTTACCGTGGACCCCGTTCCGTTGACTGCGCACTGACTATTCTGGATGTTCCCCGAGGTCCCGTTCAGCGCCATCGCGCCTGCAAACGGTCCCCCCGCCTCGCCCGCGTCGTCCACCAGGTACAACGTGTCAATGGATGCCGCGTACGCCAGGTAACACGCGTGCCGCCCATCAATGGCATTGTTGATCAGTATGTTCACGATGCCGATGTCGCTGAACGCCTTGCTATCCGTCAGCGCGATAGTCAGTGTCTGCGGCGTCCCGGACGGTCCCGTTCCGCGCGCCGGAGTCACTCCTGTCACCGCGATCGTTCCCGCCGCCGCCCCGGGCACCTGCCACACTCCCAAGGCCTGCCAGTTCGTGTTGTGCTGTACGAAGTCCGCGGCCGCCACGTAGAAGATCCGGTCGCCTCCAAACCCCTGTTGAAACGTGATGTTCAATGCCAGGGTGAGCGTCGTTCCGCTGCCCACCGCCGACGTCAGGCTCACCGCGCACTGACTGTTCTGGATGGTGCTGGTGCTTCCCAACGCAACGGCGCCCGCATACGGCCCGCCCGCGTCGCCGGTGTCATCCACCAGGTACAAGGTGTTGGTGGGCACCACGTAGGCCAGGTAACATGCGTTACGCCCATCCAGGACTTTGTTGATGAGCACGTTTACTACGCCAAGGCTCAGATATCCGTCGGGGTGCGAAAACTGGAAAGTGAATGCCTGATTGCTCCCCGCGCCCGAGGCCGGCTGATTCCCCACGGTCACCGGCACGCCGTTCAAGACAATCGAGCCGGTGCTCACCGACGTCCCCGACAGGGTCGCGTTCGGATCGTCGCTGCTCACCCCCACGTCGTTGTCGAGCACCGATCCATCCGCCAGCGACGGGCTCGGCGCCACCGTCACGGTTACCGTCTGGCTCGCACCGGGAGCCAAAGTACCGTAAGTCACTGCCGCCTGAGTTTCCGATCCGCAGCCTTGTCCGTCGCTTGACGAGCAACTGACAATCGTACTGCCGGTCGACACGTTGTCCCGCACCGTAACATTCGTCGCGGTCTGGGTGGAGTCGTCGTTCACTACCTGGGTCGTGAAGGTCACGTTCGATCCCGCGAGTGGCACAGGCATTCCTGCCTGTGTTTTTGTATTCCCCTTCACCGATCCCGCCAGCGCCGACCCAGCCGTCGTCGTGACACGCAGATTCACCAGCTTTTGCGGCGCCGAAAAGTCGCGATAGCGGGGCGCCGGGGCCGTCGCGCTGGCTACCCCTACCGGGCTCACCGGCGCCAAACTCCCCGCCGCCTGGATCTGACTCAAGTCACTCTCGGTGCCGCTGCCCAGCAGCAACAGGAACGTCCGCGTCTCCAATTGCGTCGGGTCCGCCGTGAGTACCACCCAGGTCGCCGTCGCCACGCCATTGGTCACCGCCAACTGCTGGTAAATGAGGCCGTTCAACGGAGTCCCCGTGACCGGCGATCCTCCCGCCCCGTTGGCGTCAGCGGAATACAATTGGGCTTTCGTTGCTCCCTCGCTGGGGTACACCGGCACGAAGACCGTGTCCCCCGCCGGTATGTTGCTGAGCACCAGCCGCAGGCGCGTGGTTCCCGCCTGGAAAGCCGCCGGTGTGGCTTCTTCAAACTGCATGGGCACGCGCAAGGATGCCGCCGTTCCGGTCTGGAACACCAGCGTGGGCGCCGCATTCGCCATGGTCACCTGCGCGCTGTTCACGGGCACCGGCGTTTGCGATTCCACGTCCACCAGCCCGGTCACCGCGACTGACTGAAGACTCGATGAAGCGGTCAGCAAACTGGCGTCCGCACGCACGTTGGTGATCCGCACGGTGGCCGTGCCGCTGCCCCCCGCCACCAGCGATACTCCCGGCCAGCGAAGGGTGTTATAGCCTGCGATCTGCCCGTTCTGCGGATTGGTTTCGTTGACCAGCAGGGTGGCATCGGTGGTGCTCCCTGAAGTGAGTGTATTGGTGACGTCGGTGTTCAAGGTCAGGGAGATGTCCGCGGTGACAGGCCCAGTCAGGCCGGTGCAACTCAGCTCCAGGTCGCCCAGCAGTTCGGCGCGGCCTTCCAGAGCAACTTGCGGGGACACGGGAGCGTTGGCCGAGCAGGTTACATTGGAGGACGCGCGCCTTCCAGAGCCACTTGCGGGGACACGGGAGCGTTGGCCGAGCAGGTTACATTGGACGACGCGCCTGCCTGCGTCACGGAGTAAGTCTGCCCCGCGATGGTCAGGCTGCCGGTGCGCGCGGCGGCCGCGGGATTTGCCGCGACTGTGTAGCTCGCGGTGGTGCTGGTGGTTTGGGCGATGGTCAGCCACTGGACGTTGCTGGTGGCGTTCCAGGTGCAGCCGGCCGCCGTCTGCACGGTAGCGGTGCCGTTGCCGCCGGCCGCGGGGAATGACTGGCCGGCTTGCTGCAACGAGTAAGTGCACGGGGCATTGGCCGCCTGGACCACTTTGAAGGTCTGCCCGCCGGCGGTGATGGTTCCGGAGCGGCCCACGCTCGATGCATTGGGCGATGCGGTGTAGTTGACGGTGCCGTTTCCGGGGCCGGCGCCAGACGCCGTCAGCCAAGTCGCGTTGCTGGTGGCGGTCCAGGAGCAGGCGGTTCCCAACGCGCCGACCGCAAAGTTACCTCCTCCGCCGGCGGCGGGCACGGCAGCGCCGGAGGGAGTCAGTCCGAAGAGACAGCCAGTCACCTGGTTGATGGTGAAGGGCAGGCCGGCGATGGTCAGAGTAATGGTTTGGGCGGTGTTGGACGCCGCCACGCTGTAGTTCACTGTGCCGTTTCCCGTGCCGCTGGCTCCCGCGGCGATCGTGACTGAGTTTGACGGGCTGGAAGCGGTCCAGGCGCAGGTGGCCGGGGCGATCACCTGCACGCTGCCGGTGGATGCCGCAGGTCCCACAGTCGCGGCACTGGTGGACAGGCTATAGGTGCATGCCGGCGACAGGCCACCCACCGTTAACGGAACCTCGTTGACGCTGGAATAGTTCGCCTGGGCAAACCCACCGCCGGCAACCACCGTCCGTGTCCATACCTCCAATGTACCCGCCGTCGCGACCGAGGCCGCCGGGACGGTTCCCACAAGCTGCGAGCTGCTGATGAACTGAGTGGTCAGGGCTGGCAGGGCTGGCGCCGCGGTGGGACGTACAATGATGACGTCTCCCGCCGTGAAATTCGAGCCGTTGATGGTCAGCGTAAAATCGGGGCTTCCGGGGGCTACAGTGGCGGGGGAAATACTGCCGATGGTGCGCAGCGGGGGGACGGTGAAATTAAGGGTGTTGGAGGGAGCACTGCCTGGATTCACCACCGTGATGGCGACAGGGCCTGGTTGCAGCAGGTTGATGGGCACCGTGCCAACCAATATGGCGCCGAGAGACCCGTCAGCGAGACTGCCAAAGCCGCCGCCGGTGGCAAGATTGACGCCGTTCCAGGTTACGGTCGCTCCCACTTCCACCTGAGAGCCCACAACCTCGATGATCTTCTCCCCAAATATGCCGGTGGTTGTGTCGAACAAGAACTGGGGCGACGCGCCGGAAATATTCGGAACCGCGGTGGTCGCCTGTACCGTAAACGTCGCGGGGTTCGAGCGGCTGCCGTCCGAATTGAGAATCGTGATCGAGATCGACCCCGGGCTGGCGAGCAGACTCGCCGGGACGGTTGCGATCAAGCCGAATTGAGCCGAGGTGGCAAGAGCTGTGTTATTCCAATAAACCGTGCTCCCGGATTGGCACGCCGAACACCCCACCACCAGCGTCAAGCCAGGACTTCGCGCGACTGCGGTGTCCGGCAAGATGTTGTTGATGGTGGCGGCGGCATGGGCCGCGGGGCTGGCGATCAAGCCGGCTGCGATCGCAGCGGCCAACTGGACCGCAGAACGACGCAGCATTACCCCTTCTGAATTCGGCACGGTGAGATAGTCTCCTGGATGACTGCGGATCGATCCATGATAGTGGAGGGGCCGATCGATTGCAATCCAGCGGCGCCGGCGTTTCTGGACCGTGGAGGTGCACGCACCGACTGTGCTGGAGGCGGAAATTGGAACCGTTGACCGTGAGCGTGAAAGGTCGATCGGGCGGAGGCGAAACTAGCGTCGTTGCCATTTGACGGCGGCACGGGCCGGCGGCAAGCCACCGCCGGCGGGTTCTGGGACCGCTCGCGGGCCGTAGCGTCGCCGGCGTTACACCGCGCGCGATTTGCGGGCGGCGGCGCCGGTCTCGGATTTGGCCGGCTTGCGCTCGGCGGCAGCGGTGAGGCGCTTGACCTGGTCGGTCACGCAAACCAGGAACATCGGCTGGCGCGCGTTCTTGAGGAGGTCGATGATGCGGTTGGGGGCCTCCTCGAGATAGATGGACTTGCCGTCGGTGAGGAGGTGCACGTCCGAAGAGGCGGTGATGGCCTCGCTGAGGCGCTTGCCCATGTCCCTCTGCAGGAAGCGCAGCACGCGGCGGATTTTTTGCAGCGAGAAGCCCTTGCGGCGCAACTCCGCAATGACGGAGATTTCCACCACCTCCTCGGTCATGTAGATGCGCTTGTGTCCGTCCTGGCGCGGGGAAACGACGCTGCGCTCGTCCCACCACTGCAACTGCCGGAGGCTGACGCCGCAGATCCGGGAGACTTCACTGCTGTTAAACCCCTGCTCTTCCGGCGAGGAGACCGGCCGGGATTTTCTGGCTTTAAACATTTTCCGCCACTTCCGTAGTTAAATTTGGGGCCAACTTGGATTGTACATTGCCCAACGGCGGTGTCAATAGGGTGGGAGACGACAAAAACCGATCGTCTGCCCCAACCAACCCGGGTACCAGCAGTTTGTGGCGCCGCCGCAGTATTCTTAGAACCCCATCCAGCCGATACAATGATTGTGGTTCCTGTAGCGGGAGAGTAGAATTCGGATTGAAAGCATCGTGATACAAGTGGAGCAGAGCGCCGTCGATTTTCTGAGCAACCAGCCGGTGGAAGGCGAGTTGCTGGCGGACGTGCTCGCCCGCGGCCGGCTATCCGGCGAAGACGCACTGCGCTACGCCGTCGAGATCGGTACGATTTTGAACCGTGCTCACACACGCGGGCTGGTGCACGGCTGCCTGTCGCCCTATACCATTGCGATTACCGGCGCCGGCGCGCGCGTGCTGCGTCCGGCGCTCACCTCGGACGGCCGTTCGGCGCCCTACTGCTCGCCGGAGCAGGTGCGGGGCGAGATGCCGGACGTACGCAGCGACATTTTCTCTTACGGTGCGGTGCTCTACGAAATGGCGAGCGGGAAGCGGGCGTTTGCAGGGACGGGCGGCGACCTCTACCACCAGATCCTGGAAGAGCCGCCACCCTTGTTCAACGGGAAGACGAAGTTCCACATCGCGATGGAAGGCGTGATCGCAGGATGCTTGGCGAAGGATCCGGCCGCCCGCCGGCAACGCATCCAGAACGCGGTGATCGAGCTGAAGCTGGCATCTCCGAAGACCAAGGCCATCGCGGCCGTTCCGCCATCCAAGCCGGCGGCCGCGCCCGGGTTCGAGAAACTGCCGGACCGGCCGCAGGACGGCTCGCCGTGGCCGCCACGGGCCCTGCAGTATCGCCCGGCGTCTCGAATCAGCCTGCGGCAGGGGTTAGGGCTGGTGGCCGCGTCGATGATCGCGATCGCCGCCATGGCCGGTTTCGCGCTCGCGTTCTTGCGCCCGTGGCCGGCGGCCCCGGTGGTCAGCTTTCGTGTGGCATCTCCCGAGAACGCCAGCCAGCCGGGGCCGCCTTCGATCTCGCCCGACGGCCGCCTGCTGGCATTGCCGGCGGTGGGACCGGACGGCCGCCGCATGTTGTGGCTGCGGCCTTTGGACGATCTGCGCATGACGCCGCTGGCGGGGACCGAGGGGGCCAGCGCGCCCTTCTGGTCGCCGGACAGCAAATACATCGGGTTCTTTGCGAACCAGCTTCTCAAGAAAGTGCCCAGTGCGGGCGGGCCGGTGGACACGATCTGCCCGGCGGAGTCCATGGCGGGGGGCGGCGCGTGGAATTCGGATGACACGATCCTGTTTGCCCCCGGTATGATGGGCGGCCTCTATCGGGTGTCCGCCAAGGGTGGAACGCCCGAGGCGCCTCTTAAAACGCCGCAGGCGCTGCTGAAGCTGAATCCGGCGAAATCGGAACGCGCTTTTCTGTGGCCGCAGTTCCTTCCCGGCAACAAGCAGTTCATCTTCTTCGTGTCGACCGATTTCGCCGAGACCACGGGGGTCTACAGCGGCAACACGGCGTCACCGGGCTCCTGCCGGCTGCTCTTCGCGTCGGAAACCAACGCGGTCTACTCGGGCCTCGGGGAATCGGGCTCGCGGCAGAGCGGCTATCTGCTTTTCGTGCGCGGGCGTGCGCCCATGGCGCAGGCATTCAAGGCTTCCAGCCTGGCGCTGGAGGGTGACCCCTTCTCGATCGGCGACCCCATCGGTTCGCTGCGGAGCTTGTCGCTGGCTCCCCTCTCGGTTTCGGGCAACGCCACCCTGGTGTACCAGATGGTGGGGGATGCCACGCGGCAGATGGTGTGGCTGAATCGCAGCGGGAAGCAGACGGCGGTGGTGAGGGAGACCGGCGAATGGGGTCCGCCCAGGATCTCTCCCGACGGAATGCGTGCGGCTGCGGCGCGGCTGGCATCGGATGGACACGCCGACCTGTGGCTGCTGGACGCGGACGGAACGGCCACCCAATTTACCGCGACACCGGCGCACGAAGGATCGCCGGTGTGGTCGCCGGATGGGTCGCGGCTGGCATTCTTCGTGTCCGGCAAGACGGAGGGCAATTTCGATCTTTACTCCGAGTCCGTGCGCGGGGGCAAGGCAGAGCCGCTCTACAAGAGCAATGCACCGAAGTATCCGACCGACTGGTCGCACGACGGCCGCTACCTGCTGTTCACGACCATGCCGCGGCCCGGCCGGGCGGACATTTGGGCCTACTCGACGACGGACCACCGGGCGGGACCCATCCTGGACACGATTTACATGGAAGCGTACGCATCTCTCTCGCCGGACGGCAAGTGGCTGGCCTACCAGTCGGACGAGTCGGGCAGCCCGGAGGTTTATGTCCAGGCCTTCGACGGCATCACCGCGGGCACCAAGCGGCGCTGGCGGGTATCGGCAGGGGTCGGGGGCTTGCCGCGGTGGCGCGCCGATGGCAGGGAGTTGTTCTACGTCACCTACACCGGGCGGATGATGGCGGTGGCGGTGCACGCGCCGGGGGACGGGTTGGCATTCGACACGCCGCAGATGCTGTTTCAGACCCGTCCGCTCCCCAAAACATGGAACTTCTATGATGTTTCCCCCGACGGTCAGCGCTTCCTGATGAACCTGCCGCTCGAGGTCACGCACTCTCCAGCTATCACGGTTCTGACGAACTGGATCGAGAAGCTCAAGCGCGTGGCGGCGAACTAAGAGGAAGACGGCTCGCTGCGCCCGCGTCCCTTTTTACCTCGATAGTTACTCAATAAATATCCTATTTTCAATAGGTTGCACGTAACCTGATCCATCGAGGAGGATGGTACAATAAAGGTGTCCCCTGTTACGGGATTTTTTGGGGGATTCAGGTAGGAAATCTTATGAGCAACAATCGCAAGTATTGGCCGCTGGACGACAACTCCGAGGGCGAGATCTATGACAACCCCGCCTGGGATCTGCCGGGGTTTCGCGGCCGGAAGACCCAGCCGCGGCCCCAGCGGCGCCGATAAAACCGGACGGCAGCCGCCGGTAGAAAACACGTAATCAAGGTAAACCTTACATGACCGGATCCCGGTGAAAGCCGGCAGTGTGCGAATACCCAGTTGAAAAATCGGATGTTACGGACACGGCGCATGGATTGCTTAAGCCAGACCGAGGTTTTTGAACTATGAGAGCTTTCCTAGCGACCACGTGCATCATCACGGGCGTGATGCTCGCCGGTGGCTGCGCGACCAAGAAGTATGTCCGCAATACCACCGCTCCCATTCAGGCGAAAGTCGATACGGTGGGCGAGCAAACTTCCCAAAACGGCCAACAAATCAACGACACCCGCAACCAGGTGAAACAGGTTGACGAGCGGGCGACGAGCGGCATCAGCGCGGCACAGGAACGGGCGGCGAGCGCCGATCAACACGCGGCTACCGCCGATCAGCATGCCGGCGACGCGATGAACAAGGCCACTCAGGCCGCTCAGATTGGCGATCAGAATACCCAGACCCTGAACAGCCTGAAACAGGTGGTTTCGAATATCGACGATTACCGGATGCAAACGTCGGTGAACGTGCCGTTCCAGTTCGACAAGTACAAGCTGACCAACGACGCGAAACAGGATTTGGACAAGCTGGTCTCCGATGTACAGCCCGACAAGCGCTTTTTCATCGCGGTGGAAGGGTACACGGACAGCACCGGTGACAGGACCTATAACGAGGCCCTCAGCCGCAAACGGGCGGACGCGGTGGTGGAGTACCTCGTCGCCAAGCACGACATTCCGATCTACCGGATTCACATGATCGGGCTCGGGCCGGAGAAGCCGGTGGATGAGGCCCGCAACCGCGAGGCGCGCGCCAAGAACCGCCGCGTGGAGGTCAAGGTGTTCAGCGCGGACCAAGTCACGGCTTCGCTGAACAGCGACGCCTCGGCCAACCGCGTGGTGCAGCCGGACAAGGAAAAGTAGGACAAAGTAGGACAGAGCGAGGCGGCGGCGGTCCGGAGCAGGGGCCGCCGCTTCTTCGTTTACGCGGTCGCGGACTTCTGGGCGTGAGGTTTCGATGTCCGGAAGGCCCGCCACCAGATGTAGAGAAACCCCAGATCGGAAACCAGGGCCAATACCCCACCAATATCTGCCACCACGTGACCGCGGGCTTGGCTGGCTATAGCGCTTGCCATGCTCCGCACCGATTCCCCGACAGCCTCGCCGGCAAACATGATCCCCAGGGCGCAACTCAGCATCAGGAGGCGGCTATCCTTTTCGCGTGCCGCGATGAGCATGGCCCACAGTGCCAGATCCAGGATGGCGGCGCACAGTCTCAGGTCACGCGTCCAGTCGGTGGCCCACAGGCCGTAGGATACGTTGGGAGCGGTTGGATGGTAGTGGACCAGGAACGAGATGCCGGCAAACAGGATGGCGCCTGCAATCAGGCCCAGCCGGACCATGCGGCGTGGTCCCAGTTTGGAAGTGGCATAGTAGATCAAGCTGATGACCACCGCGAAAACCAGAGCCTGCAGGATGGCTTCATCGCGCCAATACCACCACGCGTAGGTTTCAGCCGTTTGATTGATGAGCGGATGCGGTGGCTTGTAGAGATGGCGAGCGTAATAGTAGGCTACGGAGCTCGGCATCTCCACAACCGTGGTGAGGAAGTAGATAACGACGTAGGCAAAGACGAAGGGATACCGCTTGTAGCCGCCGCGGAGCATCGCCGCGATGGTAAGAAGTTCCAGCGGGAGCCCAACCAGGTACGAACACAACTGGATCGCTAAATCCATCCAGTATCATTCTAGGCCGGATAATCCCGCTGGGGCGGATTTTCTTCGTGGCTCAGACCGATCGGCTGCCGTTGCCACCACCCGCTCCTCCGCCGACCCACGGATCGGGCGGCAGCGATGGCCCATGCGCGATCAGCGAGCGGCTGCCGTTGCCACCACCCGCTCCTCCGCCGACCCACGGGTCGGGCGGCAGCGATGGCCCGTGCGCGATCAGCGAGCGGCTGCCGTTGCCACCGCCCGCTCCTCCGCCGACCCAGGGATCGGGCGGCAGCGATGGCCCATGCGCGATCAGCGAGCGGCTGCCGTTGCCGCCACCCGCTCCTCCGCCGACCCAGGGATCGGGCGGCAGCGATGGCCCATGCGCGATCAGCGAG
>OMOG01000216.1:25806-39606 GCA_900290305.1 Candidatus Sulfopaludibacter sp. SbA4
CCCGCTCCTCCGCCGACCCAGGGATCGGGCGGCAGCGATGGCCCATGCGCGATCAGCGAGCGGCTGCCGTTGCCACCACCCGCTCCTCCACCCACCCACGGGTCGGGCGGCAGGGACGGTCCATGCGCGACAGTGACGAGCCCTGAGGTCCAGGTCCCATGACCGGGAAGTAGCAGTCCGGTACCTTGCGTGGCGTTCCAGCCAAGAGCAAGTGCAAACACCAGCGTGTTTGCGGCGAAAGCGTATTTATTTTCGAAAAAACGATGCATTGATCTGAATCTCCTTCTACCTGGGTCAATGAGACTAGAGTCTTCCCGGCCTCGTCCCTAAGAGACACACCAATGTCCCCTGGAATTTATCTATCATCTGGAAGTGTATCTTAACCAGTTATCTCTTGTTTAGTACCGTAAGGTAATTCCCAGTACCTTTGATCGGGTGGATTTGGCGCTGCCATCAGGGGAACACCCTATATAGGTACCCAAAAGGAGCCAAGTGTGGGATTATTCTACTCGAAATGGCACTCGAGACTGCCGAATGGCGCCGTCCGAATATTGGGTGTCGGGATGAAACGTACGCTGGCCGGGGTACTCCAACCGCATGTCGGACGTGACCTCATCCAGCATGCCGGGTGTCGCGGTCTTGGACTCCAAAGCGAAGGCGGTGAGCAGCAGATTGTCGCAAATCGCATTAATGAGACGCGGAATACCTTGCGCGCGGACGTGAATTTCTTTTAGGAGCTCGCCCGAAAAGATGGTCTGGACTTTCAGCCCGGCGCGTGCCATGCGCGAATGCACGTAGGCGACCGATTCCGGAAGGTTGAATCCGCGCAGCGTGCACCGCAGGGCGATGCGCTGCTTGAGCTGCCGGAACTCGGGGGCGTCCATCTTGCGATCCAGTTCCTGCTGGCCGGCCAGGATGATCTGCAGCATTTTGCCGCGGCGGTTTTCCAGGTTGCCGAGGAGCCGGACTTCTTCCAGGACGTCCCACTCCAGGTTGTGGGCCTCATCGATAATCAGCACCGTAGTGCGGCCGGCGGCGGCGCGCTCGAGCAGCATGTTGTTGAGTGAGAGCAGCACCTCGCTCTTGGACAGGCGGTTGCAGCGCAGATCGAGGTCGTAGGCCAGCATCTCGAAGAACTGCTCGACGGTGAGGCGCGAGTTGAACAGGGAAGCAAACGCGATCTGCTGGGAATTGAGGAAGTCGCGCAGGCATTCCAGCATGGTGGTCTTGCCGGTGCCGACCTCGCCCGCCAGCACGATGAACCCCTTGCGGCTTTGCACCCCGTAGATCAAATTGGCCAGCGCCTCTTCGTGTTGCGGGCTGCGAAACAGGAACGAGGGGTCCGGACTCATGTTGAACGGGTTTTGCGTGAAACCGAAAAAGGCGTTGTACATGGCCGGCGGCGACCCGGTAGGACTTCTCGCATCTTAGCATGCGGCTCCGGAGGGGGCCAGTCCGAGTGCCGGACTGGCCGTACCGGAGGTACCGCCGCGAATGTGGTCCGAGTGGGCAGGCCGGAATTCTGAACTCAGGTCTTACTGCGGGCCGACTGGAGTTGCGAAAACCGGGCAAGTCGAGTGGCCATTGGCGTTGCCGTGGTCGCTATCCGGTTTGCAGTAGTCCGAAGGCAGATCCGCCTGCCGGACCCCGATCATCGAAGTGTTCTCGCCTCCGGCTCCCGGCATGAAAAACTGCCGAATGTAGGGCAGAATGCCCCCGATCCCCGCCACTGGGCCAACTGAATCCGACGTCGTGGGCGTCACCGGGGGAAATAATTCGGCCATGGTCACCGTGCCGTCATGATTGAGATCCAGGCCGCCGAAATTCGGATCACCGAGGTTGCCTTGGAGGGTTTCGTCAACCACTCCCCGCTGTTCCAGGAATTCCTGAACGGTCGTAACGTCAGTCCTGATTGGAGTGGGCAGGACCGACCCGTCGCCCATGGCGAAGATATTGAACGCCTCCAGCATCGCTCCGGCGGCGGCGAGTCTCAGGAGAAACTGTCCGCGCAGGGCATCGGCGTTCGGGATGGGTGTGCAGGACGGCCTGGTGGTTCCCGTGTAAGACGTCCACTGTATGGTGCACATATCGAACGAGGCGGGTGAGACCGGCGTGGCCGTCACCTGAAACCCGTTGCCGCTTATAGTGATGTGAAAAGTGTGACCGCCGTCGCCAAGGGAACCATCCCCCCAATTAATGGCCGCGGGCGGGAGCAGGTTGGCGTCCACCAGAGCGAGAAAACTGGTGGTGAGGGAGCCGTGGAGTTTCTCGTAACCAAGCACAGCCATCACGATCTGGCTGGAATCGGTCAGGGCAGCGGCTTTATTCGCGTCCTCGCGCACTTTCTGGACGGCGGGTAGCAGCAGGCCGATCAGAATGGCGATGATCGCAATGACCACCAGCAGTTCGATCAGCGTGAATCCTGCCCTGGCACGGGCACGATTGGGAACTCGATTTGTGTGCATTTCTCCTCCGAACGGCTGGAATGCGATGTGCCGTTCCAGAGCATTATAGTGGGCCACGCGTGAATCCGGCCCCGGAAATTGCGGGACGGGTACCACGTGCCGTGCTGGATTATACGGTCCCGCAGTGGCAAGTCTATTGCGGCGCCGGCTGGGGCGGCTTCTCGGGTTTGGCGCCGGCGGCTTTCACGGGGCTGATGAGGATGTGCGCGTTGCGGCCTTCCAGGCGAGGCTGGCCTTCCACGCTGCCATGGGCGACGAGGTCGGCGGCGAAACGCATGAGCAGCTTTTTGCCGAGATCGGTGTGGGCGATTTCCCGCCCCCGGAACTGCACCACGGCCTTCACGCGGTTTCCTTCCGCCAGGAAGCGGATGGCGTGGTTCTTTTTGAAGTCGTAGTCGTGATCGTCGGTGTTCGGCCGAAACTTGAGCTCCTTCACCTGGACCACGTGCTGCTTCTTCTTGGCGTCATGCTGTTTCTTTTTCTGCTCGTACTGGTAGTGTCCGAAATCCACAGCCTTGGCAACCGGAGGTACCGCGGTGGGAGCCACCAGGACGAGATCGAGGCCCAGTTCCTGCGCCTTGCGCAGTGCGGCCGAGGTGGGCATGATCTCGGTAGTGCCGTCCGGGAAGACCGCGCGGACTTCGCGCGCGCGGATCGACTCGTTCACGTTCTCTCTGCGATTCTGCCTGCGAGGAGGAAAGTTTCTAGGATACATCGGTGGTTAGGCGTTTGAGCGGCGAATGGAAGCAAAGCGAAGTTGGGCTGAATGCCCGGGGAATTCTCTGGTCGAGAATCGAAATGGTGTAGAGATAAAACAAGCGAAATAACGTCAACATCAGTGTACAACATAATCGGTGGGTGAAGTAAAGGGTGGTGAGGCGTGATTTTACATGGCGGCGGCAAGACCCCCGCTTGCGGGCCGTAGCGGCGACCCCCCGGCGCCCCCGCTACCCTAGCGCCTGGTTCAGGTCGGCGATCAGGTCGTCGGGGTGTTCCAGGCCGATGGACAAGCGAAGAAGGTTTTGCGGAGTGCGCGTCTGGGGGCCTTCCACCGAGGCGCGATGCTCGATCAGGCTGTGCGCGCCGCCCAGGCTGGTGGCGCGGATGAACAACCGGCAGCGGGCGGCCACATTCATCGCGGCTTCGCGCATGCCGGCCACCTGGAACGAGAGCATGCCGCCAAATGCCGCCATCTGGCGCGCCGCGATTTCGTAACCGGGGTGATCCGGCAAGCCCGGGTAGTGCACAGCTTCGACGGCGTCGTGCATCTTGAGATGGCGCGCCACCCGCAGGGCATTCTCGGAGTGGGCGCGCACGCGGTAGGGCAGCGTATCGATGCCGCGCAGGGTGAGCCAGCAATCGAAAGGAGAAGGCACCGCGCCGCCATAGCGCTGCGCGCGCCGCGCCCGCTCGAAGAGATAGTTATCGTGCCGGGTGATGAGCGCTCCGCCCACCACGTCGCTGTGGCCGCCGATGTACTTGGTGGTAGAGTGGCACACCATGTCGATGCCGCAATCGAGCGGATGCTGCAGGATCGGTGTGGCAAAAGTGCCGTCGCAGACCGTCACGATGTTGGGACTGGCCTGGCGCGCGAGAGTGGCGATGGCGGCCAGGTCTGTGACCTTCATGAGCGGGTTGGAAGGCGTCTCGACCCAGATCAGGCGCGTGGAAGGCTTGAGGGCCGCGCGGACCCCGTCGGGATCGGTCATGTCGGCGTATGTGGTTTCGAGACCCGCCTTACCGAAGACGTCGCCGATGACTTTGCGCAGTCCCCAGTACACGTCGTCCGGGGCCACGATATGGTCGCCGGGTTCCAGGCCTTGCACCAGTGCCGTGGCCACGGCAAGTCCGGAAGAGAAGACCAGGGCGTCTTTGCCGCCTTCGAGCTCGGCCAGACATTCCTCCAGCGCGCGGCGGTTGGGATTGCCTTCGCGGGAGTAGCTGAAGCCCAGCGGGTACTCGCCGTCGGCGCTGCGCTCGAAGGTGGTGGACAGGTGGATCGGAGGGGTGACGGCGCCGGTGGAAGGATCGATGCGCCGTCCGGCGTGAACGGCCACCGTTTCTATTTTCATCAAAGACTCGATTTTCATCAAGCATCAGTTTACCGTGCCGGGTGAAGAAGCCGCGCCCAGTGCAAGGCTGCGCGGATTCGCTCACCCAATTCCGGCCTGTTGTAGAATTCCACCTCCTGTTATCTGTTGTTTGCCGCGACACTGGCGTGGCATCCGAATTGCACGGGGGCATCCTTATGGCATACGTAATTACCGATACTTGTACGAAAGATGAATTGTGCGTCCAAGCCTGCCCGGTGGACTGCATCCACCCCAAGCAGGACGAGGCCGGTTTCGCCGAGGCGCCGCACCTCTACGTCAGTCCGGACGATTGCATCGATTGCGGGGCATGCGTTCCGGTTTGCCCGACCAATTCGGTGTTCGCGCTGGAGGAGTTGCCGCCGGAACTGGCGCACTTCGCGGATGTGAACGCGGCCCATTACAACTGAGGGCGACCCAGATCGCGGTTTTCTCAGCGTTTCTCCGCTTTCTCCGTGATCTCAGGTTTTGATTTTCTCTTGGTTTTCTCTCCGCGTCTTCCTCCGCGTGCTCTGCGCCGGGGTACCCTCTGGGTCCGTCAAGGACACGGTTTCCTTTGGTTCCGGCCTCGTCCGGGTAAGGGAATGGTTGGAGACCTAGATGAACGCCACGCCGGGCGCAATCACGTGCTCGGAATACTCCAGGTAGCCGCTCGACTCGTTGCCGAGCGAGTAGTGAATCCCGGGAGGAATCAGGAACAGATCGCTGGGTCCGAACTCGACCCGCGGCTGCGAGTGCCCCTGCTCGGAATTATCGGCAATCAGGATGCTGCCGTGTCCGCCGAAAATCCGCAGCGAGGTGGCGCGCTCGCCGTCCTGCAGGGTGGCGGTCTCCATTTTCGGGCCGATGTGGTAGCGCGCGGCGCGCACAAAGGAATCGCACAGCAGAATCCGCTCGCCGCCGAGGACCCATTCGGGCCGGACGTCACGAAAGTGCCGGTGCTCATTGCCGCTGACGATGCGGTTGCCTTGCGGAGCCTCCAGCGCGCGCATGGTGGCCTCCGCATTGGCGCGGTTGAAGCCCGCAGGAATCGGCTTGCCCGCGTTCTGATCGTACAGGCGCTCCACCATGTCGGTCGAAACGGTCGCGTACTCTTCGAGCACGCAACCCACGACGGTGTGCACCACTCCCAGTTCGGAAATGACGAACACGTCGCCCGGCCGCGGCTCGAAGCGGTAGGGGTCGTAGGCCGCATTCGACTCGCCATCCAACCAGCGCGCGAACGATTCCGGCTGGTACACGCGATTCCAATGCTCGGAGTCGCACAGGAACACGTAACCGCCGGGCTTGACACCCAGGATGTGGAAGACCTCGAGCTTGTGCACGATGTGGCGTTGGAAGCTGAAGCCCTCGCGCTCGTTTTGCAGGAAGATGGAGTAACCCAGCGGGCTGGCGGCTTTGACGGCATACGACTTGTATTTCAATATGAAGCCGAGGCTCTTCTGGAAGAGGGCGATGCGGCGGGCATCCGGCCCGGAAACGGGCTTCTGGAAGGCGTTCAGCAGTACGGCCTTCAATATGGCCTCCAGGCGCTCCGTCTGGCCGATGGGCAGATCCTCGCGAAGGAATTCCGCCAGGACCGGCAATACGTCGAGACCGTCGCTGGCGATTTCGCCGATGTCCAGCTTGCCGGCCGGGTCCGCCAGGTGCGCGCGAAGGCGATTCGAAACTCCAACGGAGGCATGCATATTTCAGGAGACTAGCATAAGAGCGGGGGTTGGAGTTGTTGTATTTTGCTTGCGCCGGAGAGTGCTGGGCAATACATTAGGAGTGGAACCGGAAAGACGCGGACTGAGGCCATCATGGTGTTGCGAACCGGCGGCTTGGTGTTGACCGTATGGGCCGCGGCAGCAGCGCAATCGTTCATCGACCCGAAACAGATTGCCGGCGTGCGGCAGGCTTTTGACTCGGCGGCCACCGCCCCGCCCCTGCGCTGCGACGTCGCGAGCGTCCGTCCGGCGCTGAACTTCGGATTCCGCTTCCAAACCGGTTACACCATCGAAGTACCGCTCAACCAGTTTCGAGGGCCGGGACACCAGATCAAGACCGTGATTCGAGTGACTCCGGAGGGCCGCGAACCCACCTACCTGACCAGCACCGAGAGTCTGCCCGCGGTGCCCCAAACCAAGCTCGATGGCGAAGTGGCGGGGACCTTCGTGGTGGGCGAGGGCGCCTATGCGGCCGAAGCATTGGTGGAAGACGACCTGCACCGGGTGTGCCGCGGCCGGTGGCGCATGCAAGCCAGGCGCGCGGGCAGCGAGCGCGAACTGAAGCCCACCACACCGCCCGGGGCGGTAGAGGAACTCCAGGTAAACAGTCCGCCTGTTCCGGAATCCAAAACCAGACCCAGGATCGGGCGGCTCACGGTGATCGTCCATGCGGCTCCGCTTTCGCCGAATGCGTCCAAACTGCAGCCGGACGATGTTGCGATGCTGGTGGGCTCGCTGACTTCCGTGATCGAACAATTGCCGGCGCGATTCCTGCGCGTGGTCGTGTTCAACCTCGATCAACAGGCCGTGCTCCTGCGCAAGAATAGTTTCACCAGTACGGATCTCGGGGAAGTGGCCGCGGCCTTCAACCAGCTCGAACTTGCGCTGGTGGATTACCGCACGCTGCAGAAGCGCAGCCGTTCGGGCGAGTGGCTGGCGGACCTGCTGCAAACCGAGTTGCGGTATCCTGAGCCGCCGGATGCGGTCATCCTGCTGGGGCCGCTGACGCGGCCGCGCGACGAAATCCCGGTGGAGGAGCCGGATCCGCATCGAGCGGCGGCCGCCCCGCTCTTTTATGTGCAGTACCGGCCACCGAATCCGCTGCTCTTTGGGCAGGCCACGGGTCCCACAGCGGGCCGGGGCGGGGGCCGAGGGGGACGCGCGGCGCGCGGCTATCCGCGGCCTCCGGACGACCCCGAGGGAATCGTTCCCGAGCCGGCGCACAACATCCCGGACTGCGTCGAGCAGTTGATGGGGCGTTTCAAGGGGGAGACCATCGCCGTCTGGGCGCCGCACGATTTCGCCGACGCGATCCGGCACATGGCGGCCCGCATCTTGGTGGCACAGGCATTCTTGCCTGTGTCTCTTCATCGAGATCGGGCGCCCAGCGAAGCCGCGGTTGCGCCATTGCGCTACGCTGGGAAAAGCTGGAAGTGAGTGGAGCGAAATCACCAGAACGGGATGGTTCACCACCCCGCCCTGCGTCTGCTGGGTGGCTGTCTGGCGATCACCCTCAGCACGTCCCTGGCAAGCCCCGCGGAGCACGATCCCATTGAAGTGTTGAAGCGGGTGACCGCCAAAGTGGTGGCCGCCGGAAAGGTCATCCCCAACTACACCTGTGTCGAAACGGTGAACCGGGATTTTTACCGGCCCGCGCCCGCCAACCGCCCCCGTGCCTGCCCGGTATTGCTGGAGCAGCGACAGCATCCCACTAAGGACCCGGGGTTGCGGCTTCTGTCGACCGACCGGCTGCGCCTGGACGTGGCCATGGTGCAGCGGGGCGAGATCTTTTCGTGGGTGGGGGCCAGCAAGTTTGACGACGCCGACGTCGGCCACCTGGTCCGCGAGGGGCCCATCGGATCGGGCGCTTTTGGCGCTTTTCTGAGCGTCGTCTTCCAGCAGGACCAGGCACAGTTCGCGTTCGAGAAAAACACCGTGGCCGATGGCCGCAGCCTGCTGGAGTACTCGTTTCAGGTGCGGCGCGAAGACAGCCACTACAAGATCAAGACGAAAGACGACTTGTGGATCTACACGGCCTACGGCGGAAGATTTCTGGTGGACCCCGAGACGGAGGACGTGGTCCGCATGTCGGTGCAGACGGCCGAGCTCCCGCCGGCCACCAACCAGTGCATGCTGGAGACCGACATGGATTTCGGGATTGCCCAGATCGGCGACGCACCCGTCCTCCTGCCAACCCATGCGCGGCAGCGGTTCGTGTACCAGGACGGGGAGGAGACCGAGAACACCACCACCTTCGCCAACTGCCGCGAGTACCGCGGCGAATCGACCATCACTTTTGAGGAGGAGCCCGCGGCGGCCGCACCGGGAAAGGCCGGAAGCGCACCGGCGAGGCCTGCGAGCGTGCCGGCGGGCTTGCCATTCACGCTCGAGCTGACGGCTCCGATTCCGGCCGGCACGGCGGCCGCGGGCGATTCCTTCTTCTGCCGCCTGGTCTCGCCGCTCCGCGATGGGAAGCAAAAAGTGCTGGCGCGCGCCGGTTCGGTAGTGGAGGGCCGGCTGCTCCGCGTGCAGACCTATCACCTGTCTCCGGCCGAGGTGATCGTCGTGCTGAAGCCGGAGAGCCTGGAGATCGGCGGCTCCAAGGTCCCATTGACGGCGGTTCGCGATTACACCCGGGAAGTAGTGGCGGCCAGAAGCCGGGCTAGAAGGTCGGCGCCGATCCTGATTCCGAGACCCGGCGAGGAGCACGCCGGCCTGTTCCGGTTCTCGGGAACGGATGTGGTGATCAGGAAAGGGCTCCGCTCGGACTGGCGGTCGCAGTAGCAGCCACTCGTGGGGCAGGTTTTCAACCTGCAGGCCCATTTTTAATCGGCCCGTCGCCGTCGTCTGTGCTCTCACCACCCAAGAGTGAACAGTATTGCCTTTAGCGCGGCCGCACTTGCAGCCTGACCGCTGACAGCTTGCTCTCACGCCGAGGCGGCCACGGTTTGATGCGGACCGGCCTCGAAGTGGCGCCGGGCGGATGCCACCACGCGCTCTACTTCGTCGCGATCCAAAGGCTGGGAGAGTACATCGTAGGCCCCCACATTCAGAGCCTCGGCCCACAGGTAGTCGTCGGCGTCGCGTGAGGTGACGATGAGTTGCGGGGGCGCGGCGAGGAGCCGGAGGTCGCCCAGCACCTTCTTCCAATTCCAGTCGGGCAGATCCCTTTCGGCGATCACCACCTGGACGGGATTGCGTACCAGGCAACTCATGGCGCGCCGCCGTTCCCGGGCCGCCAATAGGCGCCAACCGGCCTTACGGAAGATCTCATGCAAGAGTGAACCGTCGGTTTTGGAAACGCCCACCCATAAGGCGCACAGCGAAGTCTCACGCGCCGAAGTTTTCATGGCACCCGGCTCCTTGGGGATCGCCGCCGAACCAGCGGCAGGTCGAATCCCCATTTCGGCCTGCCCGTCGGCTCAATTTGAAAGACCAGACAACAAATGCCGAACCGCACATGCGGAACGGCCCCAGTAAAGATATATACCAACAGCCGGCCAAATACAAGGTCCGGTACAACCATTTAGTCGGCGGACGCGCTCCCGATTCTCAAGAATCTGAAGAACTTTTTCGCGGCGGTAGCGTCATATGCTTGAGGATCTATGCCACTTTGGAAAGACGTCCGCTTTGCTTTTCGGCAACTCCGCAAGAGCCCCGCGTTCACCCTGGTGGTACTAGCCACGCTCGGACTCTGCATTGGGGTCAACACCGCGATCTATAGCGTGCTGGATGCGGTACTCCTGCGTCCGGCGCCCTACCCGCAGGTGGACCGCCTGGCGATGGTGACCACGGTGTTCGGCGGAGGAGATACCAGCACCAGCCAGACCGGCACGCTGTTCGAAAGCGTTCGCGATGGCGCCTCCACGCTGGATGTGGCGGCCTATACCGGATCGGGCGAAGTCAATTTTGCGGCGCCGGGGCACCTGGAATCCATCCACCAGCAGCGGGTCTCGGCCGGCTTCTTCCGGGTTCTGGGCGTCGCGCCGCAGTTCGGCCGCGAGTTCCTGCGCACTGAGGACGTGCGCGGCGGGCCTCCCATCGCCGTGCTGAACTATGATTTCTGGCAGCGCATCTTCAACGGCGATGCCTCCGTGCTGGGCCGCGCCATCACTCTGCGGGGCGAGCCCTGCACCGTAGTCGGCATCATGCCGCGGGGCTTTCGCACGGATGTTCCCGTGGATGTGTGGACTCCCCTGCACCCGTCGCGCACGGGCGAGGGCAGTGGCTTGAATTACGGCGTGGTTGCGCGGCTGAAGCCGGGCGTCTCGTGGGAGCAGGCGAACGGGCAGCTCAAGGCCCTCAGCCACGGCATCGTGGAACCCAATTTCCGGCGCAGGACGGCTTGGGAGGAGCGCATCATCCCCCTGCAGACCGGGCTTACAGGCGAAGTACGCAGCGAGTTGCTGATTACCTGGGGAGCGGTGCTGGCGGTTCTCCTGATCGGCTGCGTGAACATCGCGGGACTCCTGCTGGCGCGCTCATCCACCCGCAGCCGCGAGATCGCCACGCGCATGGCGCTGGGGGGCGGGCGCGCCGCCATCGTGCGCCAACTGCTGGTGGAGAGCCTGCTGCTGGCGCTGGGAGGGTGCGCCGCGGGAATCGGGATCGGGACGCTGACGATCGGATGGCTGAAGCGACTCGGCGCGGAGCATTTCGAGTTGTGGCATCCCATTGGAATCGACGCGCGGGTGCTGCTGGCGATGATCGCCATCTCCGTGCTGACCAGCCTTCTATTCGGGCTGATGCCGGCGCTCTCCACCAGCCGGCTGGACATCCGCTCGGTGCTGGTGGAAGGCGGGCGCGGCGTGGCCGGAGGACGGCGGCGCTGGTCGCGGCAGGCTCTGGTCGCCTGCGAAGTGGCGCTCAGCCTGGTCCTCCTGGTGAGCGCCGGGCTGCTGGTGCGAACGCTGGAGTATCTGAACGGGCTCAATCCGGGCTTCGACACCCGCAACATCATCAGCGCGCAGGGCTCGCTGCAGGATGCGCGATACAAGACGTCCGCCGCGGTAAACCGGCTGTACACCCAGAGCCTGGAACGCATCCGCCAGATTCCCGGCGTCGAGGGCGCCGCAGTGGCTCTCACGCTGCCGTTCGAGCGCCCCCTGAACGACGGCTTCAAGCTGGTGGAAGGCGGCGATCGCGATTTCCACGGGATGGAGAGCATCTATTCCACGGCGGGCTATCTGGAAATGATGCGGATCCCCCTGGTCCAGGGCCGCACCTTCCGCGATTCCGACACGGCGGACACGACCAAGGTAATCGTGGTGAGCCAGTCCTTCGCCGCGAAGTATTTCCGTGGAAGGGAGGCGCTGGGGCATCACTTGCAGATCGAGGGGAGCCCGTGGGAGATCGTGGGGGTGGTGGGCGATGTGCAGCAGCACAGCGGGCTGGCGGATCTGGGGCCGCTGGCCGTATCGCCGACCGTGTACATGCCGGCTGCGCAGCTTCCGGATGGATACTTCCAGATGATTCACACCTGGTTTCCGCCGAAGTGGGTGATCCGCGCCACCGGACCAGCCGGACCCCTGGCGGCGCAGGTTCAGGCCGCGGTGGCCGGCGTGGATTCGCAACTCCCCATCACCAGGTTCCAGACCGTGAACGATCTGCAGGCGCGCACCACCCGGGGCCAGCGATATGATGCGGCTCTCTTCTCGATCCTGGCCGCGCTGGGGCTGCTGCTGGCGGCGATCGGACTGTCCGGGCTGATCTCGCAATCCATCGCGCAGCGCACCCACGAGCTCGGCATCCGCATGGCGCTGGGATCGACCGCCGGGCAGGCGATCGGCAAGGCGATGAAGCCGGGCATCGTGCTGGCGGTGGTGGGGATCGGCGCGGGCTATGTGCTCTCGCGCGTGGCAGTGCGCTTCCTGGAGCACCTGCTGTATGGAGTGCGCGCGACGGATGCGCTGACATTCGTGGGCACGGCGGGGATTCTGCTGCTGGTGACGGTGCTGGCGAGCCTGGTGCCGGCGCTGCGGATCTTGCGCCTCGATCCCGCGCACACGCTGCGCAACGAGTAGTATTACAGTAGCTCCATTTTGTTCCTCCTTGAGAAGATTTTTTTGGCAGGAGCCCCGCCTACCACCGATTCCGGAATCCAGAGCTGTCATGGACCTTCTTGGGCCGGCCAGCCCGCCGCCGGTCGTGCCACCGCGGGCTTCCCACAAGCGGGACATATGGAGCGTCAACCGGCGCACATCCGCGGGTCCGGCGTTATAACCAGGGCCGTCCGCGTCCGTGCCGAACACCTCCTCTCGGCGCAGGGCGCGGAGAAATTCCCGCGGGTCCCCGTCTTCGGAGTACTCAGCACGAACGTGTGCTGGATTGAATGAAAATCACGGTTTGAAATCTCGCCCCGAAGCATCGTAGCTGATCCTGCCATCCAGGGTGGCGACGGGTACGCTCTTCATCCGGAATGGCCGGCCACTCCGAAAGATTTTCATTTGGACGTAAAGCCGCCCACCCGCGGAACCTGCCGATCATCGCAAACTCCTCAGATGCGCCCTCACTCGGCCCATCACACCCTTATTCGCTATCGCGTTTCAAACGTGCAATGAACACGCCGCAATCAATCGTCTTGAGCGTACCGGGCCGGGCTTCGTCAATGGCGGCCGAAATTTTATGAATGTGCGGCCTGACCACCGGCCAGTTGATTGCGGACATAATCAGTACCCCAAAGGGACGGCCTTCAAGCTGCTGCTGGTTTTCCATGTTCTTATCGCCAGTAAGAAACACGTCAAAGCCTTCGCGTTCGATCAACTGGAGCAGCGCACCGTTTTTGATACCGCCCCATTGCATGGTGACAACGGTGTGTATTTCGTGTCGGGACAGGGATCGCGCCAGCTTGGCCGGTACGTCCTCATCGAACAGAACCTTCAAAGCTGCGCCTGAAATTGATGAGCAGCGCGATAGCTAAGAATGGCCTTGATGGCGTCGAGGCCAGCTTCCGGGTAGCAATCCAGAGTTTCGGCAATAGCCTCATCCGGCGATAATCCCTCCTCGCGGAAAGCGTCATAGTTTCCGGTGATGGCCTCAACCGGCAAGCGGGTGTTCTTGAGCAGCGGTGCGCCGCTCACCTTGCCGGGGATGACTTCAACCAAGGGACAATCGGACCAGTCAAGAGTTGCTGTTGCCATGATCGGCACCCCTTCTTTCAGGGTAACGGAAAGACGCGCTGCGGGGCAACACTGAGTTTACGCTCTACGGCGCGTGGCGCCAAGCTTCCGGTTACGCCTGTCAGGAAACCTCGCACTACGGTTGTTCCGCGAGTTCTGCGCCCCGCTCACCGGCCGCAATCTCAAGCGCTGCCCACAGTGTGGAATCGGCGCCCATAGGCCCCCCAACTCCCCAAAACGGCCCGAATTCACCCCTCCCCAAAAACCCAGTCACGTCCGAATTTCGACTCTATTTCCATTGTTTTCAACAAATCCCGTCCTCCACCAGCCATTCCCGCAATGTCGTCTTGCTACAACGGAATTGAGAGGACCTCTATGCTCAAACCGTTTCACCTCGCACGCCTCAGGGAAATCGTCC
>OMOG01000626.1 GCA_900290305.1 Candidatus Sulfopaludibacter sp. SbA4
CGCGCCCATCCGGATCAGCAACTCGGCCAGGTCCAACACCTCGGGCTCGCGCGCCGCGTTGCGCAACACCGTCTCGCCCTTCGCCAGCACCGCCGCCATCATCAGGTCTTCCGTCCCTGTCACCGTGATGCGGTCGAAGTGCACCACCGCGCCGCGCAGTCCTTCGGCCGCTTCGGCTTCGATGTACCCGTGCGCCTGGTGGATGCGCGCCCCCAGTTGCTCCAGCCCGAAGATGTGCAGGTTGATCGGCCGCGCTCCGATGGCGCAGCCGCCCGGCAGCGAAACCCGCGCGCGTCCGCACCGTGCCACCAGCGGCCCCAGCACCAGGCTCGACGCGCGCATGGTCTTCACCAGCTCGTACGGCGCCTCCGGGCAAACGATCTTCTCCGTCGTCAGTCGCACCGTCTGCCCGTCCACTTCCGCCTTCGTCCCGATATCCACCAGCAGCCGCTGCATGGTGCGGATGTCCCGCACTCGCGGGATCCGCTTCAGCGTCACCGGCTCCTCGGTCAGCAATGCCGCCGCCAGCGCGGGCAGCGCCGAATTCTTCGATCCGTTGGTCGGGATCTCTCCCTTGAGGGCCGTTCCGCCCGTGATTACAAATTTATCCATTGAGAGCCTTCGCTATCTTTCCGCCGGCCGCCGCCAGCCGCCGGTCGGCCTCTTCGCGGCCCATGCCCGCCTTGCCCATCAGAATCGCCGCGCGCACGCTGTTGCCGGAGTCCGCCAGCAGTTCGCCCGCGCGCTCGTACGACACTCCCGCCGCCTGCGCGATGATGCGGCGCGCGCGGTCCACCAGCTTTACGTTCTTCGGCTGGACGTTCACCATCAGGTTGCCGTAAACGTATCCCAACCGCACGAACACCTCGGTAGACAGCATATTCAATACCAGCTTCTGCGCCGTCCCCGCCTTCATCCTGGTCGAGCCCGCCACGATCTCCGGCCCCGTCACCGGCGTGATCGGAAACTCCACCGCGCGCGCCAGGTCCGAATCCGGCGTGCAACCGATCCCCACCGTCACCGCGCCCATCCGCTTCGCTTCCGCGACCGCCCCCAGCACATACGGCGTCCTTCCGCTCGCCGTGATTCCCACCAGCACGTCGCGCTCCGTGAATCCGCGCGCGTGCAGATCGCGAACCCCGATGGCCGGATCGTCCTCGGTGGTTTCGGTCGCGCGGCTGAGGGCCGCCTCGCCGCCGGCCATGATCCCCTGCACCAGTTCGGGCGGCACGCTGAACGTGGGCGGGCATTCCGAAGCGTCCAGCACGCCCAGCCGCCCGCTGGTTCCCGCCCCCAGGTAGAACAGCCGCCCGCCGCGCTCCAGCGCCGCCACGATGGCATCCACCGCCCGCGCAATTGCCGGGATCTCGCGCTCCACCGCCTCCGCCACCTTGCGATCTTCGGCATTAATGATCCGCAGCGCTTCTTCCGTAGGCAGTGCGTCGATCCCGGCCGAAGCCGGATTCTGCTGTTCGGTGAGGAGTTTTTCGAGCATGGGGAGATGGCCGCTCTTTCAGGCTACACGACAACGCTCGATGAAAATGTGGCGCAGGCACTCGTGCCTGCCGCGTCCCGACTCATCGGGACGTCCGGTCACAGGCGAGAGAAAGCCACAGCCCCGGCCACGCTCAACAGCGCCGGCACGCTCGACAGCCCGAACGCCCAGCCGGTCGCGCCGCGGCTCATCGCGCGCCACGACCCCGCGTACAGCGCGATCCACACCATCAATTGGGCCCCTCTGCCGCCATCGACATGACATTAGCCACCAGAATCGCGGGATAAGGAATAAGGGAAACGCGCCTGCCCTCCACCGGTGTAGAATCATGCCAAATGCCTAACTATGACCGGCGTCGATTCTTTCAGGCCGCGGCAGCCGCTCTCGCCCTGCCGGCCGCCGCGCAAACTCCCTCCTCCAGGAAAATGCGGCTGGGGATTATCCTCGGCATCTCTCCCGATCCCGGCGCGGCCATCCGGCGCGTACGCGAGCTCGGATTCCCCACCTGCCAGGTGAGCGTCCGCGACCTCGACGACGACACCGCCGCCAGCCTGCGCAAGGCGCTCGACCAATACGGCGTGGAAGCGACTTCTGCCGTCGCGGGCGGGCCCGGTCCCGCGGTCTACGATTTCTATCAGGGGCCGCTTACCATCGGGCTGGTTCCACGCCAGTACCGCGAGGCCCGCATCGCCAACATGAAGCAGGTCTCGGAATTTGCCAAGAAGACCGGCATTCCCGCCGTGCAAAGCCACTGCGGATTCATTCCCGAGAACCCCAACGACCCGCTCTACACCGAAGCCGTGGAAGCCATCCGCACCGTGGCGGCGTACTGCAAGAACAACGGCCAGAACTTTCGCTGCGAAACCGGGCAGGAGACGCCCATCACCCTCGTGCGCGCCATTCGCGACGTCGGCCTGGACAATGTCGGCGTGAACTTCGATGTGGCCAACCTGATCCTGTACGGCAAGGCCAATCCGGTCGATGCCGTAGACATCCTGGCGCCTTACATTCAGGGCGTACATGCCAAGGACGGGCTCTATCCCACCGACCCGAAAAAGCTCGGCGAAGAGGTCCCCATCGGTCAGGGCAAAGTGGATTTTCCGGTGATCGTCGAAAAGCTCAAAAAGATCGGCTACACCAACCCACTGACTATCGAGCGCGAAATCCGCGGAGAAAAGCAGACCGCCGACATCCTCGCGGCCAAGGCGTATCTGGAAAAATTGATCGGGTGAGAATCCCGCCGGTTATGCCGCGGAGCGTGTGCGCGAACGGCGTCCAGTCTGCCGCCGCCAGGCGACCAGGAGG
>OMOG01000073.1 GCA_900290305.1 Candidatus Sulfopaludibacter sp. SbA4
GCCGGACCGCTGACCAACTTAGTACCGTCATTTTACAGGACTTCTGACACAGGACACTAGCTAATGGGGCTGGGCGGCGAGATGGCGAGGCTGACTGTTGTCGGCTGCGCCAAGGCCGAATCTCCCAGGCCCGTGAACAGGGACAGCATGCAAACAACGCGGAGTCGATTCATCGTATCGTCTCTTTCCCGGCAAGCTCTCCGACGGGAGAACCTGCCCGAAATCCAGCCGATAGCGAGACCCCGCAAGATAGCGGAGGGATTTACCAGTCGCCCAGAGTGTACCACACGCCGCAGAAAACGGGATCGGGACCGGAAACTCCCGGTTACTGCACGGTGAATGTCCCCACTGCCTGCCAGTCGGTGTTGTTGCCCCCGGTGCCGTCACGGCCGGCGGCGTATACCACGCGATTGCCGGCCAAGGCTGCCTTGAACGTAATGTTCAGCGTCAGGGTGAGCGTGTTCGGCGTGAGATTTGCCGCCGAGCCCGTTCCACTGACCATGCACTGACTGTTCTGGATGGTTCCCGAGCCCCCGTTCAACGCCATCGACCCGGCGTACGGGCCTCCGGCATCGCCGGTGTCGTCTATCAGGATCAGCGAGCCGGACGATGCTACATAGGCCAGGTAGCAGGCCTGCCGCCCGTCGATGAATTTGTTGATCAGCACATCCACGATTCCAAAGTCACCCGCTCCCTTGGTGTCCGTCAGGGTCAGCACAAACTGCTGGTTCGTGCCCGACGGGGCAGCTCCCCGGGCCGGTATCAGGCCCGTTACGGCGATCGTCCCGGGTGGTGTGAACGGCACCTGCCAGATTCCCAGGGGCTGCCAGTCGGAATTCCCTTGCGCCTGGTCGCGGGCCGCCACGTTTATGATCCGGTTGCCGCCGAACGCCGGCTTGAACGCGATGTTGAGACCCAGTGTCAGAGTGTTCGCGGCGCCTAAAGCAGAAGTCAGTGTCACCGCGCACTGACTGTTCTGGATCGTGCTGGAACTGCCGAGCACGAGGGAGCCGGCGTACGGCCCCCCAGCGTCGCCGGCGTCATCCACCAGAACCAGCGTGGAGGATGAAACCACATACGCCAGGTAGCAGGCTCCTCGCCCATCCAGGAAATTGTTGATGAGCACGTTGACCACACCCAGGCTCTGATACCCGGAAGGATCCGAGAATTGGAACGTGAAACTCTGCATGGGTCCACTGCCCGAAGCCGGCGTCTCCGCCACTGCCGCCGGCGATCCGGTGAGCAGGATGAAGCTGGAATCGCCGGTGGCTGAGAAGGGATCGAGATTTGGCTGGTCGCTCGAGGCGCTCGCCGAGACATCCAATGGCGTACCGCCGGGCACGGAGGGGTCCGGCTGTGTCATGATCGATCCGGAACAGGTCTGTCCCGGCGGCAGGGTTCCGCAATTGAGAGTGACCTGGTTCCCGGAGTGACTGCAGGTTGTTCCTCCCATGCCCATACAGCCAGTTACGTTTAGACCCGACGGCACATTGCCCGTGACCTTCGCGTTGGTGGCTGTCTGGGTAGGGTCGGTGGCGTCATTCGTTACGCTAACGTCGATCACATTCGGCCCGCACGTGGGAGAGCCTCCACCCAGCAGAGGCTGGGGAGCCTTGACGGCGGGCAGCCCCACCGGCGCCTGGCACGCCGCACCGTCACCCCGGAGATTCACCGTCGCCTGCACCTGTGAAAAGTCCTGGTAGCGCTGTGGAGGGGCGGTGGAGCTCGAGATCGTCACATTGCTCACGGGTCCAAGGTTTCCGGATATCTGTATCTGGTTCAAATCCCCGGTTGCGGCGTTGAGCAGCAATAGCGGGAAGGTCCAGGTCTCCACCTGCGCCGGATCGGCGGAAAGCACGAGCCAGGTGGCGGTCGCCTTGTTGCCGCTTATGGTCAATTGCTGATACGTCCCACCCGCCATCTGGGTGCCGGTAAGCGGCGCTCCGCCCGCTCCATTGGCGTCGGCGGAGTACAACTGCGCCCGGGTGGTACCTTCGGCGGGATAGACCGGCGCAAATACCTGGACGGTGGGAGGCAGGTTACTCAGCACCACACGAAAGCGCGTCGTGCCGCCATGGAACGCGGAGGCGGCGGCTTCCTGAAAAGTCAGCGGCAGGAAAGTCTGCAGTCCGCCGGCCGGCGGGCTCGCCTGGATCTTCGTGAACAGCAGCATGGGGGCGGCGCTCGCCATGGTCTGGAGTGCGCCGGCCACCGGCACTTCGCTCAGAGTCGACTGACTCGCATTCCCCTGTGAAAGGAAGGCGACGCTCACGCGGCCCGCGATCGACGTGGGCTGAAAATTCCCGGAGATGGCCAGAAGGCTGGCGTCGGCCCGCACGTTTGAAATGCGTAAGGTGGCCCCGCCATCGCCTCCCGGCACGATGGGAACTCCGAACCACCGGAGTGAGTTGTAGCCTCCGACGAGGCCGCTCTGTGGGGCGCCTCCATTGACTATCAGGACGGCGTCGGTGGCATTGAGGTTGCCGGCGAGGGTGTTGGTGACGTTGGTATTCAGGGTCAAGGTGACGTCGGCCTTCAGGTTCCCGCTCAAGCCCCTGCAATTCAACAGTAAATCTCCCAGCGTCTCGGTGCGGCCTTCGAGCGCGGCCTGCGTCACCGACGGAACCCCGGCAGTGCAATTCGCCGTGGAGGCTGTGCCCGACTGGATGACGGAATAGGGGTGATTCGCGATGGTCAGGGCCCCGGTGAGAGTGCCGGCGGAAGCATTCGGCGCGATCGTATAAGTCACGCTTCCATCGCCGAATCCGGATGTGGGAGACGTGATAGCGATCCCTGGGACGCCGGCGGCGGTCCAGGGGCAACCGGGCGGGGCGCGCACGATCGCCGTGCCGGCGCCGCCGGCTGCGGCAAACACCTGGCTCGCGAACGGCAAGGTGTAAGTGCACTTGGTTCCGCCCTGAATCACGTTGAAGTTCTGCGCGCCGATGCCGATGGCGCCGATGCGGCTGGTGGCGCCGGTGTTGGCGGCCACGGTGAACTTGAGTGTTCCGTTGCCGGTGAGCGTATTGAAACCGGAGATCCAGGGCGCCGTAGTGGCCCCGGTCCAGGTGCAGTCGGTGCGGGAAGCGGTGACTGCGATGCTGCCGGAACCGCCGCTGGCCGGAAAGCCGGCGCTGGACGAGGTCAGAGTGAAGCTGCAGGGTTGGCCGGAAGGATTGACGAGGAACGGCGCGCCGCCGGTGTTGCCTCCGGCGGTTGCTACTGTGATGGTGACCGTGCCCGGGCTGGCAATCAGGTTGGCCGGGACACTGGCGGTCACCTGCGTGTCGCTGAGGGGGCTTGTGGAAAGCCCTATACCGTTCCACTGCACCGTGGCGCCACCGCTAAATCCGGCGCCATTCACGGTCAGGGTGAAACCCGCGCTGCCGGCTGCGGCGGTGGAGGGGACGAGCGAAGTGATGGTCCCGGGCGTGGCAGGTGTGACCGACTGACTGACGGCTGGGGAAGTGCTCGGCGCGTTGTTGGCATCGCCGCCGTAGGAAGCGGTGAGTGAGTGGTTGCCGGCCAAAAAACTCGCAGTTAAGGAGGCGGCGCCGTTGCCCAGGAAGCCGGTTCCCAGCAGGCTCGCGCCATCGTAAAACGACACGGTTCCGGTGGCATTGGCGGGCGTTACGGTGGCCGTGAGGGTCACATTCTGGCCGGCCACGGAGGGGTTGGGATTGGCCGTGAGCGCGGTGGTGGTCACTTGGGCGACAGACTCGGTGACCGGTGATGAGACACTCGACGTGTAGTTCGTGTTTCCGGGATAGGAGGCGGTCAGTGAGTGGCTTCCAACGGACAGCGAGGAAGTGGAGAAGTTGGCTGTCCCCCCGTTCAGCGGTGCGCCGCCAATGGGGTTTCCATTGTCGAGGAAAGTGACTGATCCGGTCGCGCCGGCAGGGGACACGCTCGCCGTCAGCGCCACGGTTTGACCGGCCACGGACGTCGGTGGAGCGGCCTGCAGAGAGGTCGTAGTCGGTGCCTGATTGACCGTCTGACTGACCGGAGGTTGGGCGCTCGACGGATTATAGTTCGGATCGCCGCCATATGAGGCTGTCAGGGTGTGATTGCCGGCCGTCAAGGCGTTCGTCTCCGCCGTCGCGAATCCCCCATAGCCTACGCTGCCAGCCGTCAGCGTGGCTCCGTTATCGAAAAAAGTGACCGTTCCCGTCGCGCCCAAGGGGGAAACCTGTGCGCTCAGTGTCACCGTCTGGCCAAAGGTGGACGGATTGGGCGCCGACCCGAGGGTCGTGGTAGTGGACGCCTTGTTGACCACCAGATTGATGGGTGACAAGGTTAGGAATCCAGTGCTGTAGGCCTGCAGCATGTGTGTGCCGACTGAGAAGGTTGCGGTAGTGGAGTTCGGCACCACGATCGCGGCGATGCAACTTGTTACGGGAGGACCAGAGGTCGGCGCTGCGGCTGAAGTGCCGAGGAGGTTCCCAATAAAGGTGCCACCATTGAAAACCTCGTAAAAGCTTACAGCGTCTCCCGTACAGTTACTGTTCCCATACAAATAGGCCACCAGAGCCACCTGCTGGCCGTAAGTAACGGGGCTGGCCGGCTGGGTAACCAGGAGGATGTATTGCGCCGAGGCCGGGCCCGCCAGGGCGGTGAGCACAGTCAGCATGCAAGCAGCGCGGAGCCGATTCATGGTATCCCCTCTTCCAGGGCAAGCTGCCTCGCAGAGTCCCCTCATCAACAGGTACGATGGAAAATGCTCGTGCGGATTCCGCCACCCCCACTCCAAGGCAGCGCGACAGCCAGCCTCACCCAGACAACGTCAGTATACAAGATACAGTGTTTGGCAGGCGAAAGCGCCGGCGAAAGCGCCTGCCCACCTAGAGCTTGGGAGCGTAGTAGCCCTTACGGGCGTGCACGATGAGGTCCTTACGGTTCTTCACCCGGACCTCAATGAGATGGAACAGGCCGTCGGTCAACAGGGGTTCCGGGCGGTAGGAGATGTTGTACTGGTGCCGCAGCTCGTTGGCGATGTTCTCGAAGGACTGCTCCAGGTCTTCCACCTTGAACGGGAAAAAGGCGCGCCCGCCGGTCTCGGCTGTGAAATACTTCAGGATCTTGTCGCCGTCGGTATCCACGCGGGTGATGTTGGTCGAAATGGCGTAGACCACGGAGTCGGCCTTTTGCGCCATTTCGAGCCCCTGGTCGCGCGTGTAGCGGCTCTGGTTGTCTTCGCCGTCGCTCAGAATCACCACCGCGCGCCGGAACTTGTGCTTGGGCTGGTCCTGCTGGAGCTTGTCCTTGCACGCGAAATAGATGGCGTCATACAGGGCAGTGCCGCCGCCGGGGCGGAGATCGCGGATGGCGCGATCCAGCTTGTCGGTGTCGTCGATCAGGTCGGAGACCAGCTCGGGCGAAGTGTCGAAGCTCACCACCATGGCCTTGTCCTGGGACGATTTGACGACGCTCTTGAGGAATTCGCTGGCGGCCTCCTGCTCGAACTTGAAGCGGTCGCGGATGCTGTTGCTGGTATCGATCAGGACTGCCAGCCGCAGGGGCAGGTCGCTCTCCGCGCTGAATTCCATGATCGGCTGGACACGCTTGTTTTCGATCACTTCGAAATCGGCCTTGCTGAGGTCGGTGACGAAGCGTCCTTTTTTGTCGGTGACGGTGAACAGCATGTTCACGCGCGTGACGTCCACGATGATGCGGTTGCTGTCGTCGGCCTGCTCGACGGTGGGCTTGGGCGGCTGGGTAGGCTTCTGCTCCGCGCCCCAGACGGCAAGGCCCAGTACAACGATGGCGCCCAATCGAACCCAAACTTTCATATGTCCCGATTATAACTGTTCGGATTACCTTTTCGGACGCGGAGGCGCGGAGCACGCGGAGGAAGACGCGGAGAAAACCAAGAGAAAGTCCAAACCTGAGAAAACGGAGGACATGGAGAGCGCTGAGAGATCCGGGCGCTTGTTCGCCAACTGCGCCAAGGCAGGCCACAAAAAGCGATGGCCTGCCCCACCTGGCTCGTTGACTGTCCAGTTACCTGTTGGAGGCCAGGCTAGATCCGTTCCATCGGGACATATGAAAGTTTGGGTTCGATTGGGCGCCATCGTTGTACTGGGCCTTGCCGTCTGGGGCGCGGAGCAGAAGCATTATAACTGTTCGAATTACCTTTTCGACGCGGAGGCGCGGAGCACGCACGCGGAGGAAGACGCGGAGAAACCAAGAGAAAGTCCAAACCTGAGAAAACGGAGGACATGGAGAGCGCTGAGAGATCTGGGCGCTTGTTCGCCAACTGCGCCAAGGCAGGCCACAAAAGCCTGCTGCCCGCGGGGCGGGCCAAGACGTAAAGGAACAGGCCGGCCTTCGCCAATATTCGCCAAATTTCTGAATTCGCTAACAAATCTATATTCAGTGGCTTAGCGACATGTTCCTTAGAAAGCGACGGCCTGCCCCACCTGGCTTGTTGACTGTCCAGTTACTTGTTGGGGACCAGGCTAGATCCGTTCCATCCAGGAGTCCAACTCGGCTGGCAAGGGCGATACCACGGAGATCTCCTGGTCATCGGATGGGCGCCGGAAGCGGATGCGGTGCGCGTGCAGGAAGTAGCGCCCCAGCGGCGGCGCGAGCCTGGGCGCGCCGTACAGGGTGTCTCCGGCGACCGGGTGGCCGATGCTCGAAAGGTGCACGCGAATCTGGTGGGTGCGGCCGGTGCCGATGCGGACTTCGAGCAGCGTGAACCGCGCGAAGCGCCGCAGCACGCGGTACTCGGACCAGGCGGCGCGCCCTTCGGCCAGCCGCGCGGTCATGCGAGTGCGGCGCACCGGGTCGCGCGCGATGGGCCGCTCGATGCGTCCGCTCTCCTGCATCACGTTTCCGTGCACCAGCGCCAGGTAGACCTTCTCTACCTGGCGTCCGGAAAACTGCGCCGCCAGCCGCTGATGCGCGGCGTCGTTCTTGGCCACCAGGAGGACGCCGCTGGTGTAGCGGTCGAGCCGGTGCACGATTCCCGGCCGCAGCGTTCCGCCCACGCCGGAGAGCGCACCGAAGCGATGCAGGAGCGCATTCACCAGGGTGCCCGAATGCACGCCCGCCCCGGCGTGGACCACCATGCCGGCGGGCTTATCGATGGCCACCACGTCTTGGTCTTCGTACAGCACCGAAAGGGGAATGGCTTCGGGGACGGCGCGCAAGGGAGGCGCTTCCGCGGGTTCCACATCGATGTGGTCTCCCGCCCGCACCTGCTGCGAGGCGCGGGCCGGTGCGCCATTGACCAGGACCAGCCCGTCGTGGATCCAGCGCTGAATGCGCGAGCGGCTGAAGGCCGGCAGCCGTTGGTGGAGCATGTGGTCGAGCCGCTTGCCGGAGTCGCCGGATTCTGCCGTGAGCCGCACTGGAGGAGCACCCCGGCGCTACGAAGCGGCGTTCCAGATGTCCACGTGCCACTTCCAGGAAGCGCCGTCGTGTTTCCACACCACGACGTACTTGACGTTCATCGGGTCGCCCGCGGTGACGATTTCCGCGCGTCCGATTTCGTAAGCGGTGTCTCCCAGCACCTCCACCGAGAGGCTGTGGAGCAGCAGGGACTTCACCCCGAGGGCTACGGCCGCCTGCTTCCAGAATTCCTGGATGGGCGCGAGTCCGGTAATCATCCCGGCGCCCGGGGGAAGGATGGTGGCGTCGTTTGTGTACACGCGCGCGAGCGCGGCGAAATCGCCCTTGCCGACCACTTCTTCTTCAAAGATGCGATTGGTATCGCGAAAGCCCTGTGGAATCGTCGCAGGGGTCATATGGTAAATCCTCCTCTGCCGTTACGGCTCTCCGATTTTAGCGGAAATTACAGTGCGGTAAACTCGTATAGACGGGCCCGTAGCTCAGGTGGATAGAGCATCAGCCTTCTAAGCTGAGGGTCGCTGGTTCGAGTCCAGCCGGGCCTACCACGCCGCTTTCGCCGCTCGCGACCTCCGGGGATCCGAAGCCGGGCAGTCAGTAGCCGTCGCCCAATAACTGGAATCCGGCCCAATAGAACGGGTGCTGATATTGCGGCGTACGGATGAGCTCGTTCGCGGCCCGGCGCAGCGACTCGGCCTTGCCCTTGCAGAGGACCCGGGCGGGCGAGTCCTTTTTGAACGTCGCGATGAAACGCCAGCATCAGCTGCGCGGTGCTGGCCGAGTCCACCTTCCATTGGCTTACCACCACCGACGGCGTGCCCGCCATGATCACGGCCCAACCCATGCCGACCAATCCCTCGCCGGACCGAGTTTCTCCGCGCGCGGTTTCGCATGCGGAGAGCACGGCGAGTTCGGCGTGCAGGTCGAGATCCAGGATCTCGCGCGCTTCGAGCATTCCGTCCGAGGCGGAATCGGCCTTCACAGGTCGATTCGGCGAGTGCCGATTGTATGATCCAACGGACGAGGACCGTGGTAATTCTGCGCTCGAGAAGTTTCGGGCCATCGAGACGGAAGCAGTGAAAAAGGCAATTGCAGCCAAGATTGCACGGTTGGTAAACCCGGTCTGAGGATCGCTGGCCGCCTTACAATTAGGACGAGTAAGTTCCTGCTCAGACTAGAACTCGAGAAGGTCCGCTCGCTGGAGCATATCGACCTCGCCTTCGAAGGCCGCGACGCTCCGACCCGGCGGTGGACCATGCTGCTCGGCGAGAATGGGTGCGGGAAGAGCACGATCCTGCGGTCGGTTGCGCTTTTGATGGCCGGCAGCAACGCCTTGCCGGAGTTGCTCGGAAATCCGGACACCTGGATTCGGATCGGCAAGAACTCCTGCCTCTTTCGCGCGAACCTGATTACGGCTGCCGGTGAGCAGAGGACCATCGAGTTCACGCTGCGCCGCGGCGACCGCATGCTGGACGTGTTTGAACGGAATTAAGGCAACGCTGCACGCCCTGGACGACGCGCTGGCCCATGCTTTCCGGAATTACATGACGGTGGGGTACGGCGTCTCGCGGCGGTTCAGTCCGCCGGGCCAGTCCTTCTGGCATGATGAGCTGTTCCGTTCCAAGCGGGCGCAGGCGTGGCGACCATGTTCTCGCCCGACGCCACGCTGCAATCGCTTCAGAACTGGGCCATGGACATCCACTATCGCCGGAGCGGCGCAGGGCTCCGGATGGTCAGGGAGACCTTGGACGGGCTACTCCCGGGCATCGCCTTCTCCCGAATCGATCGGAAGCAAAAGAAGGTCCTGTTCAGCACGCCGGACGGAATCGTTCGGCTGGATCAACTCAGCGATGGTTATCAGAACGTTGCGGCGTGGTGTGGCGACCTGGTGTACCGGGTCACGGAGCTGAATCCGGACTACAAGAACCCGCTCCAGGCGCGTGGGCTGATTCTGATCGACGAAATCGACCTGCATCTCCATCCGATCTGGCAGCGGCAGTTGAGGGAATACATCAACCAGAAGTTCCCGAACCTGCAGATCCTGGCGACGACCCACTCGCCGCTCACCGCCCAGCAGTGCGGGGAGGGCGAGTTATTCTCGCTGCAGCGGCGCGATGAGGGCAGCCCCGTTTTGATTCCGTTCAGGGCGACCCCCAGAAGCTGATGGTGCATCAACTGATGCTGAACCCGCTGATCGGCTTGCACACGCTCGATTCCGCGCAGATCGAGGAAGATCGCGAGGCCTATCGATTCTTGTCGGGCCGCCGCAAGCTGAGCGCCCCGGACCGGCGGCGGCTTGCCGAATTGAAGCAGGAGCTTCAGAGCATGCCCGACTGGTCCACGCAATCGCTGGTGGACCAGGAGGAGATTGAGCTGCTCCGCGATATCAAGAGTGAGTTGCGGGACAGGGACTCGAATGGGCGGTCTCGCGCGAGAAAGGCGCGCGGCACGAAAGTCCCGGCATGATTCAGCTCGCGCGGGCCCGGACTTGGGCCATTCCGGCCGGATTGCGGGGCTCAGCCCGACTCAAGAAAAACGCGGAACTCCTCAAGGCGTACCGGGCGGGCTGGCCGTTTTGAATTTCGATCGCGGTATTGGAAGGCAGGCAAGAGACAACTGCGCATCGAAAGCGCCGGAAAGTGTGCCTATTGCGAAGCGCCGACGGACGTGGTGGCCTACGGGGATGTCGAGCACTTACGCCCCAAGAGCGTCTATTGGTGGCTGGCATACTGTTATGACAACCATGTTTTCGCCTGTCAGATTTGCAACGAGGGCTTCAAGGGCGACCGGTTTCCGATCGCCGGCGCCCGGATGGCGCCGCCAAGGCTGTCCAAACGCAACAGTGCCATCGATGTTGCTGCGGCAAGTTGCGGACCGGATCCTCTGGACGATTCCTTTGGTTTGAGCCGCGCAAAGTTTTTCCAGGGCGGCCCGAAGGGAAAGGCCTGGACTCCTGGATCCATACTCCGCGAACCCGGAACCCTTCTTCCGATGGGTGGCGGACCCGGTTCAGAAGGAAGTCGCGTGCCGTGCCAATAAGGATTCGGTGACGGGCAGGAGGATGTTCGAGTGTTGTGAAGAACTCCTGGGCCTCAACCGCGAAGAGCTGAAGAGATGGCGGTTCAGGACCTATCAGCGAATCGAGTTGCTGGTCGATTGCCTGGATGAGAATCTGAGGCCTCGAACGCGGGCCCGGGTTCGGAAGGAGATCCGAGCGATGGCATCGGCCGATGCGGAGTTCGCACGCATGGTTCGGTACTTTCTGCGGGTGTGGGGTGTAGAATAGTATTGGCTTAGGTAAAGAGATGCCGGTCACAAAGCGCCTGACCATCGAAAACGTCGATCTGGATGACGAGTGCGAGATGGATGCTCTCGTGGACCAGATGTTCACCGCCGGATTGGCGCGGGTTAAAGCGGAAGGCGACGAGCTCCGGCGAAAAGGGCTGCTCGATTCGCAGGGCAATCTGCTCATTAAGGAACTTCCGGCCGACATGCAGGAAGGCGCGGACCGCGATTTCGGCGGTTGATGGCCGTCCCGCGCATGTTCATTGTCGCCGGTCCGCCCGGCGGCGGAAAATCCTCTTTCTTTGGGCTGTCCGGTTTTGCCGATCATGTCTTCAATGCAGACGACCGGGCGGCCGAGTTGCATGGCGGCTCATACGAGCAAATCCCAACGTCTGTCCGCGCAGTGGTAAATCGCGAATTTGAAGAGTTCATTCATGCGAATATCCGCGGTGGTACCTCTTTCGCTTTGGAAACGACTCTGCGCAGCACGATCACGTTTGAGCAGGCCAGACTCGCGAAGGAGAATGGCTTTCGGGTAACCATGTTCTACGTCGCGTTGGATAGTGTCGAACGCCACATCGAGCGGGTGATTCGCCGGGCTGCCCGGGGCGGCCACTCAGCGAGCGAGACCACGCTGCGCCGGATCCACGCAAGCAGTTTGGGCAATCTGCCGACGGCGCTGATCCCGGACCGGAGCGGGATCGACACTGTTCAGGTCTATGACAATTCGCGATCTGAAACTCCCCCCAGGCTTGTGTTGGAGGTGCGGCTTGGCAGAGCCGTCCGAATTGCAGACGGCTTTCCAGCGTGGCTGCAAGAGGCGCTCGGCTGGACCGAGCGCGACTTGGAGCGCCGCAAACGCGAGTTGATGCAGGCGTGACACGTCCAGGAGTTATTCGTAGCGCAAGGCCACCATGGGATCGACGCGGTGCTCACTACGCGGTCAGGAATCCGGCCACAAGCCCGGCGGCCGTAAGGGTAGGCGCGGCAAGGCCGATGGTCCACGGGTCGGCCGCCTTCACTCCAAAGAGCAATCGACGAAACAAATCGGGAGGCGGCGCACGCGACAGGAATGCCGATGGCGACTCCCATGCCGAGCAACACCAGAACGTGGCGGATGACCATCCACAACACCTCTCGCCCGATGGTTCCCAGGGCCGGGCGGACGCCGATCTCGGTGCGCCGCGGGGCCAGTCCCAGAATTCCGAAGCCGGCCGCAAGGCTCGCCATCAGCCGCTCCCGAACCAGGGCCCGCTCGACTTGCTCGTTCAGCGGTTGCACTTCCACCGGCTCCCCGGGCGGCGCAGGACTAAAATAGAGACGGGGAGCAAGCGATGCCGGCGGCAACGGCAAGGGTGGTTCTGATCCTGCTCACGTCTGGTTTGGCTTGTGGCCAGGCTGGAGACACACGCCTTAGTTTCGATGTAGCGTCGATCAAGCCGGCCAATCCAAATCTGCCTGATGGACGGATCGTTGTTGGAATGGTGGAGCCTACTGGGGGGCCTGGCACGAATGATCCCGACCGCATTCGCTATTCCGTCATCAACCTGAAAATGCTCCTGGTCAATGCCTACGACCTTAAAGAGTCGCAGCTCGCAGGCCCGGGCTGGCTGGACACGGAGTATTTTCAGGTTGAGGCCACCATGCCGCCGAACACAACGAAAGAGCAATTCCGGGCGATGCTTCAGGACTTGCTCTTGGATAGGTTCAAATTGAAGATCCATCGTGAAACTAAAGAGGTTCGCGGTTACTCGTTAGTGGTGGGAAAGAACGGTCCGAAATTGAAGAACTTCGTTGAGGTCCCCGGTGCGGACTATTCAGGCCGCACGACGCTGCCTCAATCGCCCAAGCTCGGCGCCGACGGATTCTCGAAGCAGCCGCTAGTGCCCCCTGGACGCTCAAAATTGTACACCACCATTGGGACCCACGGCGTCCGCCTTACCGGCCAGGAACAGACTATGGGCGCCTTGGCGGACCGCTTGGTCTTTTTCTTGAAACGGCCAGTGGTGGACTCCACCGGGCTCACTAAGAAATACAACTTCACTCTCACGTTCGTACCGGAGGGAATGGCAGTGCTCCCTTCCGACGATCCACTCCCCGACATTTACGGCGCCCTGCAATCGCAGCTCGGGCTCAGGCTGGAGGCTAAAGAGGGTATCGAGACAACGATCATCATCGACCATATGGAAAACAAGCCCACCGAGAACTGACCTCGATCGCCGGCGGTTTAGCCAGGATTTTCTGCCCCACTGGAACGGTTGGCAGGCGGAAGCGCCTGCCCCACCCTCATGCCGCCTCAACGGCAAGCAATTCGTTCTGCCGGGATGCCGTACAATAGCCGTATCGAAGTGCTTCTCATCGGTACCTTCGTGGCGCTGGCGGCTCTGCTTGGTCTGTGGGCCGCGGTGAACCGGCGGAAATAAGCATGCATCTGGATATTCAAGCGGCGCTGGTGAACGTGTTGCTGCTGTGGATCCTCACGGCGCCGCACGAGTTCGCGCACGCCTGGGTGGCGACCAAACTGGGCGACGACACGCCGCGGCTGCAAGGGCGGGTGACGCTGAACCCGATGGCGCACGTGGACTGGATCGGAACCGCCGTCCTGCCGTTCGTGACGTCGCTGCTGGGGGCCGGGTTCCTGGGGTGGGGGAAGCCCGTCTACACCAACAACGCGAAGCTCAGAGGCGGGTTGAACGGATTGGCCGTGGTGGCGCTGGCCGGGCCGTTCAGCAATGTGATCATGGCGGTGATCCTGGCGATGGTCTCGGTGGCGACCGCCCGCGCGGCGCCGGCGTTGTCGCAATTCGCCGAGCACGGGGTGCTGCTGAGCCTTTACCTGGGGATCTTCAACATGCTGCCGGTGCCTCCGCTGGACGGATCGAAGTTGCTGCTGGCGGCGCGGGTTCCGGTGGTGGTGTACGTGGAGCTTTCGCGTTTCGGCTTCATGCTGCTGATCGTGGCGATGGCGTCCACGGATATCGGGCATTGGATGAGCGCCTGGAGCTACAACGCGGCGCGGGCGATATTCGCCGTGCTGTAGGAGCGCCCAAACGGGGCTTGGGTCTTGACGCGGAGGCGCCGAGCACGCGGAGGAAGCCGCGGAGAAGGCCAAGAGAAAGTCAAAACCTGAGAGCGCCGAGGCAGCAGAGAGCGCCGAGAAGACCACCCGGCGGCGCGGAGCGCTCTGCCAGTTCTGGCAAGAACCCAACTCTGGAGGTATTTACGGTCGTGGCTCCGGTGCAGCGGGCGGGCGGCAAGACCCCCGCTTGCGGGTCCCGGTGACCGGACGCGGGCCGATGCGGCGCTGGCGTTACCGAAAACTTGAGAGGATTTGCGGACCCCACATACTACTAAGGTGGTACGCGAGGCCAGCCCGTCTGCTGCGCCTTGGAATGAGGACAATCTATGAATAACGCTGAAGAATATAACCAACCGCTGGGACTCGACGTTGGTACCAGCCGGATCGTGGTGGCGCGGTGCGCTGACGGAAAGTATGAATACGAGTCGCAGCTCAATGCTTTCCTGACGCTGCCATATTCGAAGCTGGCGGCAAGCCTGTTGCAGCGGGAGAACGTTTTCCACGAGGTGAAGGGCACCGAGATCGTGGTGTTCGGCAACGATGCGCAGAAGTTCGCGGAGATCTTTCACGCGGAAGCGCGGCGGCCGATGGTCGGTGGAGTGCTGAATCCGCAGGAGCCGCATGCCCTGGCGGTGCTGCGCGCCATCATCCGCAAGCTGGTGGGAACGGCCGCATCGGGAGGGCAGAAGGTCTTCTTCAGCGTGCCGGCCCCGCTGGCGAACGCGAAAGACGGGGTCAGCTACCACGAAGCTTCCATCCACCAGATCCTGACCGAGTTGGGGTTTGAGGCGACGCCGATCGAGGAAGGGCTGGCGGTGGTGTTCGGGGAACTGGGGGGCGCTAATTACACGGGCATCGGGGTTTCCTGCGGGAGCGGCCTGTGCAACGTGTGCCTGGCGGTGCTGTCGGTGCCGGTGATCAGCTTCAGCCTGCCCAAGGCGGGCGATTTCATCGACGAGCAGGCGGCGCTGGTGACCGGGGAGCTGGCCACGCGAATGCGCGTGCAGAAGGAAGATGGGTTTCATCTGAACGGGATGTCGGGCGACCGGGTGCGCAATGCGCTGACGGTGTACTACGGGGAAATGATCGCGAACCTGGTGGAAACGCTGCGCGGCGAGATCGCTTCGACGCGGCGGCTGCCCAAGCTGGATCAATCGATACCGCTGGTTTTGAGCGGCGGCACGGTACTGCCGAAAGGGTTCCTGGAGCACTTCCAGCAGGCTCTGCGGGCCGCCGATTTTCCGCTGCGGCTCTCGGAGGTGCGGGTGTCGGGAGATGCGTTGAATTCGACGGCGCGGGGGGCGCTGATGGCGGCGCTGTGCTAGGGGCTCCCTAACCCGAACGAGCCGGAGACCAGGAAACCGTGTCCTTGACGCGGAGGCGCGGAGGCGCTGAGATAAGCGCGGAGAGAAAACCAAGAGAAAGTCAAAACCTGAGACCGCTGAGGAAGCGGAGAAGCGCTGAGCCCTGGCCACGGTGCCCGTGGCGGAATGAGAAGGGAAACTGTGCGGGAGCGGGCCTGCAGCTTGGTGGGGTGCGAAGAAGCGTCGACACGAGTGTCCGGCCCAGAGGGCACCCCGGCACGCTGAGAGCGTGCGCCACGGTTGGCGGTGAGACTGCAGTTACTACTTGACGGGAGGTTTCCGGCGCGAGGCAGACACCGGGGCGCGAGGAGGAAAGTCGGCCCCGGGTCAGAGGATTCAGGGGTTGAGAGAGGAGGCCCTATCGCTGGATTCGGGTCAGGCGGTGATTTCCTCCGGTCACCATCTGGCAAAGAGAGTATGGCCTCGGGGGGACGCGATCAATACGGTTCTTGGTTAGCGCAGGGGCGGTTGCTTTGGATAGGACGGGACTACTACCGGGTCGAGCGGGCAGAGCACGCCCACGAGCGGGGCACTACACCATCGAATGATCGCGCTACAATAGGGCCTTTCCACTCCACTTTTCGAGGGGTCTATGCGCCGAATCATTGCCGCCTGTGCCGTGTCATGCGTATGTGTGCTGACGGTACTCTCGCAAGTAAAGGGTAAGGCGGTTAAAACCGCGGTGGCCGCCGGCTACGGAAACGCCGAAGCCATCAACGAAACAGAACTCAAAGTCTACGACTATTACCTGGCCTCCGACCAGCTCGAAGGCCGCAACTTTCCGTCGCGCGGGTACGACACCGCGGCACTCTACATCGCCAGCCACCTGGCCGAATGGGGGTTGAAACCGGGCGGCAGCACCAGTGGGACAGACGGTCCGCTGCAGCCGTATTTCATGCCCATCGAACTGGTGGCGAAGCAGATTGTGCCGGCGGAAAGCAAGGCATCGCTGAGCGCACCGGCGCCGGCGGGGCGCGGCGGCTTCGGCGGCGGCGGAGGAGGCAACGGGCCCGGCGGCGGCGGCAACGCAACGGCAGAACCGCGCACCACGAATTTCGAATATGGCAAGGACTGGAGCGCGGGGGCCGGTGGGGGATTCGGCGGAGGCGGACGCGGCGGACCGCCGCTCGAGCCCTACGACGTGTCGGGGAACCTGGTGTTCGCGGGCAACGGCTACGTGATCACCAAGACCAAAACGTATCCATACGAAGGACTGGACGTTCACGGCAAGATCATCGTGGTGGCGGGCCTGCCGGCGGAACTGGCGGCGCTCCAGCAGGGAGGCGGCGGGCGCGGCGGACGCGGTGGCGGGCGTGGCGGGCGCGGCGGAGCCAACCCGCAGAGTCCGGATGACGCGGGCCGCGGGGGCGCCAATGCGCAAGACCAGCCGGCGGCGGGGCGCGGCGCCGGGCCGGGTGGGGCGCCGGCGAATCCGCTGGGCGAGAATTGCACCGACTTCTGGTCGCCCGAAGCGTACGCCGCGAAGAACGGCGCGCTGGCCGTGGTGACGGTCGCGAGCTTTCAGCAGTTGACCGCGATGACCAATCCCAATGCCGCGGGCGGCGGGCGGGGCGCCGGATTGAACGGCCCGAACTTCCAGGTCAAGAAGTTTCAGCAGGCGCCGACTTGTCCGGTGGCGCCATCGATCACGGCGGGGGTCGAGCTGACCAACGCGCTCTTCCAGGGCGAGAAGTTGAACGGCGGGCAAGTGTTCTATGCGACCGGGTCCAACACGAAGCAGGACTCGTTTGAGCTGAGCGCGCGGAAGAAACTCAGCCTGCATGTGGCGGTGCATGCGGAACCGGGCCACGGGGAGAATGTGGTGGGAATCCTGGAGGGCAGCGACCCGGTATTGAAGAACGAGTTCGTGGTGATGAGCGCGCATCTGGACCACATCGGTTTGAGCGCGCCGCTCCCCAACGGCCACAATGTCAACAACGGCGCGGATGACGATGGCTCCGGTTCCTGCGGTCTGCTGGCGATCGCCCGCGCGTACGCCGAAGGCGCGGCCAAGGGGATGCGTCCCAAGCGCACGATCGTTTTTCTATGGAACGGCGGCGAGGAAAAGGGCCTGCTGGGCTCGCAGTATTTCGCGGAGTTCCCTCCGGTCGATTTGGGCAAAGTGGTGGCCGACCTGAACATGGACATGATCGGCCGCACGAAGAACGCGAACTCGGTGGATCCGAACGCCACGCACGTGCTGGTGGACCCGGGCGAGGTGCTGCTGATCGGCCCGAATATCAGCAGCAACGATCTGGAGGAGACCATCGAGGGGGTCAACAACAACTATCAAAAGCTGAAGCTCAATCACTTTTACGACACCACGGCGCCCGATGACACGCACGACAATCTGGGGCCGCAACCCAGGGGGCAGCGGGTATTCTACCGGAGCGACCACTACAATTTCGCCAAGATGGGAATTCCGATCGCGTTCTTCACGACGGGCCTGCACGTGGACTATCACCGTCCGACGGACACTCCGGACAAGATCGACTACAAGGCGATGATGCAGATTTCCAAGACGGTGGCCGCGGTGGGTTGGGATCTGGCGAATCAGAATGGCCGGCCGAAGCTGAAGGAGAAGCTGCCGGACGACCTGCTCAAGGACATGAAGACGGTCCAGACGCAGGGGTGGGGCAAGCTCACGCCGGTTTTGGCGCCGCTGCCGGGGGAGCCGCAGTAAGAGCGGTCAGCGATCAGCTTTCAGCGGTCAGCCAAGCTCCGGGATGCGCGTCCCGATGAGCGGGGGCCGGTCCCTGGCGGGAGCGACTCTGGCGGCAGAAATCTCGGTGATCGAGGAGCGCCGGCTGAAGCGGGCGGCAGGTAGTCAGAAGGGGAAGGCGACAGGGCATGGCGGCCGAGAATTGTGGGATCGGCCGAACAGGACCCGCTGAAGGCGGTTCACGATGGCACGCCCGCGGGAGTAATCTGAAGGGATGAGACGCCGCACATTTCTCCGAGATCTGGTGGCCGGGGGCGCTCTCGGAACGTTGGCGCCCGGGGCCACGGCCTACCAGGCTGCGGCACCGGTGGGCCCGGATCCGAAGATCCGGCGCGTGCTGGTTGCCTTCAAGTGTCATCTGGACGTGGGATTTATCGATACCCAGGCGAATGTCGTCCGCAAGTACTTCGACCAACATTTCCCAAAAGCGATTCAGACCGCGGCGGCGCTGCGGCAATCGGGCACCGACCGCTACGTGTGGAGCACGGGATCGTGGCTGCTTTATGAGTACCTCGAAAGGGCGGCCGGGCCGCAGCGGAAGAGCATGGAGCAGGCGATTGCCGCGGGAGACATCGCGTGGCATGCGCTCCCATTCACGTGGCAGACGGAACTGATGGACCCGTCGCTGATCGCCGGCGGCCTGGGGCTGTCGCACTCCCTCGACCGGCGGTTTGGGCGAACCACCACCGGGGCAAAAATGACGGATGTGCCAGGCCATACGCGAGGCATCGTTGGTCCGCTGGCCGAACACGGCGTCAAGCTTCTGGATATCGGCGTCAATTCCGCGAGCACCCCGCCGGACGTTCCGCCGCTGTTTGTGTGGCGGGCGCCGGACGGCAGCCGGCTGGTGGTGATGTACCATCATCACGAATACGGAGGCGTGGTCCGAATCCCGGGAGCCGGCCTCGCCGTGGATATGGAAGTGGCGGATGACAACCGGGGCCCGCATTCGCTCGAAGAGATCCACAAGATCTACTCCAGGCTCCGGAAGCAGTTTCCCGCGGCGACGATCACGGCCACCGATCTGACCGGGATCGCCAATGCGGTGGCGCCGTACAGCAGCCAGTTGCCGGCGATCGCGGACGAGATTGGCGACACGTGGATTTACGGAGCGCCCAGCGATCCGCTCAAGGTCGCCCGTTACCGGGAGCTGGCGCGTCTGCGGCGCGAGTGGATTGCGGGCGGAAAATTTTCAGCCGGTGACGCCACGGACCTGGCGTTCCTGCGCAGCTTCCTTTTGGAAGTGGAACACACTTGGGGCACCGATACCAAGACCTGGCTGGATTTCGACCATTACACCCCGCACGATCTCGCGCGAATGCTGGACCAGCCGAAGTACAAAGTGGTGCAATCGAGTTGGGCCGAAAAGCGGGCCGACCTTTTCGACGCGATGGCCGCGCTGCCCGCACCGCTCCGCGCGCAAGCTGAGGATCGGATGCGCGGCCTCGAACCTGGTGAGCCTCGAACCGAAGGGCTGTCGCCACTGATGGGCGGCGAGCGGATCGAAACCAAACATTTCGAGATAGCCCTCGATCCTCAAACGGGTGCGATTATCCGGCTGCGGGGCAAGAAGACGGGACGCGAATGGGCATCCGAGCGGCAGCCGCTCGCCTTGTTCAGCTACCAGACGCTCTCGAAGAACGATTACGACCGTTTCTTCGACGCGTATCTGAAGAGCCATGCGGATTGGGCGCCCAAGGATTTTGGCAAGCCGAACATCGAGCGGTTCGGAGCGGTGAGCCGCACATGGCTGCCGGCCATTGCGGAAATCCGGCAGGGCAGAGAGGCGGGCGGGCACCGGATAGTGGCCCGCCTCGAGATCCGCGATGCCGAGAGCGAAAAATCGGGCACGGTGGCATGGCCGCGGAGAATGTACCTCGACTTGCGACTGCCGGATGCGAAGCCAATCGTCGAATGCGACTTTTCCTGGTTCGGCAAGACCGCCAACCGTCTGCCCGAAGCGCTTTGGCTCAGCTTCCACCCGATAGCCTCCGATGCGCGGGGCTGGCAGTTGGACAAAGCCGGCAGCCCGGTCTCGCCATTTGACGTGGTGACGGGGGGCAATCGAGCGATGCATGCCGTCCTCAGCGGGTTGCGCTACAAGGATCCGCGGGGCAGCCTGGAGATCCAGACACTGGATGCGGCGGTGGTCGCGATTGGCGAGAAATCGCCCGTCTATTTTTCCAGGAACCAGCCGGTGGTTTCGAAGGGTTTCCATTTCAGCCTGTTCAACAACGGCTGGGGAACAAACTACATTCAGTGGTTTGGCGAAGACATGCGCTTCCGATTCAGAATCTCCGAGTGACTCCGGGATTGTATCGAACCTCACAGGCGGCAGCGATTCTTCGCGCATAGAGATGGGGAAGAAGCATCAAGATGACTGACGCCGGGCAGATTCTCTGGCAAAAGCAAAGGAGCANNCCAAGCCGACCATCGAAGGGGCCGGCGTGCATTTGCGGCGTGCGTTCGGATTCGGCAATACGGCGGACTTCGACCCGTTTCTTCTGCTTGACGACTTTCGCAACGACGTGCCGGAGGACTACCTGGCGGGTTTCCCGTGGCATCCGCATCGCGGGATCGAAACCATCACGTATGTCCTGGCGGGGACGGTCGAGCATGGCGACAGCATGGGGAACCACGGCGCGATCGGCGCGGGCGACATCCAATGGATGACGGCGGGAAGCGGGATCATCCACCAGGAGATGCCCAAGGGGGACGCCGCCGGCAGGATGCACGGATTTCAGTTATGGGCGAATCTTCCCGCGTCACTCAAGATGACAGCGCCCCGTTACCAGGAGGTGAAGGCGCGCGATATCCCGGAGATCACGGACGACGACGGCACTCACGTTCGAGTGGTCTGCGGAAAGTTCTGGGGCGCAACCGGTCCGGTGGATGGCATTGCCGCCGATCCGATTTACCTGGATGTGTCGGTGCCTCCGGGCGAGAAAAGGAGCCTCCCGGTGGAGA
>OMOG01000198.1:0-9004 GCA_900290305.1 Candidatus Sulfopaludibacter sp. SbA4
CGAGCCACAAATAGCTCGGCACACAGAGCCCGGCCACCAGGAACACCGAGCCCGCCAGGGGAAACAGGCGCAGGCTCAGCAGCAGCCGGGCGGCGGTGCCGGGACGAAGCCGCCGGGCCATCCGGACCGCGGCCGGTGACAGAAGCCACGTGCCCAACCCCAGCACCAGGTGGACCAGAAAAAACGTCGCCAGGCAGAGGCACAGCAACCGTAATGGATAGGGAAGCGTCATGGTTTCCCCCGCCGGCAAAGCTCTTTGCGCTTCATCCGGATCTTTTTTTCCAACTCGTCGAGGAGCGCTTCATCCTGTTGGCCGACAGCCTCCACCAGGCAGGAAACCAGCATCTCGCCGGACGTCTGCGGCGCGGCCAGGAAGCCCGCTACAAAATCGCCGGTTCGTTTGTGCTCCCATTCGCGGCGCGACAGCCGCGGGGCATAGACGAAGGCTCGTTCCGACTTGCGGCGATCGAGCAGGCCCTTCTTGTAGAGCCGGTCGAGCGTGGTCATCACCGTGGTGTAGGCCAAGGGCCGGGCGAGTTTGGGGACGACGTCGTGGACGCTGCTTTCACCATGCTCCCACAGGAGCTCCATGACCGTGATTTCCAGCGGGCCCAAGAGAGCCCGGCTCGAGTCGGCGATGCGGGATTTCAGGAAGCGCATTTCTCGTAGCACAGGTATTCATGCCTGTGTTCTCACTAGATTCTATCGTACTGGGGCCGGCATTATCATGGTTCTATGAGCGAGTGGCGCCCGTTGACGCCCGAGCAGCTTGCGCGAGCCGAAGAACGGCTGCGACATCCGCGGCCGGGAAGCAAGATCGAGGCCGCGCAGCGGTTCGGCATCGATTTGACCTTGCTCATGGAAAAGCTTCGTCTTTCGCCGGCTGAAAGGGTTCGCCGCATGCACGATGTCATCCAGGTGGCCGAGTCCGTGCGCGGCGCTGCCAGGCGCAATCGTCCATGAATCTCGTCACAGCGGTTCAAGCCCTTGTGGATGCCGGTGTTGATTTCGTGATCATCGGCGGATGGTCGGCCATTTTGCACGGGAGTTCGTTCAACACGAATGATCTGGATCTTTGCTTTTCACGGCGGACCGAAAACCTGAGACGGCTGGCAAGAGCCTTGGCGGCTTTTCACCCGCGGCTGCGGGATCTGCCGGAGGATGTCCCCTTCGTATGGGACGAAGTTACTCTCCGCAACGGCACTATCTTCACACTCTCGACAGACTGCGGCGCGATCGACCTTCTGGCGGAAGTCAGTGGTTTGGGCGGCTTTGAGGAAGTCAAGGCGAGCTCCATTCTCGTGCGGGCGTTCGATCGCGACGTGTGGACGCTCGATCTGCCGAATCTGATCCGGGCGAAACGCGCAGCCGGCCGCGAAAAGGACCTGAGGGTTTTGCCGGAGCTCGAAGGGCTGTTGGAGGCCGAGCAGGAGGAGTGAATCCTCAGTGCGCCGCCGCGGCGGCCAGCGGTTTGCGGAGCCAGAAGAACATCGCCGCGGCGCCAAGCTGTGCCAAAGTTCCGAATATCACCAGCGCCATTACGGAATGATCGTAGAGCAGCCCCATGACGGCGCTGCCGAGAAACCACGCCACACCATAGACCGCGTTGAAAGCTCCGAAGGCGCCGCCGCGCTTATTCATGGAGACCACTTGCGAAATACCGGAACGCAGGGTGGCGTCCTGCGCCCCCATGCCGGCAGCCCAGCAGGCCACGCTCGCCACGGCCGCCGTGGGCCCACCCAGGAAGCCCAGGGGCAGCGCCAGCAGGGAGACCAGAATCCCGAACGAGAGCACGATGATTCCGTAACGGTCGAACAGCTTTCCGAGGACCAGCGCGGTGAGGCCGGTCACTCCCATGGCTCCGGCATACATTAGCGGGATCACGGCGGGTTTGGCCAGTGCGGTCTTCTGGAAGTGATAGGCCAGCAGCGGAAAATCGATGAATCCGCAGGCCAGCAATCCGGCGGCGGCTACGTACATCCAAAACACGCGGGGCAAGGTTTGTTGCGGCGCCTGCTTGGGGGCGGGTGTCTCGACGCGAGTGTAAACCGCGCGCGCCACCAGCAGCGCCAGCAGCGCTCCGGCCGCGGGGAACGCCAGGCGCAGGAACGCCGGACCGAAATGAGTGGTACGCGCCACCACCGCCGCCATCATTAGCGGACCCACCACGGCGCCGGTCTGGTCCATGGCGGCATGCACTCCGAATCCGAATCCGTGGCCGACTTTGCCGGTGGCTTCGGAGAGCAGCACATCGCGCGCCGGCCCGCGCAGCGCCTTGCCGGTGCGCTCGGCCACCACCAGGAGCGCGGCCATCTGCCAGTTCCCCGCGAACGCCAGCAACGGCACCACCAGCAGGTTCAGCGCATAACCGGAAATGGCGATGGTCCAGTAGGCACGCGTGCGGTCGGCGAAGCGGCCCGAGAAGAGGCGCAGGCTGGCCGCCAGCATTTCTCCCAGGCCGGAGATCAGGCCCACCTGGGCGGCGGTGGCGCCGAGGTCCTTCAGAAACGGACCGATGATGCTATAGGCGCCTTCGTAGGTCATGTCGGCGAACAGGCTGACGACCCCGATGCAGAGGATGAAGCGAATCGCGAGAGTGCGTTCCTGCCTGGAGACCACCATCGGTTTTATGCCTGGTGGACTTCCGTCAGCGTCTCGACCACGGAAAGGAGTCCCAAAAGCAGCAGCAGGCCGACGGCGGCGTAACGAATGGTCTTGGGCGAGAGGTGGTCCTGGATCCACTGCCGCACTCCCGCCCCTATGGAAGCGGCCAGGGCGCCCTTGGTGGCCATGGCGCTGACGGCGCCGAGCCAGACCAGCAGCGGCGCGCCGAATCGCGCCGCCATGGTGGCCGCGGTGATCTGGCCGATGTCTCCCCATTCGGAGAAGAAGATGGCGGCAAACGAAACCAACACCGCACGCGACGCGGGATATTCCTTCTTCGATTCGCGCTTGTCCGGCTTGCGCCACAGCGCGAACGCGATGGCGAAGAAGTTGATGGCGGTAATGGCGGCGACCAGCAAAGGCGGAAGCGTGGAGATGGCTTTGCCCACGAGCACTGCCACTCCCATCTTGGCCATGAACGCGACTATCATGCCGCACATGATCGGCAGCGTGCGGTAGCGGGTGGCCAGGACGCCCGTGGTGTAGAGCAACTTGTCGCCGACGATCTCGGCCACAAACACCGTTCCGTAGGTTGCGAAGAAAATCGGCAGCATCCGGACCTCTTACTTTTTCCCCTGGGCGGCGCCTCCGGCCAGCAGGCGGTCGATTTCGGCGAACAACGCCTTGCCCTCGAAGATCTCCGTGGTCATGGGACCATAGCCGAAGTCGCCCCGGATGATCCCGTTGGCGTCGATCAGGTAGATGTGGGGGTTGTCGAAACTCTGCGAACGGAAGTACGAATAAGCCATCTGGCCGGCGTCAAACAGGATCGGATAGCGGACCTGGTGGCCGGAGATGTACTGGGCGACCGTGTTCTGATTGTCGTGCGAAGAGTTGGCCACGGCGAGGATGGCGACGCGGTCTCCGTATTTTTGCTGGACCTCGTTGAGAATGCCCGCGAAGCTGGCGCAGTGCGGACAGGTGGTCTGCATGAATTCCAGGATCACGAGCTTGCCGCGATAATCGGCGAGGTCGTGGACTTCCATTTTGGAATCGGGCAGGGCGAAACCGGGCGCCCGGCGGTTGGCGGTGTCGGCGGCAAAGAGCGCGGCGCCGCCGAGAAGAATGGCGCACAGAGTGATGTTGGTACGCATTTCGGATTCATCTATGGTGCCACAAATGGGGCGCGGGATTCATCCCGCGGCGGGTTTCGCGATATTCTGAATTGGTGCGCCGCGGCGATCTGCCCTACCTCGGATTCCTGACCCTCTTCGCTTTCGCGCTTTATTGGGAAGTCTTCGTCTACGACAGCTTCGGACCGGAAACCGCACTGTATTACTACTACAGCGACGGACTGACTTTCGCGCAGGCGCTCCGCAGCTTTGGCTACGTCCAACTGATGTGGTACCGGCCCATGACCTCGGTCCTCTATTGGGTTGGGGAACAGCTCGTCGGTTGGCACAACGTCGCCGGTTGGAAGCTCCTGCATTTCGTCACGGTCCTGGCTGCCTTTTACTCGATATATTGGCTGGTGGTGACATGCCTGGGAGGCGGCCGGGTTGCCGGCCTGCTGGCGGCCGCCTGGTTCGCCGCCCAGCCGAATGTGTATCCCGGAGTCATGGAAGCCGTCGGCTTCGATTTCGTTCACATCTGTTTCACGGTGCTTTCGGCGGGGTTGTATTTGCGCGGGACCCGGGCCTACGGCCGCCGAATGTTCGGGTTGACGGCGCTGGCCTGGCTATGCTTCCTGATCGCGCTCTCGAGCAAGGAAGCAGCCCTTACGGTACCCTTGTACCTGGGCGTGGTGAGCGTGCTGGCCGCGGCGTTCGATCCCAAGCAACGATTGACATGGCGCCGCGAGCTGCTCCGGCTCGCGCCGTTTTTTGCCGTCTTGCCGCTTTATTACTTCTTGCACTACGTCAAGGTTCCGGCCGGGTCATTCTCCGCCTCCGGCCCCTATCGCTCCATCGCCAACTGGAGCATGATTCTCGCCAACTTCCGAAAAATGACCCTCTGGGTTTTGCGCATTTACGGCTATACCGGCGAGACCCTGGGCGAGCACATGTATCACTCGAATGCGGTGAACAATCTGGCCGGCATCGCCGCGGCGGTATTGGCAGCGGCAATGTGGTTCGGGCGGGTGCGGCGGGACCCGTCCTGGCGCTTGGCCGGGGCGTTAATGCTCTGCTGGACGGCCGTGTTTCTGATACTGCCGATCTATGGCGGCGGCTTCGTGTGGCACATCAATCTTCCACTGGTGGGCTACGCCGTCCTCTTCGGGCTGGCGGCGACGTGGGCGTGGGAAGCCCTTCCCTCCGCCTTCTGGCGAAGATTCGCGGGTGGCGTTTTTTTTCTCGGGCTGCTGCTTCTGGCGCGCGCCAACCTGCACACGGAACTTTATAGCGGTACGCATGCCCTGGCCTTTCGCATCAACCACTCGGTCCTTTCGCACCCGCCGGTGCCACCCGATCGCCTGGGAAAGGCTCCCCTCGTGTTTATCGAAGACCGCCTGGGCGTCGGTGGATGGTGGTACGGATGCTTCGGAATCCTCTTCAACTACACTTACCTGCGGCACGATATCCAGGAGGTTGTAGTGCCGCAGATGGCCGCCGTGCCCCAGGATTTGCGGGCTCGCTGGTTAGCGCACCCCAATGCGTACTTCTTCCGGCTCGACGACAACTTCGATCGGCGCGACGCCTCGACGGAGTTTCGTTCGGCCGCGATGCGCGGAAATGTCCGGGGGAGCCCTTGACCACAATGGGCAAGCCTCTCTGCCGCATCTGCGGAACCGAATCCCTCGAGATTGGCACGAAGGCCGGCGATCACGCGCGCATCCCTTTCACGCTGTTCCGCTGCCCTGAGTGCCGGTTCGCCTTCGTAGATCCCCCGTGGTCCGGCACCTGTCAGGCGTACAGCGAGGAGTACTACATGGGAAGAGGGGTCGATCCGAGCGTGGATTACCTGTTTGAGCTGGAAGCTCCCCAGAAAACGGTCCGCTTTTACGAGTGGAAGGGCGTCACGGACATGATTGGCTGCCTGGCGCCCCTCGATCGTAAGACCCGTTGGCTGGATTACGGATGCGGCAATGGCGGCCTGGTGCGCCACCTGCGGCGGTACGGTGTGGCCGATGCGGTGGGATTTGACAGTGGCTGGATTGCCGGGCACAGCCGCCAACTCGGCATCCCGCTCCTGACCGAGTCCGAGTTATCGGATCATTCGGGCGAGTTTGACGTGGTGACCATGATCGAAGTGATCGAGCACGTGCTCGATCCGGTCGCGATCCTGCGGCACGCACGCCGCTTGCTCAAGCCCAACGGACTGCTGTATCTCACGACCGGCAATGCCAAGCCTTACCGCGACCGCCTGCTTCGGTGGCGGTATGTGCTACCCGAGATCCACGTAGGCTATTTCGAACCGTGCAGCCTGGAAGCGGCTTTGACGCGCGCGGGCTTTAGGCCCGAGTATCGGGTCAGGCCGCGCGGCTATACCGGCGTCATCCGGTTCAAGATTCTCAAAAGCGTGGGGATTCGCAAGCGGAGCCTGCTGGAGCGCGCCGTTCCCTGGAAGGCGCCGCCCTTAAAATGAACATTAAGGCCTCCCCCGATGCTGCGCCGTTCTCAAATTGCCGGGCTGTTTCTTGTGATCATGCTGCTGCTCGGCTTCGGCATACAGGAAGCCGGCCTGGCCGGAGTCTTCAGCGATCCGGTGAGCGGAGCGCGTGCGCAGGATGAAACCACGTATGCCAGCAGCGCAGTCGGTCTGGCGACGGGCAGCGGGTGGATGACGCCGAAGGTCCTCGGCCGGTTCTACCCAATGTTGCGCCAACTGACATTCACCAGTGCGGGTCCCAGTGCGGCGAGGCCGGGGCGGCCGGCGCCGTATCGCTGGAGCGCGAAAGCGGCCAGATAGACGGCGGCGAACAGCAGGCAGGCGACAGCGAACCACCACGCGTAGGATGCGCGGCGGCGGCGGACTTGCCCGGTTGGCGAAGAGGGCGGGTATGCTACCGTCGGCGCAGCCATCGTTGGTGAGTTGCTTCTATCAACTTTACGAAACCTCAAGATGAAAAACTGTGAACCTTTTCACTACCCATTCGGCCTCACTACCTATCCGGCCGGGGTCCGGACGAGCCCTTTCAGGGATTCTTCATAAGGCGCCCGCGCCACGCCTCGCTCGGTGACGATCGCGGTGACGTAGCGCGCCGGTGTGACATCGAAGGCGGGGTTCTGGACTGGCGTGCCCGCGGGCGCCACCTGGTGCCCGAAGACGTGCGTCACCTCGGACGCGGAGCGCTGCTCGATGGGGATCTGATCGCCGGATGTGAGTGTCAGATCGAGCGTGGAGACAGGCGCGGCCACGAAAAAGGGGACGCCATTCTCGTGAGCCAGCACGGCGACCGAGTAGGTGCCGACCTTGTTGGCGACATCGCCATTGGCGGCGATACGGTCGGCGCCCACCACCACGCAGCCGATGCGGCCGGATTTCATGAAGTGGCCGGCCATGCTGTCGGTGATGAGCGTGGTGGGGATGCCGTCCTTCTGCAACTCCCAGACGGTGAGGCGCGCACCCTGCAGGAAGGGGCGGGTTTCGTCGGCGAAGACATCCACCTGCTTGCCGCCCTCGATGGCCGCACGGATCACGCCCAGCGCGGTGCCGTAGCCGGCGGTGGCAAGCGCGCCGGCGTTGCAGTGGGTGAGAACGGTCTTGTGGTCGGGCACCAGGGGCGCTCCGTTGCGGCCGATGGCGCGGTTGATGGCGATGTCTTCTTCGCGGACCAGCAGCGCCTCCTCGATCATGCGGCGGCGGATTTCGGCGATGGGCCGGCCGCGCAGGGAGGCATAGAGGCGCTTCATGCGATCGATGCCCCAGAAGAGATTGACCGCGGTGGGCCGGGTGCGGGCCAGGGTTTCGGCGATGGTTTCCATCTCCGAATCGAGGCCGGTTTCGGGCGCGTGCAGCACGCCGAGAGCGACCCCCATGGCGGCGGCTACGCCGATGGCGGGCGCGCCGCGGATGATCATGGCGCGGATGGCCTCGGCCACTTCCTGGTAGGTCCGGCACGTCACGTACGTCTCTTCAAGCGGCAGGCGCGTCTGGTCGATCATGACGACGCGGTCATCGATCCATTGAATGGTTTCCACCATTTCACTCTAACCCCGGGGTACAGACCGTGAAAGTGACGCAACTTGCATCAAAGGGTACATTGAGAATAATCCCGTGAAAGCCGGACTCGTGGCCAACGCGGAAGACTNNNCCGTGAAAGCCGGACTCGTGGCCAACGCGGAAGACTATCCCTGGTCGAGGGCGACAAGAAAAGGCGAGATGAATCTCGGCTCAGCAGGCTCGACAGCCTGCGCCACGAAGTTAAGTGAACAGTATTGCGCCTAGCCCTAGCCCTAGCGGCGCTCCCCACGTTGTTGCAGGCTGCATGTTAGAATGCGCCAGGATCGCAGCCAACCTGAATATGCCCGACGAGCAGCGGAGAAAGGATGCCTGGCGGCGCCATTTGCTCTGGCTCAGCGGGGTTTGGGTTTTGCCGCTTTGCTGGATGCTGCGATGGGTTGTCCCGGCTTCGGCCCTGGCCGCCAGCCTGGTGTTGGCGGTCGCATGTTTCCTGGCGCCTCTTCCGGCCCTTCTGCTTTCCCGGCACCAGCGCGATCGCGCGATCGCGGAGACGGGGAACGCCCGGGAAGAAGCGGAGCAACTGAAGCTGCAGTTGGAGACCGTGCGCTATCGGGCGGCAAGATTGCGTGAGGAACTGTCGGCTGCGGACCAACAGGCGCGACTGTCGCATCAGCTCACGCTTCTGGGGCAATTCACCGCCGGCTTCATGCACGAATTCAACAATCCGCTGGCGATCGTGACCAGCCGCATCGAGGTGCTGCTGGAAGAGCGCAAGGAAGACGGGCCGCTGTGCGCCGACCTGCTGCAGATGCTGAAGGAGATGCGCTACATGGGAAACATCGCGCGCACACTGCTGCAGGCACTGCGCCGCGAGCGTGGGAGCGAGGTGTTTGTCCCGTCGGCTCCCTCCGAGGCCTCGGAGGAGGCGCTGGCGGCATCCAGATCTTCCGCCAATGAGCAGGGAGTTCGACTGGTCGAGGAAATCGCCGATGTCCCCCGCGTCAACGTGCCCGGCCATGTGGTGAGCGAAGTGGTCCGCGGCCTGCTGAGCAACGCGCTGGAGGCCCTCAAAGGTCGCGAGGGCGCCACCATCTGGATCCGGCTGGAGCCGTATCGCACCGCGGGAGCCAAGGTGCTCCTCCGAATCGAAGACAACGGACCAGGTGTTCCGGAAAACATCCGGGAGCACCTGTTCGAGCCATTCATTTCCCAGAGTCCGCGGCGGGAGCGGCTCGGCCTCGGCCTCGGTCTCTTCCTGGGCGCCAGCCTCCTGGAT
>OMOG01000198.1:9014-9262 GCA_900290305.1 Candidatus Sulfopaludibacter sp. SbA4
GTCTCTTCCTGGGCGCCAGCCTCCTGGATATGTACGACGGCCGCATATGGTATGAAGAGAGGAGCGGTGGCGGAGCCAGTTTCGTGGTGGAGATGCCCCCGGCGCGTTTTACGCGGGGCCAGCCCTACCATTGGTTTGTGGGAGGTGATCCATCGTGAATCGCATCTTCGTAATCGACGACGAGGCGGCGATGGGGGAGAACATTCAGCGGATGCTGAAGTTTCCCGAGACCACCGTGACGGCCTACC
>OMOG01000300.1 GCA_900290305.1 Candidatus Sulfopaludibacter sp. SbA4
GGAGCAGGCCGAGGCCGCCGCCGGCGAACGCCAGCAGCAGGCTCTCGGTGAGCAACTGCCGTACGATGCGGCTGTGGCTCGCGCCCAGCGCGGTGCGCACGGAGATTTCTTTCTGGCGCGACGTGCCGCTGGCCAGCAGCAGGTTGGCGACGTTGGCGCAGGCGATCAGCAGCACCAGCCCGACCGCGGCGAGGAGCACGAGAAGCCGCGTCCGGACGTCGCCGACCAGCGACTCCTGCAGGCTAATGATTTTAGTTTTCATCCCGAAGTCCGGCCACATTTTCCAGGGGAAGGAATCGCGGATCTGCGGGATGAAGGTGCGCAGCTCGGCCTGGGCCTGCTGGGGAGTGATTCCGGGGCGGAGGCGGCCCACGATGTTCAGGTTGTAGACCCAAAAGTAATTGCCATCCTCGCGGCGATCGATGTGGACGGGCACCCAGATCTCGGTGGCGGGAGTGGGGAAGCGGAAGCTCGGGGACATCACGCCGACGACCTGGCGATCGATCTCGTCGAGGGTGATGGTGCGGCCGACGATATTGGGATCGCCGCGAAAGCGCTGTTGCCAGATGGCGTAGCTGAGGATGACCACGCGATCGCGTCCCGGGGTGTCTTCGCCATTCTCGAAGCCGCGGCCGAGCAGGGGCGGCTCGCCGAAGACCGAGAGCAGGTTGGCCGAGACCAGGCTCCCCGCCAGGCGCGCAGGCTCACCCTGACCCGTGAGGTTGAACTCGGTGTTGCCTGAATATGCCGCGTACTCGGTGGTGCGGCTGCCGTTGCGCAGGATCACGAGCGAGGCCTGCTGGTGCACCGCATCGCTCCAGGCCGCGATCAGTCGGTCGGGCTCCCGAAAGGGCAGGGGACGCAGCAGAATGGCATTGACGACGCCGAACATGGCGGTGTTGGCGCCGATGCCGAGGGCCAGGGTGGCCACCGCCGCGAGGGTGAAGCCGGGGCTCTTGCGCAACATCCTGGAGGCCTGCCGGAGGTCCTGGCGCAGGCGGCCGAAGGTGTCGGCGCCCCATATTTCGCGCACCGCCTCCTTGAGCAGGGTCTGGTTGCCGAGCGTCCTTTGCGCGGCGTAGCGGGCCTCTTCGAGCGGCATGCCGGCTTCGCGCCGCTCCTGGGCTTCGAGATCCAGGTGCGATTTCAGCTCGCGGTCGAGGTCGTCTTCGTCAGGCTTGCGCCGCCAGGGCATGGGGGTGCTCCTTAGTTGGTAGAGATTCTACCATCGAATTTGTACATCAGGGTAGACGTGCGACCGTGGAAGCGGTTAGGGGGTACTTGACGCGGAGGCGCGGAGCACGCGGAGGAAGTCGCGGAGAGAACCAAAGTCAAAACCTGAGAACGCTGAGGTGGCGGAGAGCGCTGAGAGAACTGCGCCACGGGGCGCGCAATCATGCGGAATGTCTCGCGACGAGCATCGGGAGAGACAGGCCAGGAGGCCTGTCCCACTTACAGCTTCATCCGCTCGAGCTTGCGGTAGAGGGTCTTGCGCTCGATTCCCAGGATCTGGGCGGCCTTGCTTTTATTGCCGCCGGTGGCCGAGAGCACGCGCCGGATCTGGTCCTCTTCGGCATCCGCCAGCGTCTCGACCGGCTTCTCGCGCGATTCCATGATGGTCAGGCCGTCGTAGACGGCGTCGGCATCCACGCGGTCGGCGAGAATCACGAGGCGCTCGATCATGTGCTGCAACTGCCGCACGTTCCCCGGCCAGGTGTAGTCCTGCAGGGCCTTGACCCCGGAATCCATGAGCCGGACTTCGCGATTGTAGCGCCCGTTGTACTTGTTAATAAAGTGCCGCGCCAGGTGGTAGATGTCGGTGCGCCGCTCGCGCAGGGGCGGCATGAAGATGCGGACGGTGTTGAGCCGGTACCACAAGTCCTCGCGGAACTTCTTCTCATCCACCATGGCCTGCAGATCGCGGTTGGTGGCGGCGATCACGCGCACGTCCACCTCCTTGGATCGCGAGGCGCCCACGGGACGGATCTCGTGCCCTTCCAGGAAGCGCAGCAGCGCCAACTGGAAGTTCAGCTCGATCTCACCGATCTCGTCGAGAAACACCGTGCCCCGGTTGGCGGCTTCGAACACGCCCACGCGGTCGCGGTCGGCGCCGGTGAAGGCCCCGCGCATGGCGCCGAACAATTCGCTCTCGAGCAGCGACGGAGCGATCGAGCCGCAGTCCACCGGAACAAACGGTTGTGCCGCCCGCTTGCTGAACCGGTGGAGCATGCGTGCCACGAGTTCCTTCCCGGTGCCGGTTTCCCCTTCGATAATCACCGAGGCGTCGGTGTCAGCGGAGCGGCATAGCGTGTTGTAAACTTTTACCATCACCGGCGAGCTGCCGATCATCTCGGTCTCGGGAAGTTCCTCCTCGTCGGCTTCGCTTTCCTGATCTACGCGCGAGGCCTCGGCGCGCTCGATGGCCTCGATCATGGTATCCAGCTCGAACGGCTTGGCGATATAGTCGAACACGCCGCCGCGGGTGGCCTCCATGACCGTCTCGACGGTGCCGCGGCCGGTCATGAGGATCACGGAACAGTGCGGATCCTTACTCTTGGCGGCGTTGAGCACATCAAGGCCGGTACCCTCGTCGATGTAAATATCCGAGATGACGATGGGGTAGGCGCTGTCGCTCAGGCGCTCGATGGCTTCACCGGTGGTGGACACCGCGTCCACCGTGTAGCCCTTCTCCTCGAGGGCCGTCAGGATGGTGAACTGGAGCGCCGGATCGTCTTCAACTAGGAGTAGTTTCTGCATCATGTCGTATCGCCGATGGCTCAGTGTCGTTCCGCCGAAGTTGCTACAGGCGACGCCGGCACAGCCGCGGGAGCTGCCGGCGCATCGGAAACCGCCGCCGGAAGCACCAGCGTGAAACACGAGCCCGCTCCGGGCTGGCTGGTCACCACGATTTGTCCCCCGTGTTGCTCCACGATCTGTTGGACGATGGAGAGACCGATTCCGGTACCCGCCTCTCCCGATTCTTCCGCCTTTTTTGTGCGATAGAACTTTTGAAAAATCTGTTTGACTTCCTTCTGGTCCATGCCGATGCCCTGGTCCCTGACGGCAATGCGGACATGGCCGGCATCTTTACTCACCCAGGCCGTCACTTCGGTGCGCTGCGGAGAATACTTCACAGCGTTGGTAAGCAGATTGTAACAGGCATACTCCATGAGCTCGCGGTCGCCGGTGAGCTGCAGGTCTTCGGCCACGGGTTCGAGCGTCAAGCGGATGTGTTTGCGGTCGGCCAATGGCCGCACGCGCTCCACGCAGATCTCGACCAACTGCTTCACCGGGATGGCCTCGTGTTTCAGCTCCATGTGTCCCGCGGAGAGGCGCTCGACGTTGAGAAAGATCTCCACCATCTTGGCCAGGCGCTTGGATTCGGAATTGATGACCTGGGCGATCTGCTTGCGCTTTTCCTCGGTGAGCGCGTAGCGCGAGATCAACTCGCTCGAGCCCTGGATGGCGGAAAGCGGGGTGCGCATTTCGTGAGTCACAAAGTGCATAGCCTGCTGGTAGCGCGCGCGCGCCGATTGCTCCACCAGCCAGTTGCGGCGCACCACCAGGTGGTAGTATGCGGCCGCTGCCATGAATTCGAGCCAGGCCACGGACGCCGCGGTGGTAAACGGGAAGACGTAGCGATGCGTGAAAAAGACGTAGGGCATGGTCTGCGCGGCGATCAGGATCAACACCCCAGCGGCGTAGGCCTGCCATCCGGGCAGGTAGCGGAAGGCGGCGCCGATGGCGGCGGCAATGGCGAGGCTGGTGACGAATACCCAGACATACGAGACGTCGTTGATGAACAGGCCTTGCGCCATAGTCTCGAAGGCCTCGGCGTGGATCTGGATTCCGGGGATCGGGATGTTCGGACTGACGGGCGTGAGAAGACGATCGCCGGTGGTGGTCGTGGTGCTTCCCACAAAGACGACCTTGCCCGTGAATTCCTTCGCCAGCCCGTGGTCGTCGAGCAACGCTTTCAAGGAGACCCTCGGCACGGACATGCCGTCCGGCAGAAACCGCACGCGCATGGGACGGAGTTCCCTCGCCTCACCGGCCTTCAGGTTGGTAAACCGGGCGCCTGCCAGGGGAATCGTGGTGTTTGCGACCCGCACATCGCTGGAAAAGGCATCGGTCTCGATGGGTTCGCCGCGGCTGAGAGCAAAAACCTCGAGCGAGATGGCTTTCCGCTGATCGTGTCCGGGCGGGTCGACACGCTTGTAGAGCGGGATCGCGCGAGTCCGGGAGTCGTACTCATCGGGCAGTGCATGGACGTGGCCCACCGCCTTAGCGCAGCCCTTGAACTCCGGCTGCGGATCCTCCCATTGACGGCGATCGTCGATCAGGTCGGCGGAGAGCACCAGGTTGGGAGTGGCGCAGAGGGCTTGGGCCAGGGCTTGATTCACTGCCTGGTCGGGGCGTTTCTCCGAGAGAATCACGTCCACCGCGACTGCTTTCGGCCGGGCCGCGGCGACCAACTGCAGCGCTTCGGCCATAGGCCCGCGAATGCCATAGATGCCGTCGGGGATCGAGTTGAGCGTGCTTTCGTCGATGGCCAGAATCGCCGACTGCGTCTGCCACGGCGGCGGTTGATAGCGCCGGAACATGAAGTCGTAGGCGGCGTTATCCAGGGTGGACCCGAATTGCCAACTCCCCGCTACCGCGACTGCAAACACGGCGGCCAGCAGTCCCACGTACGCCGCCGTGCGTTGCCAGTTCCGCCGCTCCATATCGACTGGTGTTGCCCAGTACCTTCAGTATAAGTGGCAGACGGAACGGCGTGAGCGATGGGTTTATTGATAAGCGGGCGTGCTCCCGGCTCCCAGCAAGGCTGAAAAGGTCGAGTTGACCGATCCGCCGGCGGTCAACGTCGCCGTAAAGAGCCCGTTCCCCGCGGTGGGGCTAACCGTGGAGAGCACTTCCAACAGGCCGGAGGCGGTGTTGGCCGCAATCTGGGCGGCTGTCACCGCCGGCAACTGCGAGAGAATCGAGGCCGGCACGGTGAAGGTCCCCGCTCCGGCCGTGGTGGTGCAAAAGAAGTCGGCGCCGGTCAGAGTAGAATTGGGGCCGCCCGAGTACGTGCCCGCCAGGCCCACGATCTCCACGAGGTCGGTGGCGTTCCCGCCGGTCCAGTTCAGCGTCAAGCCCGCGCTGCGCGTGACTACCAATGGCAACCCGCCGGTAATCGTGAGCGGCGTTCCCAGGGTCAGGGAGGCGCTGAACTTCGCTACGTCCTTTCCCCCTGCGGCGCTCAACGAATACGTTCCGGCGACGATGGTGCCGTTCCCCACGCCGGGGATTCCGGCCGGCAACCCCTCCTCGCCGATGGTCGCTGTATAGACGTTGCTTGTCTCCGTCAAGGCCAGGTTGGAGATGTTCGATCCGCTCGGCCCGTTCAGGGTCACCGCGCCCGCATCCAGGTTCGTGCCGGTTCCGGTGGTCAGCGGATTGGAGGACGACCCCGACAGCGGATTCACCACGCACGCTCCCGTTGGGTTGAGGACCAGCGTCGCGAGAGGCGATATCGCGCCCAACTGAAACCCGGTGTACTGCGTGAACGCCCCGGAGGCCAAATCGATTCTTACCGCCCCGACGGATGGCACCGTCTCCGAAATCTGCTCCAGCGTGAAACCCCCGGTGGTGTACGTGCCGCCCTGATCGAAATTCTGTAGTTGAGCGGTGGTGAAAAGTGGGCTGACGCACGCGGTCGCGGAATTTGTCGGGGCGATCGCAATGAACGTGGGCACGCTCATCACGCCGTTCACCGATACCTGGAAGGTCACCGTGCAGCCTGTCGGCACGTTCGAAGGCAGCGTGAAATTGATCTGGTCTTCGCCCGAAAATCCCGGAGCGCGGCCCGCGTATGCCGGTGTGATGCTCATTCCGCCCACGATCACCTGCACGTTGACCCCGTTGGCCGCGAAGTTGAAGCCCGGCGAGGGGCCGTTATCGCCGCCGGTCACCGGCCCCATGCCGGTACCCCACGCGATGAGGGTTTGTCCCGGCTTGGCGGGCGAAATGGTGTAGCCGGTGGACAATACTCCGGTCGTGAAGCTGTTGTAGTCCTGTTGCGAAGCCGAAATGAAGTTCTGAGCAATTGCCAGTCCGGTGCCGTCGCCAGATCGCGTAAACATCCCAAACCTGCTTGGAACCACGGTGACAGCGAACGGCGCGCTCACCGCTCCATTATTCGTAACCGTGACGTTGTACTTGCCAGTGGCCAACGTAGACGGCAGAACGGCAGCGAGCTGATTAACGCTGGGCTGGTTGAGAAGGTACACCAAGTACGCGGAAGTGCCGCTGCCGCCTGCTGCCGGCGTGAAGGTCACCGTCACGCCATTCGAAGAGGTGGGAAGAAGCGGATAGCTGAGCTGGATGAATCCAGTGGGGCTCAGGTTCGCCCCCTTCACGACGAACAGGCTTCCCTGGGCGATGGTGGTCGCGTAGTCCGCGTTGCTCGCCACGGTGGTAATCGTGGGCGTGGGCGGAGCGGGCGTCCCTCCAGTGGTGATCGAACCGGCACCGGTGAAAGTGAACGTGATGGCGAAGGTGGTCGTGTCAAGGGACCCGCTGCCGGTGAGCGCCGGAAACGATCCGGTCGCGCCGCTGTAGCTGCCCGTGCCGCTGGTGATGGTTGCCGATCCCGTCGCCGACGTGGTCGATCCCCCCTCCAGCGTCGCTAACGGAACCAAGAGCGTTCCCGTCAGCGTCCCGCCGGAAAGCGTGATGGTAAACGGGACACTCACGTTCCCGGTCGTTGCGTTGACCGAGGTCAGCGACACAGTCGCGCTGAACGTCCCGCTCCCGATGCCCGTCAGGGTTGCCGGGCCCGTCACTGTCGCGCTTTCAGTTGTGAAGGAGAGGGTCCCGCTCCCTTTCACCGTGAGGGTCGTGCTGGTGGTGGCTCCGTGCGCAGCCGCGCAAACCATCAGCAACAGGGCTAGCTTATCGTATGTAAGGCGAAAACCGTTCATGAAGTTCCTCCGTGGAAGCAGCATCCCACATCATACAGCGCGCCCGATGCCCCCTGGACCTTTTTCGGCCCGGCCTGGGTCGTCCCTCTACTGCGAATGTCTGTCCCTTCACAGTTGTTACCAGGCGCAAGGCGATCCGTGTCAGGTAGTCCGGCCGGTGCAGGTAAATACAGGTCGAGGTAGTCGGCAAGGTGCGGTATCCGGCCACCTCCAACTATGCCCGCTTGGCAAGTCCACAATATCCCGGCACAATCAGTGGGCCCACCAGAGACACTACGGGTTAGCGTGCTGGGTGAAAAGTTTCGTTGCGGCGGCCGGGGCTAGTCCAGTTCGGACCGGTTTATCGCCGTGCGTTATCCGGCCGCCAATGGTTTGAGCCGCATCCCCGAGGAATTACACGGCTTGTGAGCTACGCGACCTCGGGGAATGCCTGACTCTCTGATGACCCAGTGCATTACCATCACACCGGGTATTGCGGGACCGCGATCCCAACTGTCTCCCCGCCGATGTTCCGTTCAGACTTTCTTAAGGTCTTACGAGGAGTCCAGTACCACCGTTGTGCAACGTTTCCTGCGCAGGAAAAAAGCTCGTTTGGGAAGAGAACACAGGCAGGAATGCCTGTGCCACGGCGTGACTCTCTTCCTAATTCAATAGTGGCAGATCGTGTCAATAGCTCTTACCCAGTTTCGAGGGTTTGTGGAGGCGGAGATCGTTTAGAATCAACGCCGATGATTAAGGAATTTTAACGTGTGCCCATGTGACCGGGTTTTTGCGGGAAAGCAAAATAGTACTGGCGCGGCCTACCGGTGGCCCGAACAACTCACTTCTGACTCAGTCCCCCGTCCACCGCCAGTGTCTGTCCCGTGACGAAATTCGTGGCCTTCAGGAAATAGACCACCGCATCCGCCACCTCCGCCGGAGTCCCGCCGCGCCGCGCGGGAGTGGCCTCGATCATCCGCTTGCCGCGCTCGTCGATATCTGCAAACGGAATCACTCCGGGCGCCACTGAGTTAACCGTAATCTCCGGCGCGAAGGCCTTCGCCAGCGCGCGCGTCAGCATGATGACTCCAGCCTTCGACGCACAGTAGTGCGCGTGCTCCGCCCACGGCCGGATGCCGCCCAGCGAGCTCAGATTGACGATGCGCCCGCCTCCGGTCTTCTTCATCAGCCGCGCGCCGTTCTGGCAGCAGAAGAAGACGGCCTTCAGGTTCACCGAGTGGATGAAGTCCCAATCCTTCTCGGTGATGTCGAGCGGGTCGAAGCGCGTGAAGCGGGCGGCGTTGTTCACCAACCCGTCGAGCCGCCCCACGCGCTCGCCCACTTCGGCGAACATGCGGGCAATCTCGTCCACGCTTTCGAGGTTCGCGCGGAACAGCTCCGCGCCGCCGCACTCTTCGGCCGTGCGCCGGGCCTCGGCTTCCGACCGATTGTAGTGGATGGCCACGCGCGCGCCCTCCGCGGCCAGGCGCAGCGCAATGCCGCGGCCGATGCGCTTCGCCGCGCCAGTCACCAGAATGATTTTGCCGGTCAGGTCAGACATACGATGGACTCTCTAACTGCACAAAAGGCCACACAGGCAGGAATGCCTGTGCTACTGCTATGCGGCGGGCTCTCCATGCACTTCAATCTCCTCCGGCTCGATGCCCGCCCGCACGGGCTCGGGCAAGCGGCCAGTCCAGTTGGCCCAACCCCAGAATATCGCGGTCGTGGAGCTGAGCGCGCCCGCGATGGTGCCGATGAGGCGCGGGTCCCAATACTGCGAAGCTATTCCCGCCAGGGTCATCGAGACCATCATGACGGACCACGTCATGGATTCCATGGTGGAGAACACGCGGCCGCGGAAAGCGTCGGGCACCATGCGCAGCAACTGCCACATGTTCAGCACGGAGCTGACGCCCGTGGCCGCGCGCGACAGGCCGATGAAGAACAGCGCCCAGGCGAAACTGCGGGTCTGGCTGTACACAATGTACGAGACGCCGTGCACCACGTAGCAGATCGAGATGGTGCGTTTGTACTCCGTGAAGCTCAGCCGCCGCCCGATGGAGTGGGCCAGCACGCCTCCGCAGAGCAGGCCAATGCCCGCGGAGCCCTGGATCATCCCCAGCCCCGCCGGCCCGCGATTGAAGACCAACTCGCCGAAAACCGCGAAGAGAATCTGCGCCGCGCCTCCGCCGGTGGCCCACCCGATATTGACCATCAGGAGCCCCAGAATGAGGGGCACGGAGCGCATGTAGCGCAGGCCCTCGCGGTACTCGTGCCAGGGCCGCACCACCTCCGCCTCGGTGAGCGCGCTGCGCGCCGGACGGAAGCCTTTCCCCGGCAGAAACAGCCGCGAGATGCACAGCGCGGAGATCAGGAACGAAAGCGAATTCACGAAGAACGCCCACTTGTAGCCGAACTGCGTGACGCTCGACCCGCCCAACAGCGCGCCCACCGCGAGCGTGGTCCACTGCGTGGTCTGGGTGAGCGAATTGGCGGTGTGCAGCTCCTGTTTGGTGGCGATCGACGGCAGGATGGAGGCGCGCCCGCTGGTGAAGAACGGCGACGCCGCCATCAGCAGTCCGCTCAGCACGTAGAGCAGCCAGTTGGCCCGCCGGTCCACCGTGAGGATGAAGAGCATCGCCACCAACGCGCGGATCAGGTCGCTCGCGATCATCACGCGCTTGCGGTCGAAGCGGTCGAGCACCACGCCCGCCAGCGGCCCCACCAGCATGGCGGGAATGGCCCGCGCCAGCAGCACCCCGCTGACCACCAGACCCGACCTGGTCGTGGCCACCGCAAGGCTGAAGACGGCGACGTTGTTGAAGTGGTCGCCGATCTCGCTGACCACCTGTCCGATCCACGTATTGCGGTAGTTGTGGTTGTCGCGCAATAGCGAGACAAAGGCCGTCAACCGAGCGACTCCTCGCGGACCGTGATGCTGCGGATGTAGTCGTGGTCCAGCGCGTAGCCGAAGCCCGGCTCGTCGCGAATCTCGATGGTGCCGCGCGCCGTGGTCTCGACCGCCGGCTGAATGATGTCCTGCTTCCAATATCGCTTGCTGGCCGACACGTCCCCCGGCAGCACGAAGTTGGGCAGCGTGGCCAGCGCGATATTGTGCGCGCGCCCCACCCCCGCTTCCAGCATGCCGCCGCACCACACCGGAATGCCCGCCGCCTGCGCGATATCGTGCACGCGCTTCGCTTCCCGGAACCCCGCCACGCGCCCCAGCTTGATATTGATGATGCCGCAGGCATGCAGCTTCACCGCCTGCTCGGCGTGGTGCGCGGTGCGGATACACTCGTCCAGGCAGATGGGCGTTTGCAAGCGCGATTGCAGCTCCGCGTGATCGATGATGTCGTCGTGGCTGAGCGGCTGCTCGATCATCATCAGGTAGAAATCGTCGAGCTGGCGCAGGCGATCCACATCCGCCAGCGTATACGCCGAGTTGGCATCCGCCATGAGCTTGATGGTGGGAAAGCGTTCGCGCACCCGGCGCACCACGTCCACGTCCCATCCCGGCTTGATCTTCATCTTGATGCGCTGGTAGCCGGAGGCCAGCTCGCCTTCGATCTTTTCCAGCAGTTGCTCCACGGAATCCTGGATGCCGATGGAGACGCCGCAGGGAATCTCGCGCCGCGCCCCACCTCCGATTTTCTTCCACAGCGGCATGCCATCCAGCCGCGCAGCGAGATCCCACACCGCGGTCTCGAGGCCGCCGCGCGCCATCTTGTGGCCGCGAATATGCGCGGTCAGCGGCGACACGTCTTCCGCCGACTCAAGGTCGCGACCCATCACCCGAGGCGCCACGTAGTCGCGCAGGATCATCCACGCCGAGTCCGTCCACTCCTCGTTGTAGAAGGGGTTCTCGCCGGCCGTGACCTCGCCCCAGCCCGACGAGCCTTCGCCTTGCGCCTCCACCAGAATGATGTCGCGTTTGTAGGTGCGCGAGAAGCTGGTCTCGAAGAAATGCACCAGCGGCATGCGGATCTGGCGAAGGGTGATGCGTTCGAGTTTCATTGCCAAGGCTCCAGGAGATAGGTTCCCTCGGTTGCGTTCGGTTCGAACCCGGTGACCGCCAGCCCGCGCTCGAATGCGCGCTGGAACTTTTCGGCATTCTCGTGCTGAATCTGGCGCGCGCGGGCCGGCTCTTCACTGCGAATCCGCGCGATGTCCGTGGGGAACGAGATGCACTCTTGCGGATGGCGGTCCGGCCTCATTCCTTCCAGCACGCCGCGGACGCGCGGCGAATCGAGCCACCACTCGGCGATGCACCGGTCGGTGGGCAGTCCTCCGTGGAGGGGGCTGGCCGTGACGCCGTACTGGTTCAGCGAGTAGCGCCGCACGATGGCGCCGAGCTTTTCGATATTCAGGAACGCGTTCTTCAGCTCCAGCGGATCGAAGGTCCACTCGATGAGATCGATGCCGCGCCCCAGCGCTTCCTCGCGCTGGCGCAGCTTGAGCCGCCGTCCGATTCCCGCGTTGTGATACTGGGGCAGCACGCCCAGCATGTGGCTGTGCAGGTACGGCCGCCCGCCGGGCTTGACTCCCGGAATGGCGAAACAGAATCCGATCATTTCGTCGCCCCCCCCGCTGCCGTCAGGCAGCGGATGCGAAATGTACGCGCCGAACACGTGCCCGCCCACCTTGCTCACCACCACCAGGAATCGCAGCGGCAGCAACTCCACGTCCGCGAATCCCCAGATCACCTGCTGCAGGCGCAGCACCTCGGTAAATTCCGGGAGGTGAAACAACTGGCGGATCTCTATCGTTTGGCTTCCTGCCACAGCGCCTCCATTTCTTCGATATTGGAATCTTCGAGCTTCTTGCCGCGCTCGGCCAGCTTGCGCTCGATGTAACCGAACCGCCGGCGGAACTTGGCGTTGGCCCTGCGCAGCGCCTGCTCGGGGTCCACCTTGACGAATCGCGCCAGGTTCACCAGCACGAACAGCATGTCGCCGAGCTCGTCCTCCAGTTCCGGCTGCGACCGGTTGCGCCGCGCCTGGTCGAACTCGGCCAACTCCTCGTGCAACTTGTCGAGCACCTGGTCGGGATTTTCCCAATCGAATCCGACTCCCGCGGCGCGCGACGCGATCTGTTGCGCCTCCACCAGCGCCGGCAGCGCACGCGGCACGCTCCCGAGCAGGTCCCCGTCCCCTTGCCCCTTGTCCTTTTTCTCCGCCGATTTCACCTCGCCCCAAATGCGCTTGACGTCGCCCGCGGTCTCGGCCGATTCCTCGCCGAACACGTGCGGATGGCGCCGCACCAGTTTTTCATTGATGGCATCGAGCGCGTCCCCGATGTGAAACAGATCCTGCTCGGCGGCCATTTCGGCGTAGAAAACGGCCTGTAGCATGAAGTCGCCCAACTCTTCGGCGAGGCCCTTCCAATCGCGGCGGTCGATGGCGTCGAGCACCTCGTAGGTCTCTTCGAGGGTGTAGGGCTTGATCGTGTCGAAGGTCTGCTCGCGGTCCCATGGACAGCCGCCCGGCGCGCGCAAGCGGGCCATGATGTCGACCAGTTTCTGAAATTTCTCTCCCGCGGAATCGGTTTTCATGTGGGGTGAGCGGATTTCCCCAATGTAGCATGGGCTCCCAAAAAGCGTGGATGACGCCAAAAACGGGGGGGCGCGAAAAAGCGGGTCACGCGGAAAAACGGATTATTTCTCCTTTGCTTGCAACGTTTCGGTAATCTCAGCGCGGGGCTGCCGCATGTCGAGGGGCTATGTGTGGAATTGTAAGAGGGAGTTCGGCCTCGTTAGGTCCCCGCTTTAAGTTCCCCAAGTGCCTACCTTGCCGCCCTACCCGCTCTTCCGGAGCGTTCTTCCCATGTTCCGGACTCCCTCTTCGAATCTCGCCTTCCCGAAGTGACAGAATGGTCAGATGCGCACGATTCTCCTCTGGTCGCTGGCGGCTTCTTCGCTCGCCGCGCAGCAACCGCCCAGCAAACTGCTCCCCGGCACGCGGCCCTTCATCGCCACCGATGCCCCGGTGATCGCGCTCGTCCACGTGAGGGTCATCGACGGCACCGGAGCGCCGCCCGCCGAAGATCAGACCATCGTCATCGATCACGGCAAAATCGCCGCCGTGGGCAGCGCCGCCGCCACTCCGGTCCCCGCCGGCGCCGAGCGCATGGACCTGGCCGGCCACACCGTCATCCCGGGACTCGTGGGCATGCACGAGCATCTGTTCTATCCCTCGGGCGAGGGAGTCGCCATTTACAGCGAACAGGCCTTCAGTTTTCCGCGCCTCTATCTGGCCAGCGGAGTCACTACCGCACGCACCGGCGGCAGCATGGAGCCGCTCACTGACTTGCAGATCAAAACCATGATCGATTCCGGCCGCATGCCCGGGCCCAAGATGTACATCACCGGACCGTACCTGGAGGGCGGCGGCACTCCGTTCGTGCAGATGCATCCCCTGCAGGGTCCCGACGACGCGCGCAAAACCGTGGAGTATTGGGCCTACGAGGGAGTGACTTCGTTCAAGGCCTACATGCACATCACGCGGGCGGAGCTATCGGCCGCCGTGGAGGCCGCGCACAAACTGGGGATCCACGTCACCGGGCATCTCTGCTCGGTGGGGTTCCGCGAAGCCGCCGCCATCGGCATCGATAACCTGGAGCACGGCCTGGTGGTGGACACGGAATTCGACCCCGGCAAGAAGCCCGACGAGTGCCCCTCGCAGAACGTGACGCGGGACACCGTCAACAGCCTCGATATCAAGGGCGCGCAGGTGCAGCAGACCATTCGCGAGCTGGTGCAGCACAACGTGGCGGTCACTTCGACGCTGGCGGTGTTCGATGCTTCCGCGCCGCACCGGCCTCCGCTCGAACAGAAGTTCCTGGACGTGCTGACCCCGCAGACCGCCCTCACCTACATGGCGGCCCGCGCGCGCGCATCCGACACTGCCAACACCGGTGCGCTCGATGCCCTCAAAAAGGAGATGCAGTTCGAGTACAGCTTTGTGAAAGCCGGCGGGCATCTCATCGCGGGGGTCGACCCCACGGGCAACGGCGGCGCCATGGCGGGCTTCGGGGACCTGCGGAATCTGGAGCTCTTGGTGGAGGCCGAGTTCACACCCGTCGAAGCGGTCAAAATCGCCACCTGGAATGGCGCGAAATTCCTGCATGCGGACGATCGCGTGGGCTCTATCGGGGTGGGTAAGCAGGCGGACCTGGTGCTGATTCAGGGCAACCCGGCGGCCCGGATTTCCGATGTCCGCAATGTGAAGATGGTGTTCAAGGACGGCGTGGGGTATGATCCGGACAAGCTGATTCACTCGGTAGCGGGGGCGGTCGGCCTGCACTAAGTGGGACAGGCCTCCTGGCCTGTCAATCCGGAGGCTGATGGACATCCGCGCCAACACGAGACTAAACTGAACAATTATGGCCGCCCTCACGCATCTCATGACGGTCGAGGAGTTTCGCAAGCTGCCGAAAGGCGGCGGGGGAGTCTCCTACGAACTGCATCACGGAGAACTGGTCACTGTGACACGCCCCAAGCTCAAACACTCGCTGATCCAGCACAACGTGCTCCACTTGTTCGAGAAGCTCGCCGAACCGGGAAGCTGGGTACTGATCGAGATGGCTTTCCGCCCGCTACCCGAACACGAGATCTGGGCGGCGGATGTCGGCTATCTCTCCAAGGAGCGCCGCCTGCAGGCAGATCCGGACGACAACGTCCGCGGCGCACCCGATATTGTCGTGGAAGTTCTTTCGCCCTCCAATACAGCGGCCGAGCTCTATGACCGGGAACAAATCTGCCTGGCCAACGGGACAAAAGAATTCTGGGTGGCGGATTCCGATCGGCGCCAAGTCAAGGTAACGACACCGGACGGGCGCACGGTGACCTGGCGCTCCGGTCAGGAAATTCCCTTGTCGTTATTCGCCGGCGACGCACGAATTAAGGTAGATGATATCTTCCGGTACTGAAGGCGCAACGGGTCGCCGCGAACGAATTCGAATCATCAGCGACCGAAAGCTAACTCAGAAAGAAAGAAAAGACTATGAAGAAACGCAGAGCTGAAATGGGTGACGAACTGCGCCCAGAGCATGATCTTCGCCAGTTGCTCCAGGGCGGAGTGCGCGGCAAGTACGCAAAACGCTATCGTGCGGGCACGAATCTCGTTCCCTTAGACCCTGATGTGCGAAGGGTCTTTCGCAGCGAGAAATCGGTAAATGAAGCCTTGCGGCTGGTGATCGAGTTGCGCAAAATCGGGACCGGCAGAGCCCGAGCGAATTGAGAGCGGGCGACGGCCCGCGCTACTCATCCTCTTCGCTCTGCCCGACCTTCAACACCGCCAGGAACGCTTCCTGCGGGATCTCCACGCGCCCTACCCGCTTCATGCGCTTCTTGCCTTCCTTCTGTTTCTCGAGCAGCTTGCGCTTGCGCGAAATGTCGCCGCCGTAGCACTTGGCCAGCACGTTCTTACGCAGTGCGGAAATCGTCTCGCGCGCCACAATCTTGTTGCCGATCGCGGCCTGCAAAGCCACTTCGAACATCTGCCGCGGAATCAGCCGGCGCAGCCGCGAAATCAGCTCCTTGCCGCGCTCTTGAGCGAACTCCCGATGGATGATCATGGAAAGCGCATCCACCGGATCGCCCGCCACCAG
>OMOG01000075.1 GCA_900290305.1 Candidatus Sulfopaludibacter sp. SbA4
CAGGGGCCGTCGGGAGGGCTCAAAATCCGCATTTTTCACCCACACGATTTCACGAAGACCCTTTTTTTGAAACAGTCCATTCAGAACTGCGAAGTTTCCTACATCGACGTCATCGTGAAAGGTGAAGGTGAACGTTTGGCCCGGACCAGCTCCAGTTGTCGGGCGAACCGCGAGGACGGACGGTAGCGCCAAGCCGTTGGAGGCCGGGACTAGCAGGCCGACGAGGCCAATGGCTAATCGCGTGTTCGGGCGCAGGGACGTGGCTAGTCTATGGACTTGAGTAAGACCAGCCCTAAGACCGCTTCGCCCGCGTCGGGTTATTAGTAATACTAAGAGATCTGGTACTCCCATAAGTCAGTTACCCTCTTTTCGACACGAGGTTGTCAACAGAAAAATCTTACATACATGATTCTCCTCTCAAGCTCTGTGCTTATTGGTACGTCGCAACAGCCCTGTCTTCCCGTTTGACGCTCAGCCGATCCGACGAGCAGCTATCGCCGCTTCGCCGGTCACCCCAACCTGGACCGTGCGCCAGCGGGGCGGCCCTTCGATCCTGCCCGATCAACGGACCGTTCCGGCGCACGGCGATGCTGGGGCCATCGGTGACTGCCGGCGCGAAGACATTCCGCTGCTGGCCGACCATTTCCTGCGCGAGTTCACCACAGCCTACGGCCGCAAGCCGAAGGAGCTGACCGTGGAAGCTTACCGCGTGCTGGCGGACTACCACTGGCCGGGCAACGTGCGCGAGCTGAAGAACCTCATCGAGCGCATCGTGATCCTGAACCCGCAGGTGCGCATCGATGCCCGCCACATCCCGCTGCACGCCGCGCGCAAGCAGCAGGACCGCCCGCTCGACCGCTTCGGCAGCCTGCAGGAAGTCCGTGAGGCCGCCGAGCGCGAGTACATCCTCAAGAAGCTGGAAGAGACCAACGGCAACGTGACGCGCACCGCCGAGTTGCTCGGCCTGGAGCGCAGCAACCTCTACCGCAAGATGAAGACGCTGGGAATCGGTCCGAAGGAATAGGAGCGCAGCGTCGGCGCTAGCGCACCGCTGCCGGAAGGCGGGCCTGGATGGCGTAATAGACGTTGCGTGCCGCCGCCAGCGCTTCTTCGGCCTCGTCTCGCTCCGGTTCACCAGTCTCGCCAGGATAGCGGAACTTCCACACATATTCCGTCAGCGGCGCCGCTTGGCCGGCGACCACTCCCAGCGTCGCGTCCAAGGCCACGCACTGCTGGCCGAGTTCCTCGAGATTGTGCGTCTTCCGAAACGGCACGTCGTGCCAGGCGAGGAAGGCCTTCATGGCTTTCTCAGCCGCCTGCTGGCTATGGAACATGACATCGCCCCACAGCCCCTCCGCGGGAGCCGAAGTCTCATGCGCTGCCGCCTTCAGATCGAGTTCAGCCTTCGTGAGCCAGGCTCGAACGTCCTGGAGACGGGCATCTTCAAGCTCCATGCAGCAGTCGCCCTTCGCGTTGTACGGTGCCCGGAAGCGAAGCCTTCAGTAACCGGCGATCCTCAAAATAAGAACGGGTGCAGACAAGCACGTCAGCGGCGGTGCCCGTGCCGCGAAGCGCCTCGTATGCCAACTTGCTCCGCCGCCGTTCCAAAGGCGCGTCATCCGGCACCACGACCAGCAGGTCATAGTCGCTGTGGGCGCCGGCGTCGCCCCGGGCCACGGATCCAAAAAGATAAATCCGCTCCGGTTGATATGCCTCCACCAGGCGGCGTACGATCTCGGCGAGGGCCGGATCGTCCGCCCCCGGTGTCTTGAAAATAGTGGCTTGCTCGACCGCCATGGCTCCCGCCCCTAACCAGTTTCCCACAGTCTGCCCCGGGGCCAGTGTCTCAATGAACCTGTGCCGCCAGGCCGATTGACATCCCCCGAGCTTCGATATAACATCCGGTTACAATGAGCGAACACAGATCAGATCGCAAACTCCCAAACGCGAGGATCCTGCAACCGGTACTCGCCGCTTTGTTCCTGGTGCTCCTGGCGGGGACCGTGCACCCATATGCCTGGGCGCAAGCTGGACGTGGCGCCGGTCCTCAGGGCGCTCCCCCAGTACAGGGCCAGAACCGCAACGGCATGCACATCTATATTTGGTCGGGCCTGAAGTCCCATGGCGAGGGTCAGCATGACTACCCGCAGTTTCTGGCCGACTGGAGCAAGATTCTGACGGAGCATGGGGCCGTCGTGGATGGAGCTTTCCATCCCCCCAGCAGTGCCGACCTCGAGCATACCGACGTCGTCGTGATCTACAAAGGCGACGCCGCCTACCTCGCCGATGCTGCGCTTGAGGCGTACGTCAAACGCGGCGGCGGCCTGGTTAGTTTTCATGACTCTTTGTGCGGCCCGGATCCCGCCCATTTTGCATCGCTGGTGGGAGGCGCCAAGAAGCATGGCGAGGTGAACTTCACCTTGGATGCGCCAGTCCACTACACGGTCGTGGACAAATCCAATCCCATCGTGAAGGACATGTCCGACCTGACCATTTCGGATGAAGCCTTCTTCACCATTACGTGGGCGAAAGACCCCGGCGTCCACGTGCTGGCAACCGCGGAGATCGCGCCCACGCGCAGCGCCGGCGACCACAAGGGCGAGGTCGTGCCGCAGATGTGGACATACGAGCACACTCTCCCCGGCGGCCAGCCTGCCCGGGCGTTCGTGTGGATGCAGGGTCACACCTACGCCAACTTCACCAATGCCCAGATTGAGCCGACATTGCTCCGCGGCATCGCGTGGGCCGCGAAGAAGCCCGTCGATGAGCTGGTGACCTACGTGCCTCCGCCTCGCCCCGTCCGCCCGGGAGCGCCTCCCGGGAAGGGGCAGTAGCCGCGGTTACTGTACACTCCACGTCCCCACGGCCTGCCAACCGGTATTGCTTCCTCCCGCGGCGTCGCGCCCCGCGGCGTAGAGAACCCGGTTGCCGTCGAATGCTCCTTTGAATGTGATATTCAGAGTCAGCGCGAGTGTGTCATCGAACGGGGGGAAAAAAGACGACCCCGCGGAAGTCACCAGGCACTGACTGTTTTGGATCGTCGCCGATTTACCGTTCAGCACCATCCCCCCGGCAAACGGCCCTCCCGCATCCCCCGCATCGTCCACCAGAAAAAGTGTGTTGGTGGCCTGCACATAGGCCAGGTAGCAGGCCCCACGCCCATCCACATAATTACCGTTGATCAGCAGGTTCGCGACGCCGAAGTCACTCAGGTATTTGCTGTCGACGAAAGTCAGTTCGAACAGCTCGCCCGCCAAGCCCACTCCCCGAGCGGGTGTTACTCCCGTCACCAGGATCGATCCCGACGGAGCCGCCGGCGGCACCTGCCAGACACCCTCCGCCTGCCAGCCCGTGCTCGCCGCCGCCAGATCCGCAGCCGCCGCGAACGCGATCTTGTTGCCTGCAAATCCCGCCTGGAACGCGATGTTCACCGTGAGCATCAGGGTCGTCCCGCTTCCCACGGCCGACACCAGGTTCACCGCGCACTGACTGTTTTGGATGGCGCCCGCGCCCCCCAGCGCAATTTGTCCCGCGAACGGCCCGCCGGCATCTCCGGCATCGTCCACCAGGTGCAGGGTCGAAGAGGGCTGCACGTAGGCCAGGTAACAGGCGTTTCGCGCATCGAGTGAGTTGTTGATCAGCACATTCACCACTCCCAGATTCTGGTATCCCGCGGGATGGGAGAACTGAAACGTGAAGGTCTGGGTGACGCCGCTGCCCGCGGCAGGCGTTCCGCCAGTCACTGCGGGAACATTCAAGGCCGCTCGGCCGATGGCGTTGTTACCGGGCGAGGTGAACCACAATGCCCCATCCGGCCCCGTGGCGATGGAATAAGGTCCGCTGGCGGATGCGGGCAACGGATACTCCGCGATCGCCCCCGCCGTGGTGATTCGCCCGATCTGGTAGGGGTTTCCAGCCTCGGTAAACCACAGCGCGCCATCCGGACCCGTCGTGATGAAGGCCGGAGCTCCGATGGCCGTTGGGAGAGGGTATTCGCTGATCGCGCCCGCTATAGTGATCCGGTCGATCTTGTTCGTATAGAGTTCCGTGAACCACAACGCCCCATCCGGCCCGGCTACGATGCCGCCGGGAAGGGTATATTCGAGCTCGGGGTAGGGGTACTCAGTCACGACTCCGGCGGTGGTGATCCGGCCGATCGCAACGCGTTCGGTGAACCACAAAGCCCCATCCGGCCCGGCTGCGATGCCTCCAAAGTTGCCGCTGTCGTTTTGTTCGAGATAGCCGGTGACCACGCCATCCGTGGTGATCCGCCCGATCCTGCCTGCCAACTCATCAGAGTCGTCTCTCGTGAACCACAGCGCCCCATCTGGCCCTGTCGTGATGCGGGCCGGACCGAGGCCGCGTGGGAGAGGGTACTCGGTGATCGCCCCAGCGGTGGTAATCCGCCCGATCTGGCCGGCGCCCGACTCTGTGAACCACAGCGCGCCATCCGGCCCCACCGTGATGCCGAAAGGGCGCGCTCCGGCCGTTGGGAGAGGGTTCTCCATGATCGCCCCGGCCGTCGTGATCCGCCCGATCCTGTTGCCAGCACCCTCGGTGAACCACAGTGCGCCATCCGGCCCCGCTGTGATGCCTGCGGGGCCGCCACCAGGTGACGGGACCGGGTACGTGGTAACGCCCACGGTCTGTGCGCTTCCGAGCGAAGCAACCAGGAGTAAGAAAAGGTACGGTATAACTCTGAGGGATTGCCACATGCCAGCCGTAGTATGACAGACGCCGCTCCCGCACAGTCGCTCCACAATCGGCCCCGGTTCTGCGTCAAGATGAGAAGTGAGGTGCAGATTGAAATCATTGCGCCGGACATCGTCGCGCCGGACCATGGCCGCCCTCTTCGTGCTGACGGCGGCCCTGTTCGCGTCGACGCCGATTCGCAGTGCGGGGTCGAAGTACTTCGATGACGCGGATCGCAGCCTGATGGGCGGCGCGTCCGCCGATGCCGCCGGCCCGGCTGAAAAAGGATGGATTGCCGTGAAAGCCGCCGGCCCGGCCGATCCCGGTTTCCTTGAAGGCGTCGCCGCCGCATCTCGCATCTTTGCAGTCCTGGGACGCGACCTTCGCGCCGAAGCCATTTACACGGAGGCCCAAGCGCTGTGTGACACCCCCGCCCGGCAAACCGTCAAGCTTCGCCTGCAATACATGCTGGCCGGCCATCTCATCCGCGGCTCGCAGTATGTGAAGGCGGAAACCATTCTGCGATC
>OMOG01000038.1 GCA_900290305.1 Candidatus Sulfopaludibacter sp. SbA4
CGAACAAATCGATCGGCAGAGCGAACGTGGAGATATCGGCAGGCGGTGGAGGCGGTGGCGCGCCGCGCCCGCCGCCGGGAACGAACACGGGCGCGGGCTGGAACCTGCTCTCGTCGCCGGTGAAGTCGAAGCGGCCATAGGGCTGGTGGATGTACATGGCCCAGCCGCCGGCGCCGATCAGCCAGGGGATCGGAACGCGGCTGCCGAAATTGCGCAGGTTGTACCCGCCTGAGCCGCTCATCATGCGCTCGGTATTGCCGCGGCGGTCAAACTGCGGGCCGCCTTCGCCCAACCCCAGAATCGGAGTGTTACCGGTGGCAAAGGAGATCACGCCAGTCTGCTGGTCGATCCGGATGCGCTGGACCTTTTCGCCCTTGGCCGTTTCGATGGCGAAGGCCAACGGATCGGGCGTGAACGCCACCCGCAGATCGCCGACCTTCACGGTCTGGGCGCGAGACGCGTCTTGCCCCGAGGGAGCCCACTTCACCGGCGCTCCAACCGCGGCCGGGAGCAGCGTGCCGTCATCGGCGATGTCGATCGGCTTGCCATCCTGGATCGGCCGCACCGTAAGGCGGAGGGTATGAGGGCTCACGGAGGTGAGTTGGATGGCCACGTCTTTGCCCGCAATCCGTACACCGGGGGCGGCGCCGCGGCCAGCAGGCGGCAGGAATATGGCGCCGGCGGCGCCCAGACGTTGCACCATCCGCCGGCGCGAAAGGGAAGAATCATTTCGGGGTTTCGCCATGGGGTTGATATGTCATTATGACAGCCGCGGCCCGGCGCCGGCGCGGCTTAGTCACCGTCGGGAAATAACCAGTTCAATCGGCCGGTTGGCACAGTTATTTCCTGACAGGCCCTTACCATCTGATATAGCCGCGTAGTTCGATATTCCGCGGACCGTTTCCGGCCATCACCGAGGTGACCTGGCCGAACGTCGTCGAGGTGGGGCTGAAATTCGGCAGATCGAATTCCGGATGGTTCAGAACGTTGATGAACTCACCCTGGAGCGTCAACCGCACGTGGTCGTTGATGCGCACGTCCTTATTGAGCGATGCGTTCAGGCTCCAAAACCAGGCGCCGGTGATGTAGAACCTTTGCCCCAGCGTTCCGGGCGTGGTCCACGGTGCGAAGATGGATTGCACGGCGGTGCCGCTGGGGCCGATCAGCGAGGGGTCGGCAGTAGTCAGCGCGAAGGTCCCGGCGGGATTGTTGCGCGGGCTCTCGAGCAGCATGTTGCGGAATTGAGTTCCCGTGAGGCCTTGCAGGTTGACGCCGCTGTCGCCGTAGTTCGTGAGGGTCTGATAGCCGCTGCTCACGAAGTTCTCGGCCCCCGAGACCACCGTGGCGATCGACCCGATGGTCCAGCCGCCCAGGATGCGATTGAGCACCGGATTCGTGATGTTAAACTTGCTGCCCGTGCCAAAAGGCAGCGCGTACGTTCCGTAGAACCGGTACGCCTGGCGCCGGTCGTTGCTGATGGGCCCCTTGTCCAAACCGAAATTGCGGATGGTGGCGTAGTTCAGCACGTTTCCGCTGGCGCTCGATTGCGTGGGCATATCCGTCAGGGCGTGCGACCAGGTGTAGGAAGCCGTCAGTGTCGCGCCGTGGCTCAGGCGCTGGCGCAACTCCATTTGCAGGCCGTTGTAGTTACCCCAGGACGTATCGTTCGATTCGTCATTTTCGAAGACATATGGATTGGGAACCCAAAAGTTGATGGGGTAAGAGCTGGCGCCGGTATATCCCAGGTCGGCGCACGGACCGAAATTGGCGCCCACCAGCCGGCAATAGTAGGTCGGGCTGCTGCCCCCTTGGAGGCTGGCCGCCAGTCTGCCTGCCTGTCCTTGCAGAAGATCGTTGACGAACGTGCCGCTGGTCCAGGAGGATCCGGCCGCCAGCACCGGGTTCGATCCGTTGGCGCCGAACGCCGTCTCCAGGATGGGGAGCGCCACTTGTCCCGGAAGACCGCGATTCTGAAAACTGCTTACGCCGGCGGCCTGGCTGATGGCGAGATTGCGCTGCGCGTTCTTGAATTCACCCAGGAAGCCATTTTCGAAGATGTTCACTTCCGAAATGGCATACTGGCGCCATTTATGAGTGGTCTTGTTGCCTACGTAGCGGACTTCCAACACGGTTGAGCGGGAAAGCTCGCGCTGAATTCCGAAGTTCCAGGTCTGCACGTAGGGGTTCCGCATGGTAGGCAGTTTGCCCGGACCGTTGGACTGGCCGGCGTTGGTACTGACGTCGTAACCCTGGAAAGCGAATTGGTACTCCGAAAAAGGCGGCGTGAATTTCGGAGGCGCGACCAGGAACGGCGGATCGGGCGATTGCAGAGTCTGGCTGCCGGCGGGGTCGGGCGATTGCAGAGTCTGGCTGCCGGCGGGGAATTGCGAACCCGCCGTGGCCGAAATCTGCTGCCAGTTGCCCGCATTGGTATTGGTCCAGTAGAACCCGTTCAAGCCTTCGTCAAAGTAAGCGATGCCGTAGCTGGCGCGGATCACGGATTTCTTGTCACCCATCAATTTGCCGATCAGGCCGCCGTGCACCGACGGATTCCACGCCAACCCGAAGTTCGGCGCCGGATTGATGCGGTCGGGCGCGTAAGTCACGGATCGCTGTGCAATCGCCGGAACGTGGTTGATATCGGCGAATACACCCGGCTGGAAAGGGCCGTTGGAAGGCGCGTTCAGGTCCGCCACCACAGGGGCCATGAAGGTGTTGTTGGTGTTGGTCATGACGCCGGTGAACTCCCAGCGCAGCCCGTAGTTCAACGTCAGGCTGGGGCTGACCCGGAAGTTGTCCTGGAAGTACGTGCCCCAGGTTGCATAGTTTGCGCGGTAGACGAGGGGCGCGAATTTCAGGTATTGCCGGCTCTTCTCGTCGATGTTCTCGAATCCCGAGATGCTGGACACCCGCCCTGTCAGCGTGGCGTAGAGAGCCGCCGGAGTGCTCAAGCTGGTGGGCACGATCGACGGGAAATTCGATGCCACGAATACCGCATTGATCGGGTCGACCGTAGAGATTCCGAGCGTGTAGTTCAGAACGCCCGAGTATTGATAGAAGTCATTCTCGTAGAAGCGGGTGTAGATGCCATTCGCTCCAAACTTGAAGGTGTGTCTGCCCTTGACCCAGTTCATCTCGTCCGAGTAAGTGTACGCCGGGTTACCGCGGATCAGGGGCGTTGCGTTCGGAATGAACGGGCTGATGCCGCTGCCAAAGGTGATCCGCTTATTGTTTTGTGAGGCCCATTGGAACTCCGAATTCCCGATATTAGCCCCCGTGACAGTGCTCTGAATCCCGAACTTGAACGAGTTGAATAGCGTGGGCTTCAAGGTGGTATCGAGACTGTTGGAGAGGGCATAGTGCGTTTCCTTGGACTCACCGGAGGCTCCCGTTAACCCGGGGTACGAGGGCCCGGTCGGATTGACGTGGTAGTGCCGGAGGTTCCAGGCAACGTGATACGCCACCTTATTCGCGATCTGGTAGTCCAGGCGCGCGGTTGGATACTCGTTGCGCGACCCCGTGGGGAATTTCCAGTTCAGCGTCTGCTGGAAGTAGTTGTTGCTGATGGGCAGCAGAGTACCATTCCCGAAAGTTCCGTTAATGGTGGTGAGCGCGGTCTTCACGGTGGGGTCCACGGTGCTCGAATAGCCCGCTGCGCCGGCCAGTGACAGCACATTGACGGTGTGCATGCTTCCATCGGTGCCCTTGTAGGTGTAGTCTCCGTTCTGCGCGGCCGGCACCAACACCGTGGCGCTCTTGTTGGCGGCGCCGGGCACGGGAGCATCTTCGTAGTTCACAAAGAAAAACAGCTTGTTCTTGAAATAGGGAATCCCCGGGATCTTGAGCGGGCCGCCCAGGCTGCCTCCGAAATCGTTCAACCGCTGCTGGGTTTTCGGGAGGCCCTTCATGTTGTTGAAGAAGTCGTTGGCGTAGAAGTAGTCGTTGCGCACCTCTTCGAAGACGCTTCCGTGATACTGGCTGGTTCCGCGCCGCGTGGTGAACTGGATCGTCATCGCCCCGCCCGACGCGGCATTCGATTCCAGCCCCGAGGTGGAAACCGTCACCTCTTCGATGGCGTCCAGCCGCAACGCCACTAGCGAGGCAAACCCGTTGGTGCTTTTGTACCGCGTGTCGTTGACGTCCGTACCGTCCAACGTGATGTTGAGCGCGCCCTGGAAGAGGCCGTTGAAGGTGCCCGCGGTATAACCCGCGTCAAGCGATGCAAATTGGAGGACGTCGCGGCCGTCGATCGGAAGGTCTTTGATGTAATCGTTGCGGACCGTATTGGCAACCTGGTTGGAAGTGGTCTCCAGCGCCGCCGCCGCACTGGTCACTTCCACGGTTTGCGAGACCGTGCCAACCGTGAGTCTGATCGGCAGATCCGTGGTGCGTCCGGTTTCCACCGTAACTTTGTCGACAACCGAAGTCTGGAAGCCGGGTGCGGTCACGGTGACGGAATAATTACCCGGCAGCAGATTCGGAACCAGGTAGGCGCCATCGCCTCCCGATACGGTGTTGAACGAAAGGCCGGTGGATGTGTCCTTGGCGCTCACGGCGGCCTTCGGCACAAACGCGTTGCCCGGGTCCATCACCGTGCCCTTGATTTCGCCCGTTGATTTCTGGGCGGAAGCGGCGCCAATCAACAGCACGCCGAGAAAAAAAGCCCGCAGTCTCGCTGAAGCGCTTAACATTTCCTCTCCCTCCGATCACGAGGTCAAAACCAAACTTGTGATCCGGCCAAATAGTCCCTAAGGGCTAACTGCCGACTCTATCCGGCAACCTTGGCCAAGTCCGCGATCGCGCGGCCGACGGCTCGCAAATTCGCGAGGCGCATCTCATCGTACTCGCGTGAAATCAGCACCCCCGCCGCTCCGGCTTCGAAGGCCTTTCGCGTCGCCTCATACACGCCTTCGGGATTGCTCGCGAAGGTCGCACCGTTACCGGGAATGTCGATGCCGATGCCGGAATAGATTTTCGCCCGGCCCGCCACCGCCTGAACGCAGCGCTTGGTTTCGCGATACACGTAGTCGGGGCCAAGGCCTCTCCGGTCGAGTTCGTCCAATTTCGGCTCGACCTTCTGGTCGTACCCCTTCAGCGTGTAGAAGAGATCCAGCGCCTGCTCATCCGACAGCTCTTTCAGGATCGACCTTCGCACAAGGTTCAGGTACATGCTGCGGGTTCGTGGGCCGGCGATGTCGTGATACAGGATGGGTTTGATGAAGTCCATGTAGTCCGCCATCTCGCGATAACTCATGACGGCCCGGTAGAAAGGGTCGAACGTGGTGCACGGGTGGTCCACATGTTCCCCGGTGTCCGTGCCGGGCCGGATAGCCTTGACGGAGGAGAACATGGTGCCGAAGAAGGTCTCCTTCGACTCGCGCCAGAGGCGTTCCCACGCCAGGATCTCGGGGTAGCGGAAGAAGTGGTTCATCACCACGGTCGGCACGCCCTCCACCGGCACGGTTTCCTTGGCCAGCAGATCTTCGCGCACAAAGGTGTGGAGCTGCTTCATCCCCTCACGGGCGCGCTCTACATCAATACCTTTCTCGCGGCCGCGCGCGCGGCAGTGCGGGCAGAAGCAATAGGGCGGCGTGCCGTTGAGCACCAGGCCGGAAAGCGGCCCGGCGCGTTCGGCGCCGAACTGGAATCCATCCAGCTCGTAGGTACGGAACATGTCCTCGGACGTCGCCAGCCAGAAATTCCGATAGTCCGGATTGTTAAAGCAGGGCAAACGGCCGGGGCGCCCGTAGGCGTCAATGGTCAGCACCTTGACCCAATTGGGCAGCAGGCCGGCCATCTCCGCGGAGAACGGCTCCAAAATGCGGGCGTACAACTTCATCTTGCGTTTGCGGACCGGCTCCAGCATTTCGGCAAACAGGTCGTGATTGCCATACTCCAGGCGCGCGTCCACGGGCAGGTGACGAAGGATGGTGTTGCGGAAGTACTCCTCGTGGTGCTTCACCCAGACGTACGGCAGGTTGCGCGTGTTCAGGTCGCGCGCGGGCACACCATGATCCTGCGCCAGGACGCTGGCGGTGCGCTTGCGGCGAATGCCATCGGCGGTGTAGTAAGTGTGGCTATATACCAGGAGCGAATTGATGCCTGCCTCGCCCTGGAGCCGGTCGAGAACGCGGTCGATGCCCTCGTCCAGCATGCTGTGCGGGCCCATCTGGATGCCCACGAAGCGTTCGGCCGCCGTCGCCGCGCCACGCCCCGCAGCGCCTGGCCCGGGTGCGCCGCGGCCCTGCTGCGCGTGAGCCGCAGCGGCACTCATCGGCACCGCCGTCATGGCTTGCAGCAGGCGTCTGCGATTTAACTTGGCAAGATCGGGTTCCATGCGCTCCTTTGATGTTCGCGGCGAGCTGGTGCAAACGTTTTCTGTATTTCACTCGACCCCGGCCGCGTTGTCAAGCCGCCGGTAGTGATAGGATCGTCTGGAAGCGCTCTCACATTTCGCGCATCGGGAGGCGTCGTAGTATGTGGCGTGTTCTCCTCATCACCGTACTTGGACACACCTCGGGCTGAAAAGATAGCCAGCGGTTCTCGCGAGTTTGGTATGTGCTTGACTCAGGTAATCGCTCTAACAGCGGCTTGGTGGGGCGGTCCCCCTGGACCGCGCGGGACGCCCTCGTCCCGCTGCCACAGGCGGACGCAAGGCCTTCGTTGCGGACGAGGCGCCCGTCCCCACAAACGGCTGCCAACGGCACCAACCTGAGTCAAGCACATACCCAACCTCGCGAATTGTGGTGAATCCGAAAGATCCCCGCATCGTTTTCGCCGCCGCACGCAGTAGCGGATTTACCTCACTCGCCATTCGATAATGCCGAGCTCGCGCCAGTCGATGTCCGCACTCAGAAACATGGCGCCCGGCGGGCCGATTTCGCCGGCCTTATAGTGAACGGTTCTCGGCTCCACTTCGATGCGGACGGCAGCGGCGGTCACCGGCTCGAACTCGATTCGATTGAAGCGATCTTTCTCCACGGCATAAACACCCTGTGCCCGGACGGGTTTCCAGGAATCGCCGTCTTTGTAGGTAATGCGCCATGACGCGGGCAAACGGCAGAAGCGGCGATCGTCCACCCAGTACACTTCAGACGACGAGATTCGCCGCGGCAGCTTGAAATCGTACTCCACCCACGCCGGGTGCCCGGCAGCGGGACGCATACGGAAAATACAGGTTCGATTCGTCGGCCGAATTCAGCGGATCGGCTCCGTCGTAGACGGCGGAGAGGTCGTCGTTCTGGTCGTTGTAGCCGGTCCATTTCTTCTCGATGCCGCCGGACGAGAGGACCCTCGCAAGCGCGCCGGGAAGCGGGGCCGGAACCAATCGAGCCTTTTCCACACTACGCGGCAACCACACCTGCATTTCGCCCATGCCTCGATTGGCCCACGCAAAATACGGAATCGCGACCATCTCATGAGGAAGTGTGCGTCCGCCCTTGACCGCCTGAACGTTGCCGGTAATCACTTCGACGCCGCGCAGCAGATTGGGGCGAAACTCACTCCGCAACCTGGCGTTGTCCGGAACGATGATGTTGAGAGCGTGCCCGCCGTTGTCGGCCCACTCGGCGCAATAGACCAGGGGTCCGCGCTCCAGCGCCACGCGGCCTTCGTCTTCCTTGACCCGGGAATCCGCCACGACGCGCCGCGTCTCCATAGGGAGCGTGAGCTCGATGAGGTCCCCCGCCTTCCATTCGCGCTCGATGCGCGCGTAGCCCCGGACCAGTGGGGGATTGACGGTCCGGCCGTTGACCCGGATCGCGACTCGTCCGCCAATGGCGTCCTGGAAGCGATAGAGATCACCGGCCATGACCTGCCTGTTGGTCCAGCCTGGAATCCGGACAAACACCGAAAAGCGGTGCGGCTCCACCGGGTCCACCGCGATGCGCACGGCGCCGTCCCACGGATAGCGCGTTTGTTGCCGAATGGTGAGCCCGGAGAGCCGGGCTGTGCTGCCGGCGAAGAGATTGACATAGATGCCGTCATCTCCCTGCGCGTAGATGTATTCGCCCAGCGACGCGATCAGGCGCACCACGTTGGGCGGGCAGCAGGGCGTATCGATCCATGAGAAGCGTTCGTAGTTGCCGTAGGAGCTGAGCGGGTTCTGGTAGAAGAAGCGTCGCCCTCGAGAGACACGCCGTCGAGGAAACCGTTGTAGAGAACACGCTCCATCAGGTCCACATAACGCGCGTCGCGTTGCTGGAGGAACATGCGATGGTTCCACACGAAGTTCCCGTAGGATGCGCAGGTCTCGCTCCAGCCGCTCAGGTTCGGCAGTTCGTAGGGCGCCCCGAACTGCTCGTGAAAACGGATCGAGCCGATGCTGCCGGTGACATACGTTTTGCGATACACCGCGTCCTGCCAGATGCGGTCGAGAGCGCCCTGGTACTCGGGCAGGCCGCTGAGCGCGGCCACCTCCGCGAAGGGAATGTAGAGGTACGTGGCGCGGACCGCGTGACCCACGGCCTCGGTCTGCTGCAGCACCGGCTGGTGATCCTGCGCGTAAGTTCGGTCGAGCGCGTACTCGCCCTGGCGCGGGTAGTCGTCTTTGCCGCGCTCGTCGAGGAAGAACTTCGCCAGCTTCCAGTAGCGATTCTCGCCGGTCTCCCGATACATCGCGAGCAGTCCGATCTCGAGGCCCTCGTGGCCCGCGATGTAGGTCTTCTTACCTGGACCGTAGGCGGCATCGATGGCCTCGATGGCTTTCAAGGCGGTGCCGAGCATCTTTCGCTTGCCCGTCGCGCGATGCCAGGCAACCGCGGCCTCGAAGAAGTAGCCGGAAACACGGATTACCTGTTCCGGGCTGGAGAGGCGGCGTTCGACGTTGGCCACTTCGCGATCGACCAAGCCGTCCACATACGTTTCGAGCGCCGGGTCCTTTTGCCTCGACAGCATGTAGGCGGCGGCTTCGATCAGCCGGGGGCTGTCGAATCGGCCGGTGGATTCGAACTGCCGGAAGCAGTGCTGAATCGAGACCGTGCGATTGATCTCGATGCGCGGCGCCCAGAACTCGCCGGTGACGTCCACATCGGCGAGAGGTACAGGGCGCAATGTGGCGGCCGCGTGCAGCGAACACGCCGCCAGGATCGCCGTCAGGATAAAGACGCTACCAGAGCGCATACGGCTCCTTGTCCAGGTCGAAGTACATCAGGTAAGGAAAATCCTCGGCCATCTGGTAGAACGGCCGGAATCTCAGGCGCACGGGCCGGCCATCGGGCCGATTCACGCGAAACACGACTGGCGATCCGTCGGGCTCCAGCCATTTGGCGAGATCCGCCTCGGATTTCGGAAGCTCGAATGCCGGAGCGTGATAGTTGTAATCGAGCGCCAGCACCACTGGTCCGCGCACGATGGCAACGCGCCGCGGATGCCATCGGTCCACCGGCTGATAACGAAGCCGCAGCGGAATCCGAACCTCCACGCGGTCCCCAGGGCTCCAGGTGCGCTCGATCGACGCCCATTCACCCGGCTTGCACGCCACGCCAGACAGCTTGCCATTGACCGTCACCGACATGTCCGGCGACCAACCGGGAACCCGCAGCCTGAGCGCGAGTCTTGCGCTTTCGGTGCCCCCGATGGTCAACGTGCTGGTTTCCGTTTCCGGATAGCCAGTCTCTTGTACCAGAGTGACACCGCCCCAATTCACCTCGGAGGGCACGTACAGGCTGACGTAGAGGCCGGCCGCGTCCTTGTAGTAGATCAGGTTGTGGTAGTCGGCCATGTCCTGAAGATAGGTGCCGGAGCAGCAGGTGAAGTTTTCCCAGTAGTCCGTCTTGATTCCGCCGCTGGTGCGGTAATCGGAGTAGTAGAAGTTGCGGCCGCCGGGCCGCAGCGGCAGCGCCGCGCCGGAGCCGTTGTAGAAGAGGCGCTCGATCCAGTCGCCGTAGCGCGCCTCGCCGGTGAACCGAGTCAGGTATCGCGAGAGCTTAAATGCGGCCCAGGATCCGCACAAAGTCTCGAAAGTGTCGGAACGCGTTTCGAGGGCCCTGCCGAGGCTGCCATCGTCGGGCGTCATGAAACGTTCGTTGGGTCCGTATCCGCCGGTCGCATAGCACTGGGTGTTCTGCATGAAGTCGTAGAAGTTGCGGATGATGCGGAGGTACGTGGAGTCCCCGGTGACCTCGTACGCCATGGCCGCGCCGCTGAACGTGTTCACGTGGCTATAGGCATGTACGCCGGATGTGCCGGACGGCAACGCCGTGGCGGCGAACTTGTTCCAGTACTGCGGATAGTGCCAGACCTCCGCGAACTCCTTGTGCATGGCATTGCCGGTGGCCTGCCAGGCGCGGTACTGATTCTCGGAGAGCGTGTACCATTCCTGCGGGAGCCCGTAATACTCGGTGTTATGGCTGGGGGTGACGGTTCGCGGCTCCCGCTCGAAGGAACGCTGCGCGTAGCGGGTAACCTTTTCCAGCAGGCCCAGGGCATCGGGATGTTTCGCATAGAGGTGCATGTCGAGAAGGCCGCAGACGAGTTTGTCGAAGGCATAGTGACGCATCCGGCAGTTGCCGTCGGCCGGCACGGTACTGGCCCATTCCGTCATCAAACGCGCGGCCTTCTCGCGTACGGCCTGGTCGCCGGTCGCGCAGTGGAGACGCGCCAGGCCGCTCAGCCACTGGCCGAAGACCGTCGAGCTGTTCTCGCGGCACCATCCGCCGAGCGCTGCGCCGGGAGCAGGCAGGCCGGCGGCCTTGCGAAATCCGTGCAGGATGTCGTCATCGGACAGGTTCAGGTAGTATTCGCGCGCGGCTTCCACTTGCTGCCGCCAGCGGCTCTGGCGCAGGCGAACGCCATCGTAGTTGAAGGGCTCGACGCGGATTGGTCCCGGCGCCGCGGCGCGGCCGGACTGCGCCAGCAGGGCCGCGCCGGTTGGAATGGTCTTCAGGAACTCACGGCGACGCATGCCCTTGAGAATACTCGCGGCGCATCGCGCGTGCAAGCGCTTGCCTCTCCGATGTGCTATCGTCTCCCTTTCGCGGGAGGGCTCGTATGAAACGCTTGACGCTGGCGCTGTTTGCTCTGGGGCTCGTCACATTTGCGGTTACCTGTATGATGGCGGCACGACCCGCTGCAACCAGCTCCCCTAAGAGGATGCCGGCATTGGCCAGCCACGCCGCAGTAGCCTTCGATGTGTCCCCGCCGTTGGACTCGATGGAGCAGTTCATCCCCGATAAGCTGGTGGTCATTCATCCCGCCGTGGAGAGCCGGCCGGAACGGCAGGGCGAGACGAAAGGGCCGGGCGCGGGTTTGGGTATGGCTCCGCCGACACCGCCTGCAGGGCGAGGCGGCACGGGTGCGGCTCGAGGGGGCCGTGGGG
>OMOG01000365.1:0-134 GCA_900290305.1 Candidatus Sulfopaludibacter sp. SbA4
TCCTCGGCGCTCTCAGGTTTTGACTCTCTCCTTTCTCCGCGACTTGGCTCTGCGCCTCCCCGCCTCCGCGTCAAGTCAGGCAGGCTCGGTTTTCTCAGCGCTCTCCGCTTCCTCAGCGCTCTCAGGTTTTGACT
>OMOG01000365.1:144-10601 GCA_900290305.1 Candidatus Sulfopaludibacter sp. SbA4
GCGCTCTCAGGTTTTGACTCTCTCCTTTCTCCGCGACTTGGCTCTGCGCCTCCCCGCCTCCGCGTCAAGTCAGGCAGGCTCGGTTTTCTCAGCGCTCTCCGCTTCCTCAGCGCTCTCAGGTTTTGACTTTCTCTTTTCTCCGCGTTCTTGCTCCGCGCCTCAGCGCCTCCGCGTCAAGTCACGCCCCCCGCACTTCCAGTACGCCCGCACTCCTTCTACGATATACTCGACACAATATGGACAGCCCGCCTTCAGGAGATCGGGGATCGGGGCCCCTCAATCGGCCGTCCAACGCGGACCTGACCGAAACCGTGGCCTTTGTTCCCACGAGTCCGCCCTCCCACGAGGACTCGACCCAAACCATGGCCATGCCCTTGCACCCGGGCACCCTCCTGAAGGACCGCTACCTGATTGTGCGCGAATTGAGCAGCGGTGGATTCGGAAAAGTCTTTCTGGCCCACGATCAGCAGCTCCACGATCGTCCCGTGGTGGTGAAGATCCAGCTCGACCGCGCCATCGACGACCCGTGGTTCGAGCGGAAATTCAAGGAAGAGGCGCACGCCCTGGCGCTGATCGACCACCCCGGAGTGGTAGGGGTCCTCGACAGCGCGCAAACGCCCGACGGAAGACCCTTCCTGGTGATGCAGTACGTGGAGGGGCAGCCCTTGCGCTCGCTGGTCACTCCCGATGGGCTCCCCCTGGACCGCGCAGCCAACATCATCCGCCAGATCGGGCATGCTCTCGGCGCGGCCCACGATAAGAAGATCTGGCACCGCGATCTGAAGCCCGAGAACATCATGCTGCAGGTTCTTCCCGGCGGTGAAGAGCATATCCGGCTGATCGATTTCGGCCTCGCCACCATCTCCGATCTGGGTACCAGGCAAACCCACACGCGGGTGGCCGGGAGCGTCGCATATATGGCTCCGGAGCAGTTTTCCGGGCAGCCGTCCGCATCCACTGACATCTATGCCTTCGGCGTCATCGCTTACGAGATGATCACCGGGCGCAAACCGTTTGTGGCCGAGGGCGCTGTGCAGCATGCGTATCTGCAGCAGTCCGGCGTGCGGGTGAAGCCTTCCGCGCTGCGCCCCGGCATATCCAACCAGGCGGAAAGCCTGATCCTGCACGCGCTCAGCTACAACCCCAACGAGCGTCCGTTGAAAGCCAATGCGTTTGGCGACGCGCTGAGCCAGGCATTGCTGAACTCGCAGTCCACCCTGGTCATGGAGATGGCCGCCATCCAAACCAGGCGGGTCCGGTTGTTTTGGCTGGCCGGCGCCTTGGCGGTTGTTCTGGCGGCCGGCGGCGCATGGATCGCGCGCGGCCGGATTTTTCCCTCTCCGACGGTGAGCGTCAGGCAGGTCAATCCCCCGCCTGCCCCCATTCCCGCAGCCGCTAAATCCAATCTGGACGCCACCGACGAGCAGGTGGAACTCGCCTTCTGGAACTCCATCGGCGCTTCCTCCGACCCCCGCCTCTACCGCGACTATCTCGCCAAGTATCCCAACGGAAAGTTCGCGTCGGTGGCGAAGCTCAAGCTGGAAGATCAACCTTCCAAGGCCGGGGATGCGCACCGCCCACCCCAGTCCACCGCTGCGGCGCAGCCATCCAAGGCGGCCTCGGCCGTGCAACCGGCGAAACCGAGTCTTCCGCCCGTCCGTCCAGCGCTGAAACCCGAAGACTATGGCGGCCCTTTGCGCGGCGAACTGAACTGGGCCGGATCGCTGCTGCCCGGTGCCACCCTCACCATTCAGGGCGGCAAAGCCATGTCGGGCGATCTCACCGGCGATCTTCCCAGGGTGCCCTCCACCGTGGGAGCCCTCACCAACGGCGTTTCGGTGGTGGAGCAGCCCTCCGCCGCCAACCAATGGGACCGCGTCGTGGTCGGCAACACATCGTCCGCACCGGTGGGCAGCGTCCAAATTCGCTGGCGAGTTGTAAGGTAGAGTATGCGTGCTTCGCTCGGATTTTTGCTGATTGCCGCTTGGTGCTGCGCCACCGCCCAGCAGCAGCCAGCCTCGGATGCGGTCACCATCAAGTTAACCAGCGTCAAAATCGCCCGAACTCCCGCGCCCGGTGTCATGGATGCCGCAGCGACTGTGGACCCCGAAACCGACTTTCTCACCACCGACCCCGCCGCCTGGTACCTGATGTTCTACACCGGAGGCCATAAGGGCGACAAGGTCCGCGTGGAATGGCGCAACCCGATGGGAGCCGTGACACAGCAGAACGACTGGACTCAGGTTGGCGATGGCAATGTCATGCGTCTGCAGTGGAGGATGCTGATCGCCGGCGCACCCGCCTCCTTTGCTCCCGGGGACTGGCAGGTGGTCCTGTTCTGGAACGATCACGGTGTCGCCATGACCAAATTCCGGATTTCGACTCCGCCACAAACCACAGTCAACATCATGAGCCATACCCAGATGACTGTGGCCACGGTCGCCACTCCATACTACTTTCAATTCACCGCGCGCGGCGGATCTCCGCCCTACCAGTGGACGGCTATAGACCCTTTTCCGGCCGGACTGACTCTGTCTCCCACGGGAACGGTCACCGGAGCGCCGAAGCAGAGGGGCGGTTTTCGGGTAACCGTGCAAGCCAGGGATTCGGCCGGAAATTCCGTGGTCCGAGCGTTTGGACTTGGCATCGGCGCGCATGCCAGGGAGAATCGCGCGGGAGTCAGCATCCTCCTCAAGTCCGCTGGGCCAGACGCCTGTTCCCAGACTGCCTCCCAGACGGACTTCTCCGGAGCCGATACCAGCGTGGTGCTGGCTGCCTCGGTGGTCGCGCCAAAAGGATCGGGAGGCAGGGTGGAGTGGATGGACCCGCGCGGCGAAGTGTCGCTGACCAGCCACTATACCAAGCAGACGGACGGCNNGAAAATGCTGCCGGTGGCCGGCCGGCCCCCGGCCTCGGATCCTGGAGACTGGCGGGTGCGGTTGTTTTGGCAGGAGAATGATGTGTTCACCCTGAAGTTCAGCATCAGCGGCGCGAAGAATGTGGTGGCGGCGCGCAGCGGCCGGGTGGCCATCGTGATCGGCGACCTGGGATACGAAAAGCTTCCGGCGCCCGGCCCAACCGCTGCCGACCTCGACCTCGTCGCAAACACACTTCGCGAAGACGGCTTCCAGGTCGTCCGCAAGGCCGACGTGAACCTGGAGGACCTGCGCCTGATCGAGCGCACCCTGGGTGACACACAGGCGGGAGATACCGTGCTGGTGTATTACACCGGGTACAGCGTCCGCTCGGGCGGAGACGACTGGTTGCTTCCCGTGAACTACGATCCCGCCGATTCACGGCCCATTCAATCCAAAGCTTACTCGGTGCTCCGCTTGCTGCAGGTCTTGGAAGACAGCAAGGCCACCCTGAAGTTCATCGTCCTGGATGCCGCCGCCGTGGCCGGCCAGCCTCGCGAAAACGCCGGTGCGGTCATGGGCGAAGTGGACGATTCCACCGCCCTGGTCTACTCCAGTCCGCCGGGAGCGGTGCCCAAGGCAGGCAGTCCGGCCCTGGGAGCCTTTCCCCGCGCTTTCGCCGAGGTTCTCCGCAAACCGGGATTAGACGCAGGAAGCGCCCTGCAAATCGAGTTGCCCAAAGCGGTGGCCCGCCTTGCGCCTTCCAGCCCGCCGCCGGTTGCCATCCTGGGCGGCGGCGCCGACTTCGTTTTCCGCGCCGCGGCCAAGTGACTGCCGGTGGAACCTTCGTGGCGACATGCTGTCTTGTGCCACAACAGTCTCGAGTCTTCTCAGCCTGCGACGATTTGGTGGGGCGGGGTTTTCATTTGTGGAGAAGTTCTTCATTTGGAGCGTGGGCAGTGGCGTAGAAAGCTCTGCAATCTACTCGGAAGTACTCTGCTGCCGAGTACTTCCGAGTATAATGCAGAGTAGTGGATCTGCTGGAAACTTCCGAGTATAATGCAGAGTAGTGGATCTGCTGGAACTGCTGCGGCGGCCGGAAGGCAAGACGGTCGAATACAAGCGCGACCTGTCGTCGCCCGAAGGGGTGTCGAAGACGCTGGTCTCCTTCGCCAACACCGCCGGCGGCGCGCTCGCCATCGGGATTGAAAACGCCACGCGCCGCGTGCTGGGCTGCCTGAAATCCTGGCCGCCGAAGAGCGCCTGGCCAACCTCGTGTCGGATTCCATTCGCCCGCGCCTGGTACTCGACATCGAGATCATGTCCTGGAGGAAGAAGCAGGTGCTGGTGGCGCAGGTCTACCCCAGCGGTGCGCGCCCCCACTACCTGGCGCGGCTCGGACCTGAAGAGGGCATTTTCGTCCGGGTCGGCTCGACCAACCGCCGCGCCGACGCGGCCCAGATCCAGGAGATGCGCCGCTTCGCCGATCAAGGCTCCTTCGACGAGCAGCCCATCCCGGAACTGAAACCGGAAGCACTCGACTTCCGGGTCGCGTCCGAGTTGTTCGCGCACTTGCGGAAACTCTCGCCCGCGGCATTCCGCACCCTCCGGGCGACCACCAGATACCAGGAGCACGACGTGCCCACCGTGGGCGGATATATTCTCTTCGCCAAGGACCGTTTCGACCGCTTCCCCGATGCCTGGATCCAGGCGGGCCGCTTCGCCGGCAAGGACCGGTCCCGGGTCGCGGACAGCGTCCAAATCCGCAGCCACCTGCCCCGCGCCATCGAGGAGGCCATTGCCTTCGTTCAAAAGCACATGTCGCGGGAGGCGGTGATCGGGCCCGTGCGGCGCACCGACCGCTGGAGCGTTCCTCCCGCCGCCCTTCGCGAAGCCATCGTGAACGCCGTCGTCCATGCCGACTATGCCGAGCGGGGAGTGCCCATTCGCGTGGCTGTCTTCGACGATCGCATCGAGATCGACAATCCTGGCATTCTTCCCCTCGGCCTGACACTCGAGGACATCCGCAAGGGTGTCTCCAAGCTCCGAAACCGTGTCATCGGTTCGGTGTTCCAAGAACTCGGCCTGACTGAACAATGGGGCAGCGGCATCCAGCGAATGACCGCGGCCTGCACCGATGCCGGGCTGCCCGCGCCCGTGCTGGAAGAATTGGGCAGCCGCTTCCGCGCCACCCTCTCCATGATCGCTTCCGGGCCGGCGAGACTCGACAAGAAAGACGAAGCGATTCTCCGTCTCCTCGCGGACGGGCGCGGCCACTCGACCGCCCGCATCGCGAAAGCCGCGTCTCTCTCCGTGCGCGCGGTCCGAAACAGGCAGAAGGCGCTGGTCGAGCGAGGGCTTGTCACAGAGGTAGGAAGCAGCCCGCAGGACCCCCGGCGGCTTTACTTCCGCGCTGAGCCGCAGGGCTGATCCTCATTGCCTGACGGCAGATCGATCTACTCGGAAGTACTCTGCTGCCGAGTACTTCCGAGTAGATTGCAGAGTACCCTACGCGATGTGTGCGCCCTCGGTGCCCACGTAGACCGCGTACAGCGACTGGCTGGCCGCCATGAACAGGCGGTTGCGGTGCGTTCCGCCAAAACAGACGTTGGCGCAAATCTCGGGCAGCAGGATCATCCCGATCCGCTCGCCCGATGGCGTGAAGACGTGCACCCCGTCGTAGCCCGCGCCGACCCATCCCGCACCCGTCCAGATATTGCCGTCCACATCCGCCCGAATGCCGTCCGCCAGGCCCGAGCCTTTGCCCGCTATCTCCATCGAGATGAACTGGCGGCCGTTGCGCAGCGTCTTGGCATCCGAGGCGTCGTACACCTGGATGATGTTCTTGGCCTCCGGATAGTGCGTCGACCCGGTATCGCAGATGTACAGCTTCTTGTAGTCCGGCGAGAAGCACAGCCCGTTGGGCTTGAACAGCTCGTCGGTGACCTTCTCCATCCTGCCTGTCTTGCCGTCGATGCGGTACACCGCCTCCTTGATTTCGAGCGGCGCCTTCGTGCCTTCGTACCGGCCCAGGATTCCGTAGCCGGGATCGGTAAACCAGATATCGCCCCCGGGATGGACCACGATGTCGTTGGGCGCGTTCAGCGGCTTGCCCTGCCACTTGTCGGCCAGCACCGTCACCTCGCCCGAGTGTTCGAATCGCACCACGCGCCGCCCCAGGTGCTCGCAACTGATCAGCCGGCCTTCAAAATCGAAGGTGTTGCCGTTGGTGAAATTCGAGGGCTTGCGGAACACGCTGGCGTGGCCGTCCTCTTCGATCCAGCGCATCTGCCGGTCGTTCGGAATGTCGCTGAACACCAGGTAGCGTCCCGCGCCGTTCCACGCCGGTCCTTCGGCCCACAGCGCCCCGGTGTAGAGCCGCTGGATGGCGGTGTTGTTGACCTTGTATTTCGCGAAGCGCTTGTCCAGGACGACCACGTCCGGGTCCGGATAGCGCATCGGCTCCTTCCCGCTCCAGTCGCGCGGAGTCTGCGCGGACGCCGCCGCCGCGGCGACTCCCGCTCCCGCCAGGCTCAGAAAGGATCTCCGGTCGATCGTGTGCATCTGCCCTCCCGCTGCTGCTTAGCACCCCAATACAATTTCGTATCGAACCGTGGCGCACGCTCTCTAGCGTGCCGCGTCGACACTCGTGTCGACGTTCGTTCGGCCCCTGAAAATACGTTTGCGTTCTTACGAAACGGTGTACTTAGTCAAGGATACTACTGAGTGTCCGGGAATTGGCAGCAGGATGTGGCCTGGTGGTGCGGTCCTCAGGGCGGACGTCTCACCGCGCGGCAGCCGGTCCGATCATCTGCTCGTAGGTGCGCCGCAAAAACCCGTCCGTCATTCCCGCGATGTAGTCGCACACCACGCGATGCGCCGGTTCGGCCAGGGCCTGCTCCCGGTATTGGGGCGGAAGGCAGTCCGGCCGGTCGAGGAAGAACTGGAACAGCCCGCCGATCAGCGCCATCGATTGGTTGCGATCCTCGCCCAGCGCCGCCGAGGAGTACACGTTGCGGTACAGGAAGCTCTTGAGCGCCCGGCTGGTCTCCGCGGCCTCGGGGGTGAACGCCGCCAGGCGGCCGGGAAAGAGGCGTACTTCTTCGGCGTTCGCGACGCCCGCTTCCCGCGCGCGGCCGGCGGTGCCTTCAATCAGCCCCGAGACCAGCACATCGATCAGGCGGCGGAGTACTTCGTGAAACCGCTCGCGCGCGGTGGCCCCGGGAAACTGGTTCTCGATGGTTTCGTGAATCGCCCGGTACTGCGGCACGCACGCGGCCACGTCGTCGCCCGTCGCCAGGCCGGCCGAAAAGGCATCGTCCAGGTCCGCGCTGTTGTAGGCCACTTCGTCGGCCAGGTCGATCAACTGGGCCTCCAGCGGAGGCCGCAATCCGGGCAGAAACCGTTCCACTTCCGGCTGCTCCCCCGGACCGAAATCGCGCGAATGCTTGACCATGCCCTCGCGCACCTCGAACGTCAGGTTGAGCCCCGGAAAACGCGCGTAGCGCTGCTCGAAACTCTCCACGATCCGCAGGGCGTGCAAGTTGTGCTCGAAGCGCTCGCCGAAGCGCGCCATCTGCCGGTTCAGCTCCTCTTCGCCGGCGTGCGCAAACGGCGGATGCCCGATGTCGTGCGCCAGCGCCAGCGCCTCGGTCAGCACCTCGTCCAGCTCCAGCACGCCGGCCAGCGTGCGCGCAATCTGGGCCACTTCGATGGTGTGGGTCAGGCGATTGCGGAAGTGGTCCGAGAGCCCCGGCGCGAAGACCTGGGTTTTCGCCTCCAGCCGCCGGAAAGCGCGCGAGTGGATCACGCGGTCGCGGTCGCGTTGGAAGGCGTTGCGGTACGGGTGCTCGGGCTCCGGGTAGGACCGCCCCCGGCTGCTTTCCAGCGGAAACCGCAAGCGGGCCAGCATGATGCGACGCGGCCGGCTATCCGGGCGGCAGCTCGCCGAGTTTCTGGAGCGCCGTCTGACCGATCGGTCCGGGCATGCTGCGCAGCGGATCCAGCAGCTTGCGCGCCTCGGCGGGCTTCTTGGAAGCCAGGAATCCGGCCAGCGAGAGGGTGGCCTGCTCCTTGGAAACGTAGACCGTGGGGTGCGCGATCAGTTCCCGCAGCACGCTTTCCCCCTGATCGGCGTGGCCGTCCGCGAAGTCAATCTGGGCCAGCGAGAACTTGGCCAGGGAGGCGTAGTCCTTGCTGGCCGAGTCCGCCACCTGCTGGAAGCTCTTCTCCGCCTCCGCGAGCTTGCCCTGGTCCGCCTTGATGCAGGCAACGTAGTATGCGGCGATCTGGCCCTCACTGCTCCCCGGATATTTGGCCTGCAGGTCCGAAAACGCCTTCAGCGCCACCTGGTCCTTGACGTCCTGCGTCGGAAAATTGAGATTCTGGCCGGGGGTGGGGGGGCCTACGGGCGCTTCCTGCACCTGGATCGCCTGCGCCAGTGCCGCTTCGCGCAGCGAATGCTCGTGCCGCGAGTAGATCGTGTAGCCCACGATCAGCAGCGCCACTCCGGCGGCGATGGCGCCATAGCGGATCAGCTCCTTCTGGTGCTCCTCGAAAAATGTTACGGTCTGTCCGACTTCAAAGGCGAACTTGTCCGACTTTAGCTCTTTACGGGTGATTCGTGCCACGAAAACCTCAGATTTGCTGGAAATTCCATGATATCACGGGGGCTGCCGCAGGTGGGACAGACGGCTTGCCGTGCGAAGCCGGGATCGGTTTTTGTCGTCTGTCTGCCGCGCACCTCCGCGACTCCGGAAGTCCTCGCTCCGCTCCCTCCATGATCTCAGGTTTTGACTTTCTCTTGTTTTTCTCCGCGCTGGTCTCCGTTCCTCCGCGGTCGTGAGAAAAAATCGCCTGCCCACAGGTAATCGTTCTGGCAGCGCCTTCGGTGGGGCGGACCCCTGGTCCGCGCACCTCCGCGGTCGTGAGAAAAAATCGCCTGCCCACAGGTAACCGTTCTGGCAGCGCCTTCGGTGGGGCGGACCCCTGGTCCGCGCGGGACGCCCTCGTCCCGCTGCCGCCGGCGAACCTCCGTTCTCTCAGGTTTCTCTTTGTTTTTCTCCGCGCTGTTCTCCGCACCTCCGCGCCTCCGCGTCAAGGCCGCTCCTGCTATCCTGATCTCCTATGTACCTCAAGATTCTCGCCCACCCGGTCTTCACCAACCTGAACTTCCACATGCCCATGATCGTCGACCTGTCCCATCCGCTGATCATGCTGCAAGGCGAGAACGGGTCGGGAAAATCCACCCTGCTGCACTCCATCTACTTCGCGTTGCGCGCCGAGCAGGCCGAGGGCTACATCTACCGCCTGGAGCCCGCCGGCGTGAAAACCGGGCAGGCGTTTCTGTTCGACGCCGAGCAGCACAACCCGCGCCACCAGCTTCAACTCTTCGAGGACCAGCCCGAGATGCTGGAGTTTCTGCGTATGGCGAGTCACGGCCAGGTGATGCTCTCGCTCTTCCGCGAGAGCTTTCCCAAGCTTCCGGACGGCACCGTGCTGCTGCTGGACGAGCCGGAAATGGCCCTTTCCGTTTCCAACCAGCAGCGGATTCTCAAGATGCTGAAGGAGCTCGTGGACCAGAAGGGCTTCCGCATCGTCTGCGCCACCCATTCGCCGGTGCTGATCGAAGCGCCCGAAACCTACGTGATCAACCTCGACCGGCACATCAACCGCAACGTGGTCTCGACCGACATGGGCGTCGAGGGCGCCAGCACCATCCAATAATATGTCCGACATCCTGCATGTGAGTGACACCGCCCTCCTGGTGGCCGCCTGCCGCGCCCTGGAGACAACGCGACCCCACGGGCTGGTGTGCGACCCGTTCGCCGCGCAGCTTGCCGGCGAGCGCGGCATGGCCATGCTGCGCGCATTGCCCCAACCGGAAATCATGTGCTTCGGGGTGGGGATCCGCACCCGGTTCCTCGATGACTTGGTAACGGACATGGCGCGCAAGGTCGCGGCCGTGCTATGCATCGGATCGGGCCTGGACACGCGTCCCTGGCGCCTGGACCTTCCCCCGGACCTGCGCTGGATCGAGGCCGATTTTCCCGCCATGCTCGATTACAAGGCGGGGATGATGGCGCCGCATCAGCCGAAATGCCGCCTGGAGCGCTTGCCGGCTGACGTGACCGATCCTGCGGCGCGCAGCGCTCTCTTTNNCCGGCGCCGGTTTCGGGCATCCGCCACTGGCTGATGGATGTGATGTCTCGGGAGGCCGCGCGCCGTGTGGGAATGAGCGTGATCCAATCGATTCAAAACCTCCGCGCCGAAAGCCGTCTGGAGGGTGAGGAGATACTCGCAATCGTGAATCGCACCGGCTGGACCCCCGTCGAGCGCCGCACTTACGCGACTGATGCCATCGCGGCCGCGCCCGAGCGGATCAAGGAGTTCATGGCCAGCCGGCCCGCCCCCGAACAGATGCCGCCTCCATTACCCGACGACCCGAGCGGCATCTACCTCTTCGCCCGAGCCTGATGAAAGCCCATGCCTTGGCTAAACATGCTTCCAGTGAGTCCGTGGCGCACGCTCGATCCAGAGGTATTACAGTAGCTCCATTTCTTTCCCCCTGGAGAAGATCTTCTTTAAACGGCAGGGGCCCCC
>OMOG01000610.1:0-5679 GCA_900290305.1 Candidatus Sulfopaludibacter sp. SbA4
CTGCTACGGCGACGCACCCTCATTTTACTCGGCATAATCCGGCACTCGGCATAAGGCCGGATATGTGGAGTTACCGGAAAAGTAAGCGCTTCCGGCGGACACGGGCTTCCTATGCATGGATCACGGCACTCGGCAATTATGCCAGTGGCCGGTAAAACGGGATTCGGAGACGGGATTTAGGCCGTCTGGCTAAACCCCAAGAATCACAGTCACAGCCCCAGCGCCAAAATTTTTCCCTATCCTTGCCCTTTAACCTCAATAACTTAGCAAAAACTAGCCACACTTCGACGCATTCCTGTGTGCTGTACTTAAATTGGGGGAGATTCATGCGCCAAAGTCATTCGATGCCGCGACTCCGTTGCACGGAACGACTGTCAGCGGTCCTCCCGCAGCAACACCGCTCTCCCCTCCACCCCCGCCCTTGCCGCGAAACCCCCTCAATACCGGGGCAACTCTTCCCGCAAGTCATTGATTCCAAGCTTGAACCGCCGCTCATTGGGAGCGCGCCCCAAGCGGGTGACGGCGATTCCCAAAAACACCCCAAATCGCCGTCACCCGATTTCGTCCGCTTTCCGCAACTAACAGAAACAAAAGAGCTAAAACCCCTGCGAATTACAACTCGACATTCCGGCAAATCGCCGTCACCCCAAGCCGCTCCCGACCGCGCCGACCGCGCCAAGCAGCCTCCGCCCGCACCCCCGCCTGCGCTAGAATGGGAATTACCCACTCCGTTGCACGGAGCAACTCCCCTGGAGGAACAGCCTAACTTGAACCCTGCAATCCTCGCCTTGGAAGACGGCACGGTCTTCGAGGGCAGGAGTTTTGGTGCGCCCGCCGAACGCTCCGGAGAGGTCGTCTTCAACACCGCCCTCACGGGATACCAGGAGGTCTTCACCGACCCCTCCTACGCCGGCCAGATCGTCATCCTCACCAACCCGCAGATCGGCAACTACGGCACCAACGTCGAGGATAGCGAAGCCGCCCGCCCGTACATCGAAGGGCTCGTCGTCCGCGAGTTCTCCTCCATCGCCAGCAACTGGCGCTCCGACGCGGAGGCCAACACCTTTCTCGGCCAGGCCGGCATCCCGGTAGTCTCGGACCTCGATACCCGCGCGCTGGTCCGCCACTTGCGCACCCGCGGCGTCATGCGCGGCGTGCTTTCCGCGGTCGATACCGACGCGCAGCAACTCGTGGAGAAGGCGCGCGCCATCCCCTCCATGGCCGGACTCGATCTCGCCAGCGTCGTGACCACCCCGCACCAATATGAATGGACCCGCCCGGTGGACGCCTGCTCGCCCTCCGAGTTCGTCGGCCGCGCGCCCGAGCCTCGCTTCCACGTGGTGGCTTACGACTTCGGCATCAAGCGCAACATCCTCCGCCGCCTCGTGCAGACCGGCTGCCGCGTCACCGTGGTCCCGTCGTTCACTTCCGCGGAGGACGTGCTCGCGCTCAACCCCGACGGCATCTTCCTCTCCAATGGCCCCGGCGATCCCGAGCCGCTCCAACCCCAGGTGGCCAACATCCGCAAGCTGATCGGCCGCAAGCCGATTTTCGGCATCTGCCTGGGACACCAGTTACTCGGGCTCGCGGTGGGCGGCAAGACCTACAAGCTGAAGTTCGGACATCGCGGCGCCAACCACCCGGTGCGCAACGAGCTTACCCAGAAAGTGGAGATCACCTCGCACAACCACGGCTTCGCGGTCGATCCGGACTCGCTCAACCTCAACGAGGTCGAGATCACCCACGTGAACCTCAACGACCAGACGCTCGAAGGCTTCCGGCACCGCAGCCATCCGGTCTTTTGTGTGCAGTATCACCCCGAAGCGGCGCCCGGCCCGCACGATTCGCACTATCTCTTCGATGATTTCGTCAAGCTGATGACCCTGGAGTGCACCAAATGACCCGCCACCTCTTTTGTGAGCCAGGCTGGGTTTGTGGGGCAGGCTGGCAGCCTGCGGGCCGACTGGCAGTCGGCCCTCCTCGCCCGTGCGTTCTTCACCCCCAGGAGCGTTCCTAGCGATGCCCCGCCGCAACGACCTACACCGCATCCTGATCATCGGCTCCGGCCCGATCGTTATTGGCCAGGCCTGCGAGTTCGACTACTCCGGCACCCAGGCCGCGAAGGCCCTCAAGGCCGACGGGTACGAAGTCATTCTGGTCAACTCCAACCCGGCCACCATCATGACCGATCCCGACCTGGCCGACAAGACCTACATCGAGCCGCTCACCCGCCCGTATCTGGAGGAGATCATCCGCCGCGAGCGTCCCGACGCCCTGCTCTCCACAGTCGGCGGCCAGACCGGCCTCAACCTCTCGGTGGAACTGGCCGAGGCCGGCATCCTTGACAAGTACGGCGTGGAGCTGATCGGCGCCAAGATCGACGCCATCAAGAAGGCCGAAGACCGCCTGCTGTTCAAAGACGCGATGCGCAAGATCGGTCTCGAGACCCCGGAGTCGCAGCTCGTCAACAGCGTGCGGGCGGGTTTTGAGTTTGCCGAGCACATCGGGTTCCCCTGCATCCTGCGCCCCAGCTTCACGCTCGGCGGCACCGGCGGCGGCATCGCCTACAACAAGGAAGACCTCGACGAAATCCTGGAGCGCGGCCTGGCGCTTTCCCCGGTGCACGAAGTGCTGATCGAAGAGAGCGCGCTGGGGTGGAAGGAGTTCGAGCTGGAGGTGATGCGCGACCTCGCCGACAACTGCATCATCATCTGCTCCATCGAGAATTTCGACCCCATGGGCGTGCACACCGGCGACTCCATCACGGTGGCGCCCGCGCAAACGCTGACGGACCGCGAATACCAGATGATGCGCGACGGCGCCATCCGCTGCCTGCGCGAAATCGGGGTGGATACCGGCGGCTCGAACGTACAGTTCGCCATCAACCCGGCCAACGGCCGCATGGTGATCATCGAGATGAACCCGCGCGTCTCGCGCAGCTCCGCGCTGGCCTCCAAGGCCACCGGATTTCCCATCGCCAAGATCGCTGCCAAGCTCGCGGTGGGCTACCGGCTCGACGAAATCCGCAACGACATCACGCGCAAAACCCCGGCCTGCTTCGAGCCCACCATCGATTACGTGGTCGCCAAAATCCCCAAGTGGGCCTTCGAAAAATTCCCCGGCGCCGACACCACCCTCGGCACGCAGATGAAGTCCGTGGGCGAGGTGATGGCCATCGGGCGCACGTTCAAAGAGGCGCTGTGGAAGGGGATGCACAGCCTCGAAACCGGCAAGGCCTTCGGGTCGGAGAAGTTCGATAAGGCGCTGGTCGCTAACAAGCTGATCACCCCCACTCCCGACCGTCTCGGCTACATCCGCTTCGCCCTGGCCAACGGCTACACGGTCGAGGAGATTCACGAATACACCTCCATCGACCGCTGGTTCCTGGAGCAAATGAAAGAGGTGGTGGATTTTGTAGCACAGGCATTCCTGCCTGTGTCTTCCGTCTCGAAAGAAACCTTCCGCCAAGCCAAACGCTACGGCATCTCCGACGTCGAACTGGCCAAGATGTGGAACTCCGACGAAATCTCCATCCGCAATCGCCGCAAGGAACTGGGCGTCCGCGCCGTCTTCAGCCGAGTCGATACCTGCGCCGCTGAATTCGAGAGCTTCACCCCGTACCTTTATTCGAACTACGAAAGCTCGTGCGAGGCCGACCCCGCCGATCGCAAGAAGGTCATGATCCTGGGCAGCGGTCCCAACCGCATCGGCCAGGGCATCGAGTTCGATTCGAATCGATCATGGTCAACTGCAATCCCGAGACCGTCTCCACCGACTACGACACCAGCGACCGCCTCTACTTCGAGCCCCTCACGCTGGAGCACGTGCTCAACATCCACGACACCGAGAAGCCCGATGGCGTGATCGTGCAGTTCGGCGGCCAGACGCCGCTCAACCTCGCGCTGCCGCTCAAGCGCCTGGGCGTGCCGATCATCGGCACCGATCCCGACAACATCGATCTCGCCGAAGACCGCAAGCTCTTCGGCAAACTGCTGGATGATCTCGCGATCCCGTGCCCCGCGAACGGCACGGCCACCAGCGTGGAAGAGGCCTGCGGCGTGGCGCGCGCCATCGGCTACCCCGTGCTGGTGCGGCCCAGCTACGTGCTGGGCGGCCGCGCCATGGTGATCGCGCACGACGAGGAGACCGTCCGCCAGTACATGCGCGAGGCCGTCACCTTCTCGCAGGAGCGGCCGGTGCTGGTGGACCGCTTCCTCGAAGACGCCACGGAAGTCGACGTGGACGCGCTGGCCGATGGCGACGACGTTCTCATCGCCGGCATTATGGAACACATCGAAGAGGCCGGCGTGCATTCGGGCGACAGCTCCTGCGTGCTGCCGCCGCAATCGCTCTCCGAGAAAACGCTGCGCACCATCGAGGATTACACCGTGCGGCTGGCCAAATCGCTTCACGTCATCGGGCTGATGAACGTGCAGTACGCCATCCAGAACGGCACGGTCTACGTGCTGGAGGTCAATCCGCGCGCCTCGCGGACGGTGCCCTACGTCAGCAAAGCGACCGGCGTGCCGCTGCCCAAGATCGCGGTGGGGCTGATGTGGGGCCGCAAGCTGAAAGACTACGGATACAATTCGGGCATCCTTACCGTCTCGCAGGATTTCGTAAAATCGCCGGTCTTCCCATTCAATAAATTCCACGGCGTGGACCCGGCGCTCGGCCCCGAGATGCGCTCCACGGGCGAAGTGATGGGCGTCGGGGTGAATTTCGGCGAAGCGTTCCTGAAGGCGCAGATCAGCGCCGGCAGCCCGTTGCCCGAAAAGGGCACGGTCTTCATCAGCGTCAACGACCATCACAAGGTGGAAGCGGTGGACGTGGCGCGGCGATTCGCCGATCTCGGTTTCAAGCTGGTGGCCACGCGCGGCACCGCGGCGGCCATTCGGACTGCCGGGTTGCAATGCCGCACCGTGCTCAAGGTGAACGAAGGGCGCCCGAACGCCGTCGACCTGTTGAAGGGCGGGTCCATCCAACTGGCGATTTACACCACCACCGGCGCGCCCGCCTTCCACGACGAGAAGGCCATCCGCCGCAGCGCGGTAATGTACCGCGTCCCCTGCATCACCACGATGAGCGGCGCCCGAGCCGCGGCCGACGCGGTGGCCGCCCGCTTGCGCGACCCCATCCGCGTCTGGAGCTTGCAGGAGATCCACGAGGGCAAGAAGACTGTGGCCTGACCGGGCGGTGGGGCAGGCCCCCGGTTTGCGTCCCAAGGACCCGAAAGCGGGGGTCCGTTCCGGATTTCGCCTGCCAACACTTGATATCCGCTCGGGATCACGCGCGGTACGGCGACTCCGGCCCCAGCAGATGCATCAGCCGGGAGGCCAATTCGCGTGGGCAGACGAACTCGGCCTCCGAAAGACACGCCCGGCTGGATCCGGACCGGCTCCCAGTCTTCCGTGATCCAGCAACCATTCACCTGGAATAACTCGATTGCGTCGTGGTGTCCTCGCAAGGCCACCCGCATGGTGTTGTCTTGTCTGGAAAGGGCGACGCCTTCCATCGTTTTCCCGTTCGCGTATTGAATGATCATGTAGCCCCTATCGAGTCCCATGGTGGCTCAGCAGGGCATCGAAATCCAGACTACGGCGTACCATTGACGTACCAGAAGATCCAGTGTATGACTTCGGTTAGCAGAACGACAACCCCTGCTAACCTTTGTGGGAC
>OMOG01000610.1:5689-7570 GCA_900290305.1 Candidatus Sulfopaludibacter sp. SbA4
TGTGTGTTCCGGCGTCCGCCTCTGTGTCGGAGCCGCGACCGTCCTCGCGCTTTGGCGAGCAAGGAAGCGGTTGCTTCCAGCACTCACTGCGGGATGGCGGCCGCGGCGGCCTTGCGGAGCAGCTTGAACTGCATGCCCGTCCACTCGTAGAAATAGGAAGCGCAGTTCTTCTCTTCCGGGCAGCCCCGCACAATCAACAGGCGGCTATCCTTCTTGAATGACAGAGGCTCGAAGCTGTCGGCGTCGGAGGAGTATCGCCCTTCATACTTGAGCAAGTCCTGCGACAGGACCTTGAATAGTCCGCGGTAGATCCGGCCATCGGCCGCATCGATCAGCGCCATCGACACACACCCGCCACCGCATCCCCACTGCGCGATCGTGTAGTGGCCCGCGAAGTTCGGACCGTCCTTCGCGGCGTCTCGAATCGCGGTGCGGAACGCACGATCTTCAGGGGCCTTGAGGACGGGAGCCGCGGGCTTGCCCGAGAACCCCTGGACAGGCTCAGGGCCAGAGTCATTAGCAATGGCAGAGACTTTGTCATACTGCTCCAAATTGCACAGGCCGGGAGGCCTGTCCTACTTTGCCGAAAAACGGTAGACCGTGGTGGTGCGATAGGTGGACCCCGGTTTCAGCTCCGTCGTCGGGAAACCGGGCTTGTTGGGCGAATCCGGATAGTGCTGGGTCTCCATGCAAAACGCGCTTCGCAACCCGTAGACCTTCCCACCCTTGCCGTGAATCGTCCCGTCCAGGAAATTGCCCGTGTAGAATTGCAAGCCGGGTTCGGTGGTCCATACTTCCATCACGCGCCCGGTCTTCGGTTCATACACCTCGGCGGCCTTGGTCAGCCCGGCGGCGTCTTTGTTGAGCACCCAATTGTGGTCGTAGCCCTTGCCGAATTGAAGCTGTTCGTCGTTCTGTCCGATGCGCTCGCCGATGGCCGTCGCCTTGGTGAAATCGAACGGCGTGCCCTTCACCGGCCGCAGCTCGCCGGTCGGTATCAGCCCCTTGTCCACGGGGGTGAAGCGGTCCGAGTTGATCGTGACCTGGTGCTGCAGGTTGTCTCCTTCGCCCTGTCCGGCCAGGTTGAAATAAGAATGGTTCGTCAGGTTGACCACGGTGTCTTTGTTGGTCTTGGCGGTGTAATCGATCTTCAGCTCGTTCTTCGCGGTCAGGGTGTAGACCACCGTTGCCGAAAGCGCCCCCGGAAATCCCATCTCGCCATCCTTGCTCGTGTAGGTCAATTCGAGCGAGGGCCCGTCTGCGCCGCCGCCCGTCTTGGCCTTCCAGACGCGCTTGTCGAAACCCTCCGGCCCGCCGTGCAGCGTATTGTCGCCGTCATTCTTGGGCAGGTTGTAGACCTTGCCATCCAGCTTGAACGTCGCGTTGCCGATGCGATTGCCATAGCGGCCGATGATGGCGCCGAAGAACGGCACTCCCTTCAAATAGCCTGCGAGATCGTCCATTCCGAGCACGATGTCCGCCCACTTTCCACCGCGGTCCGGGGCGGTGAGCGACACCACCGTTCCACCGTACGTCATGATCCCCGCTTGCATCCCGTTCGCGTTCGAGAGCGTGTACAGCTCGATCGGCGTGCCGTCCGGAAGCTTTCCGAAGGCCTGTTTCTTCACGTTGGAGTTTCCTTTCTTGGCAGGCGTCTGCGCCAGGCAGGCAAATGCAGCCGCGCACATCAAGACGCCGGTGACCCGGCGGATCTGTCTCATGAACAATATGGTACGCGATTTACGTGGCACAGGCTCGTGGCACAGGCCTCCAGGCCTGTGTTGGCCTTGTGTTTACCAACGCCGCCGCCGATGCCATTCGCCGCCGCCCGGTGGCACAGGCCTCCAGGCCTGTGTTGGCCGCTACCAACGCCGCCGCCGA
>OMOG01000610.1:7580-9208 GCA_900290305.1 Candidatus Sulfopaludibacter sp. SbA4
AGGCCTCCAGGCCTGTGTTGGCCGCTACCAACGCCGCCGCCGATGCCATTCGCCGCCGCCCAGCCCGCCCGGTGGCACAGGCCTCCAGGCCTGTGTTGGCCTTGTGTTCACCAACGCCGCCGCCGATGCCACTCGCCGCCGCCCGGTGGCACAGGCCTCCAGGCCTGTGTTGGCCGCTACCAGGCCTCCAGGCCTGTGTTGGCCGCTACCAACGCCGCCGCCGATGCCATTCGCCGCCGCCCAGTCCGCCGGCATCGATGATCACCGCGACGATGAGGATCAGCAGATTGAAGCCCGCGAGCGGCTGGTGCGAATTCAACAGCCATGCGTACACAATGGTGGTCAGCGGGAGAAAGAAAAATCCGAGCAGGGGTATCAGCAGGCCGTGATAGGCGCGGTCCAGGTAATTGGAGAAAATGGCCATCAGCACCAGAATCACCCGGGGGAAGGCCAGCACGAGCAACACCAGGAGGCAAGGCATATTTGTATAATCGCAGAACCCGGCCGCCGAGTCAGCGGTTTGGGTCAGGCGCTTCTTGCGGATGTTTCACCAACTTCCGCAATAAGGGGATTTTGCTCACGAACCTACCCAAAAAGCTGCCCCGCGCCGGCTCCGTCACCTCGGTGGCTTCGGGCTCCGGTGCGGGCGGAGGAAGCGGCACCACCTCGTCCCTGAGCCCTGTCGAACGTGGCGACGCCTCTATCGAAAGGGCCGGCGCCGGACGGCCGGTTTTGGGCGATGCAAACGGGGATGGCCGCGCATCGTCATCCTCGGACCGGTCGGCGTCACCCTGGGAGGACGCGTGCCGCCGGGATTGAGGTGGAGTCACGTTCGTCGCCCGGACTGATTCAGTGACCGTCCGGCCAGGCGTAAACAGCTCCATGCGAAACGCGACGTTCCGTGTCTCGGGCCAATACGAGAGCAAGCCCGAATCGAGCAGTGTCGAATCCAAATCCAACTGACTCTGGTGAGTGCCGTCCTCGATGTGCAGTATGGCATGCGTGGCTTCGCGGACAGCCGCAGCGTTCCTGTCCCACTTGAGCCGCAACGATTGGCCATTGCGCTCGACATTCAGAGTCACATGCCGCTGCGGGGGTGGCGCTACGGGCGCCGCCACCGGGACCGGCGTGCTTACCGCCTCCGTGCTTGCCATCACCGCCGGCTTCCGCAAGTAATGCACAATCGCCGCGGTTTCGCAGCCCGCCACCACCAGCGCGACTGCCGTGATAACCCGTGATGTGTTTGCGGAGGACACACCATAGAGTGCGCAACTCGTCTTCCAATGTGCGATATCTACCGCATCGCCTGTAACGCCAATGTTACTGTGTTCCAATGTGCGATATCTACCGCATCGCCTGTAACGCCAATGTTACTGTGAGGCCGCGCCGATCAGAATCAGGCCCGCGGTGTAGCCACCCAGCATTAATACCAGGTATTTTTGCGTACCAGCCGGCGCCGCCCGAAATTCCTTCCAGATGAGCAGCCCCCACAGAGCCGCCACCAGCGTCGCCCCCTGCCCCAGCGCGTAAGAAATCGCCGGCCCCGCCACGCTCGATGCGAGTACGTTGAAGCTCAACGCCACCATCCAGATGACGCCGCCCAGAATCCCTATGGCGTGCAGTTTCGC
>OMOG01000209.1 GCA_900290305.1 Candidatus Sulfopaludibacter sp. SbA4
CTTTTCCAGCCACTCGGCCACCTGCAGCGCGTGGCGGCTGTGCGCCTCCATGCGGTACGGCAAGGTCTCGATGCCCTGAATGAACAGGAACGAATTGAACGGGCTCATGCACGGACCGAAATCGCGCAGGCCCTCCACCCGCACCTTGATGATGTAGGCGAGATTGCCAAAGACTTCGCTGAACTTCATGCCGTGGTAGCCGGGGCTGGGCTGAGTGATCGCGGGGTACTTGTCGGTCCAAGGGAACTTCCCGCTGTCGACGATGATGCCGCCGATGGAGGTGCCGTGGCCTCCCAGGAACTTGGTGGCGGAGTGCACCACGATATCGGCTCCGTGCTCGAAGGGGCGGCACAGACACGGCGACGCCATGGTGTTATCGATCACCAGCGGCACGCCGGCCTCGTGGGCGATGGCGGCCACCTTCTCGATGTCCAGCACGTTCATTCGCGGGTTGGCGATGGTCTCCCCGTAAAGCGCGCGCGTCCTCGGCGTAATGGCCTTGCGGAAGTTCTCGGGATCGTCCGGCTCCACGAACTTGACGTTGATTCCGATGCGGCGGAAGCTGACGTCGAACTGCGTGTAGGTGCCGCCATAGAGCGTGCTCGCGGCCACCACTTCATCGCCCTGCTCCATGAGGCTCGAGATCGCCAGGAATTGGGCGGCCTGGCCGCTGGATGTGGCCAGCGCGGCGACCCCGCCCTCCAGCGCCGCCACCCGCTGCTCGAAGACGTCGGTGGTCGGGTTCATGATGCGGCTGTAGATGTTGCCGAACTGTTGCAGGGCAAACAGCCGGGCTGCGTGCGCGGTATCCTCGAACACGAACGACGTGCTCTGGTAGATCGGCACCGCGCGCGCGAGGCTGGCCTTATCGGGTGTATGGCCCGCGTGCAGGGATTTCGTGGCGAGACCCATCTGGCGGGCGGGAGCGGTTGGTTCAGGCATAAGAAACAGGATACTATTTCATGGTGCACAGCGGTTCCCCGGCTCCCGTCGAAGCCACACAGTCCACGCGATTCGACCTGTTCCTTGTCAGTTCCCTGTTTCTGTTCCTGGAACTCGCCTTCATCCGCTGGCTGCCGGCCCAGGTCTTGTTCCTCACGTTTTTCACGAACACCGTGCTGTTGGCCTCCTTCCTGGGATTGTCGCTGGGCTGCCTGGCTGCGCGGCATCGACGGAACTACCTGCCGCTCACACCGGCCTTGCTGGCGGTGACGATCGCCGCCGGCGCGGCGATGGAGTCGATTCGGCTGGCGCTGCAAGACATCATTGACGTCGGGAAGAACGCCACCTCGCCGCAGATGGTGTATTTCAGCACCGAGGTTCGCGTCCGCGACGTAGCTTCGTTCGCAGTCCCCATCGAGCTGGTGGCCGGTCTGTTTTTCCTCCTGGTTGCGGCCACGATGATTGGCTTGGGGCAGGTGTTAGGGCGGCGTTTTGCGGCGCTGCCAAACGCCGTCGAAGCGTACCTGGTCAATATCGGAGGCAGCCTGGCCGGCCTGGTGCTCTTCAGCATCTGCTCGTGGTGGCTCAGCTCTTCAGCATCTGCTCGTGGTGGCTCCCGCCGGTCTGGTGGTTCTCGATCGTCGCGGCCGGGCTGTTGTACTTCCTGATGCGCGATGTGCCACGGAGGTGGTGGGCCGCCGGCCTGGCGATCGCGGCGCCGGTGCTCTTGATCGTGCCGGAGCACTTCTCGATCGGCGTAATCCGCGACAAGTATCCGGAGGAATCGTGGTCGCCGTACTACCGGATCAATTACGCGCCATCGACCCGGACTATTGTCGTGAACCTCATCGGGCAGCAGACCATGGTCAGCCGGAACGGTGTATTCCCGGGGTACGCGATTCCGTACCTGTTGAACCGCGATGCGGGCCAGCCGGCGTTTCAGGATGTGCTGATCATTGGCGCAGGGTCGGGCAATGACGTGAGCTACGCGCTCCAGTGGGCGGCGCCGGACGCGCGGATCGATGCGGTGGAGATCGACCCGGTCATCATGGACCTGGGATACAGGGATCATCCCGACCATCCCTACCAGGATCCGCGGGTCGCGATGCATGCCGGCGACGGGCGCAATTTCCTTCGCTCCACCGCGAAGAAGTACGACCTGGTGGTCTTCGCGCTGATCGACTCCCTGGTGCTGCACAGCAGCGTCAGCAATATCCGCCTGGAAAGCTACCTGTTCACGCAAGAGTCCATGGAGGACGTGCGGCGGTGTCTCAAGCCGGATGGGCTGTTTGTGATGTACAACTATTTCCGGCAGGGCTGGATTGTCTCGCGCCTGGCAAAAACGGTGGGCGCCGCTTTTGGCCGGCCGGCGGTCGTGCTGACGATGCCGTTTCGCGAGAGGATCTCCTCCGGCCAGAAAGCGGAGGGATTCACGCTATTCTTCGAAGGGCCGCGAGCGGATGCGATCGGCCGCGCCTTCCGGGATCGCGGTGCGTATTTCGTGGAGACCGGCGCGGCTCCAGCTCCGTCTTCGCCGAGCGGGTTTCGAGCGGGGACGGAGAAGGACGCGACCCGATTCGGTCCCGCAGAGGTCGAAACGCCCGCGGATTTGCGGGTAGCTCGCGACGCATGGCCGTTCCTTTATCTTCGCAATCCGATGATTCCCGACCTTTCCTGGAGAGGCATGGCGGTAATCGGAGCGATTTCGCTGGGCCTGCTATGGATGTTCGGTTGGAGAATCGGCCGCGGACGATTCTCCGGCCCGGATGCCCGGATGCTGTTCCTGGGCGCGGGTTTCATGCTGCTGGAGACCAAGGCGGTGGTGCATATGGCGTTGGTTTTCGGCAGTACCTGGATCGTGAACACCGTGGTATTCAGCGGCGTGCTGGTGATGATTCTTGCGGCCAATCTGTGGGTGCTGAACCGGAATCCCCGCAGAGTCGCACCGTTTTACGTGGCGTTGCTGCTCTTGCTGGCGCTGAATGTCGCAGTTCCACTGGATAGCTTCCTGGGATTGCCGCGGTGGGTGCAGGGAGTGGCCGGCGGGGCGCTCGTGGTGTGCCCGATTCTGTGCGCAGGCGTCATCTTCGCGAAATCCATTTCCAGGACGAACAAGCCGGACCAGGCGCTGGCTTACAACACAGCAGGGGCGATCCTGGGAGGCATCGCTGAAACCAGTTCGCTGCTGATCGGGTTCCAGTGGCTGCTGCTGGTGGCGGGGGTGTTCTATCTGGCGTCGTGGGTGTCTGGAAAATGGGAAGTGTGAGCTGGAAAGCCCCGGCTACTGATGGTCGATGTGGACGATGTCGGAGCTGTATGGGGTGGGCAGGTCCACGCGGATGCCCGTTTCCATCAACTGGGCGCCGGGCAGGAAATAGACACTGGGGTCGATCTCAAACCAGACGGTGTAACGCTGGTCAGGATCCAGCCCCTTGGGATGGAAGATGTATTCCGGGCCGTCCGATTGCGCCCGCGTGATGACCGCCAGGGCGCTGTCGGTGTCCGGGTTGTAACTCTGAATCACGTCTGTTGCGCCGGAGGCGGGAGCCTGGATGTGGTACACCTTTCCGCTCGATATCGTGGCGCGCTGGCTCTTGTAATTGGCGACCTGCTGGGCGAGGAAGCCCTTTTGATCCGGAGTCAGGTCGGCCAGGTGGTTCATCAGTACCCAGGGGCCGCCGAACCGGTAGCTGTGGGTGGCATACGGGTCGAGACCGTCGGTATCCGGCATGTATCGCTCGGCGAAGCGCGGAGGAAACGGGTAGGTGGCGCCAAAAACCGCCTTCCGCGAGTCCTGCGAACCGGAAGCATCGTTGGTAATGGAGGTCACGTAGCTCTTCACCATGTTGAAGGTCATCATGTTGCCGCCGTCTTCGCAGTTCTCCCAGTACACGTTGGGCCGCGCCGCCTGAATGGCGGAAACCACGGCATTCAGCCCGTCCACCGCGTTGGAGTAGTTGCTGTCGGCGGGATCGTGCGTGTGCGTGGTCTTGGTGCACTGCTTGACCATGTTCTCGCCGTCCTGCACGATCCAATCGACGCCATAATCGTCGATGATGCGGATTCCCTGCTGGATCAGCCAATCTCTTGCGGGCTGGTTCGAGAGGCACAGCGAAACGGCGCCGTAGTAGTTATCGTTCTCCGTTGACGTCCAGTCCGGGTTGGCCTGCAGTACCGGGCTCGCGGGATCCGCCTCGGTCAAAGGGAAGTGCAGACCGAATTTCATTCCGAGAGCATGCACATAATCGGAGAGCGCCGCCAGACCGCTGGGAAACTTGTCGGGGTTGGCATACCAGTCGCCGATGGATCGGGCCCAGCCCAGGTCCACGATGAACACCTGCACCCCCAATGATGCGGCGACATCGGCGTTCAGGCGCAGGGTCTGCTCGTTAATCTGGTCCTGGTAGCCCCAGGAGTCCCATGACACGTAGGGGAACGTCTTCCCGTCCGGCGCGGGCTTGGCAAGAACGGCCTCCACGAAACGCTGCGTGCGGTATCCGGCTTCGTCGAAATCGCCGTGGAAAAGACCAACGAATGCGGAGGGCATCGCAAAGTCCTCCGCCGGCGCCACCGGATGATTCAGATCCAGTACCGCGGAGGAAAAATCGAGGTAGCCGTTCGAACCCACCTGGCGGACGGTAGCCTTGGTGCGGCCATCGAACTCCCATCCGGCGAAAAGTCCGCGCGTGTCGGAATCGCGCAATGCCAGCCAGCCGCATTGTTGCCCGTGGGCCCCGGAGTACACCTCGAAGGCGGTGCCGTCGGTATCTAGAACCGCCTGATAGGATTCGAAATCCTCGGGCAGCGATACGACAGACCATTGGTTGACGCGAATTGCAGTGTAGCGTTTTCCAACACTGTCGAATGTCCAGGGCAGCATGTCGATCGAGCTGACGTAAACCGTAGAGGCGGTGAGATTCCGGTAAGTGAGGCTGTAGCGCAGCACGGGCTGATCGTCATAAACCGTGAAGACCAGGGTAATCTGGGCGATACCCTTCAAGTCCTTCAATACGATAGTTTGACGAACTCCCGAGGGAGTTGGGATGTCGACTGACTGGCTGAGCAGTGAGTATTGGCGTTGGGCGTCAAACTGCTCGCTTCCAGCCTGCAGCCGTATCGGCGTGGAGGGCTGATTGGCCGAGGCGGTCCAACGGTCTCCGGAATGCAAGTCGGAGACCTCCTCGGCCAGGAAATAGCCGTCCGGAGTCAACTGAAAGACCGCGTACATCCAACCGTTAGTAATCGTCCAGGTGTTTTGCTGAGGATCGAAGATCGACTGAGCCCCAAAAGACAGAGGAGCCGCTAGCGCGATCCACAGCAAGACCGTCGCTTTTTTCATGGCGCAGAGCCTACTTATCTTTAAACGTAGAGGCGCGGAAATTGTTGTACCGTTTATTTCACAAATGAGTAGTCATTTAGAGTCATTTTGGTTTCAGCGCGGGGTATTCACCTGATTTACCGGTATATCGATGGCTTGAAATGTAATGGGTCACACGAATTCCACAGTGTGAGGAAAAATCACAACGATGGTAAAAGTTTTGGAACTCTTCCTGCCACCGTGTTTGGCCAGGTGACCGCTGAAGCGCGCTTCGTCAGTGCGGGCGCTGCACGATATCGCGATGAGTCACTTTCGCCTTGAACCCGGATTCCACCAGGTTCTTGCGGATCTGGTCGGCCATCATCACCGAGCGGTGCTGCCCTCCCGTACACCCAAACGCGATGGTCAAGTAACTCTTCCCTTCGTGAATGTAGTGCGGAAGCAAGTAGACTAACAAGTCTGAAATGCGTTGTATGAACTCCACCGTCTGCGGGAACGACCGGATGTAGCGGGCCACGCTGGGATGCCTGCCGGTCAGATTCTTGAATTTTGGGATGTAATTGGGATTCGGCAGGAACCGGACGTCGAAGACCAGGTCGCTGTCTGGCGGTACGCCATTCCGGTAACCGAAGCTGGTGACATAGATAACGATGTTCGACTGGTCGCGCTGTCCCCGGAACCGCTCCCCGATGAACTCCCGCAGCTCGTGGACGGTGAACTTCGACGTGTTGATGATGAGGTCGGCCATGGCGCGGATGGGCGCCAGCTTGGCGCGTTCCGAACGCACGCTCTTGGCGACCGAGTTGTCTGTCCCCAGCGGATGAGGCCGTCGAGTTTCGCTGAATCGCCGGACGATGGCCGCGTCCTCCGCCTCCAGGAAAACCAGCTTGGCGTCCACGGATTTGCGGATGCTGGAAAAAACTTTGGGAAACCTCTTCAGCCCCTCCCCTTCCCGAATGTCGACCACCAGGGAGGCCGCCTGAATACTCGGGTTGTCGCGCGTCAGCTCCGCGAACTTGGGTATCAGCTCCACCGGCAAGTTGTCGACGGAGTAGAATCCCAGGTCCTCGAGTGCCTTCAAGACCGAACCTTTCCCCGATCCGCTCAGTCCGGTGATGACCACCAGCTCGGGCTTGCGCCCGACACTCCGGTGGCGATTGGGTTTGGGAAGGGTCTTGCGTGCCACTATGCTTCAACCAGGTCGAAGTCGCCGTCGCGCCGCCGCACCACAACGCAAGTGCGATCGGTCTCCGCGTCCCGGTAGACCAGGTAGTCGCGCTTCTTGTCCATCTGCAGCAGGGCCTCTTCCAGCGTCATGGGCTTGCGCTTCTGATGATGGTTGACGCGGTAAACACGGCGCTCGACGCCGGATTCGGGTTCGGGTTCGATGTCGGTCTCCGCGGGGCGCTCGCCCTCCACTTCGGAGGTGGCCTTGCGCGGTGTACGCTTGGTGTCACGCCACTTGGTGCGGGCTTTGACAGCCTGTTTCTCCAGTTTTTCGGCAGCGGAATGAATCGCGGTAAAGAGATCGTTGCTCGATCCCAGTCCCACGAGTTGGTGGTTGAAGTAACGGATGGTAGCCTCGGCGTGGTGCAGGTGGCGCTCCAGCGACAGGATGACATGCGCCTCGCATTCGCGCCTGCCGTCCAGAAGGATGCCGATCTTAGCGAATCGGCCCTCCAGTTTCTTCAATTGGGCTGGAGCCAGCTCAACCTGCCTGCCTGTGTACGTGATCTTCATGGTTCTCCTTCCGCCCGGTGCCGGAGTCCGGCCGGCCGCGAAATACGGCGACGGTCTGACGGGCCCCTCTTCCTTTATAACTCTTTGGACCTGCTTGCGGTGTTAAACCCCGGCTGCCTTGCCGCTGGCCGCGGCGCACGCACTCCTGCGTGCCGGGCCCAGCGGGCCCCCTCATGGGGCCGCCCGATTCGCCGGTGGCAAGAAGTCTCCGCAAGAGTGCGGAGACGGCAGACTGAGAGTCCGCGCCACGTCGTTAACCGCCGGTCAGTTCCGGATTCGCCGCTGGTGGGTGGACGGGATTTTCATGTCCTCCCGGTACTTGGCCACAGTGCGGCGAGTGACGTTGATCCCCTGGGTCTGCAGCATCGTGGTGATCTGCTCGTCGGTGAGAGGCTTGCTGCGGTCCTCATCGTCGATCATTTTCTTCACCATGCGTTTGAGCAGGAGCAGCGGTGTGGCCCCGCCAGCCGGGCCTTGAACCGCTTCGGAAAAGAAATACCGCAGCTCGAAGACCCCTTGGGGCGTGTGGACGTACTTGCTGGCCACGGCGCGGCTCACGGTGGAAGGGTGCACGCCCACTTCTTCGGCCACTTCCTTGATCATCATGGGCTTCAGGGCGTCCAGGCCATGGCTCAGGAATTCCGTCTGCCGCCGCACGATGGCCTGGCAGACCTTCATGATGGTCTGCTTCCGCTGCTCGATGTTCTTCATGAGCTGGATGGCCGACGTGTACCGCTCCCGGACGTAATCCCGAACCTCTTTCGTGGCGCCATTCTCCCGATCCAGCATCTTCCGGTATTGAGAGTTGAGACGGAGCTGCGGAACGTCCTCATCGTTCATCTGGATAATGTAGTCGTCGCCATCCTTGATGAAATAGACGTCCGGTTCCACCACTCGCGCTCCGGCGCCGGAGTAACGCAGACCCGGCCGTGGGTTCAGGTGCTGGATCATGCTGACGGCGATTTCGACGTGCTCCAGCGGCCTCCCCAGCAGCTTGGCAATCTCTTTGTACTGCCGGGTTTCGAGCAACCGCAGGTGGTTGGAGACGATCTGCCAGGCGACCCCGCCTTTGCCATTGACGCTCTCGATCTGCAGCAGCATGCACTCCCGCAGGTTGCGCGCCGCCACGCCGGCCGGATCGAGCGATTGCACTTCGCGCAGGGCGGCTTCCACGTGCTCCGGCTGGTGCTCGCCGGCGGTCGCGATCTCCTCCGGAGACGCGGAAAGATAGCCGTCCTCGTCCAGGTTGCCGATGATGGATTCGGCTGCATCGCGGACTTCCTCCGGCATCACGCTGACGCTCAACTGCGAGCGCAGATGGTCGCCCAGCGTCACCGGAGAGGAAAGAAACGTCTCGAAGGAGGGCTTGTCGACCGACTCCGAAGCGGGGCTCTTGTAGCCGGGATCCAGGTACTCGTCGAAGAAGGAGCCGAAGTCGATCTCGTCGAACGGGTCGGTTGCGGCCGGCGCATCCAACAACGGATCGTTGGTTCCGGTGACCTCCGGTTCCACGGCGGCAGCCGTCTCCTCGGCATCGGGAAACAGGTTGCCGTTGATCGCGACGTCACCCGTCGAGCCCGCCAGCGAGTTCGCATCGCTCAGCACGGCGGCCTCCAAAAGCTGCTTATCGGCAGGGTCGACTACCGGTTCCGCCTCCAGGAGCGGCTGCAGTTCCTCCGCGGTGATCTCTTCCCCAGTCTCCTCGGTGGATTCTTCCAGGACCGGATTCTTGACGATCTCCTGGGTGATCATCTCCTTCAACTCCAGCCGGTTCAACTGGAGGACGGTGACCATCTGCACCAGGCCCGGGGTGAGAATCTGCTTCTGTGCGACCCTTAGCTGTAACCTCGGCGACAGTAAGCTCATCTGCCTTCCATCATATCACCGCAGTCCTGTAGCACAGGCATTCCTGCCTGTGTTGGTTTGCCAACTGGCTGAAAAGACACACAGGCAGGAAGGCCGGGCAACACAGGCAGGAATGCCTGTGCTACCTCAGAACATGAAGCGCGCGCCCACCCGGAAAATCCGCGGCGGGAGAATCGTGGTAGGCGAGAGGAATCCCTGGTATTGAACCGTCTGGCCGTATGCCGGGTTCCCGGCGATATTGATGAAGGTCGATTTGATGCCGGTGGCGCTGCTCTGGGCGTTGGCGGCATTCGAATTCAGGATATTGAACGCGTCCAGAAACACGTTCAGGCGGAATCTTTCACGGAACCGCAGTTGCTTCTCGATGCGCGTGTCGAACACATACAGATCGTCCTGCCGGTAGGTTCCGACCGGGTCCACCAGCAGGTTGAACGTGCCGATGTTGAGTCCGGTAACGTTGTAGGTGCGGCCCAGCGCAGTGCCCGCCTGCATGCGCAGAACCGGCGAGATATCGATGCCCCAGGGACCGCGATAGGTGGCGTCGAAGTGCGCGGTCCAATCGGAATAGCTCTCGTGATTGTTGATCAGCGTGTCCGGGTCTACCGCCACGCCTCCATTGCCGGTCGTGGTATGGGTCCAATAGAAATTCGCCACGGCCGTGAATCGGTTCGAGAGCCGTTTGTTGACGGTGATTTCAATGTTCCGGTAGACGCTGTTGTTCCCGGCCGGGCTCGAATATCGATTTTGCGTCGGGCCAATCAGGTTCTTCGGGACATCCCACATGGTGATCGTCTGGAAGTCGCTGGTATTGCCATTGAGCCCGTATCCCAGGCCCGGAACCTTCACCTGCACCGGTATGGTGTAATCGCCGGCCGGCAGCGCCAGGTTGATGGTCTGAAAATCGTGGTGCATCTCGCGGAAGATGAAGCCCCCGCGAATGGACAGCGTATTGGTCAACTGGTGCTCGATCACCACTCCTATGTCGTCGAAACGGCCATCCTGCAAGTGCGGCTGGACGCTGGAGCCCTGCGCGATCTTCGGCGATCCCACAATCGCTCCGAGTTGGCTCACATTGAAGGGCAGGTTGTTGGGATTGTTCCACGTGAAGGTGGCGCTGGCCGACTGCAGCGGATCGACTGCGTTCGCAATGTTGGTGGACGGGTAGCTGTAGTAGATGCCCCAGTTCACCCTCAGAACGGTCTTCCCCTTGCCCGTCAGATCGTAGACGGCGGCAAGACGGGGCGCAACCAGGAACGGAAAACGCGATACCGTGGCGCCCGGAAAGCCCCCGCTGACCGCAATGGGAGGCAGGGAGGCGCCATTCGGGAGCGGCACGCCCTGATAGAAATAGGGGCAGAACTGGCAATCCGTGCGGAGGTTGATGGGAAGGTAGTCGGAACGGTAATAATCCCAGCGCGCGCCGACGTTCAGCGTGAGCCGCTTTCCGATTCTCACCTGGTCCGTGAAGTAGGCGCCGTGATGCATCACCACATCGGTATAAACCCGGGGCGTGTTGGCGATCGTGACCTGGTAGGGCGTCGAGAAGTCCGGAAGCGCGGTGCCATTCGGCCCCTTGCTGTTAAACGTCTCCGTCACATTGCCCGGGGAGCCGTAGGTTTGACCTTCCTCGACTTCTCTCTCGGTAACCTCTCCGAACTTGAGCTGGTGGTTCGCGTGCAGGAAATTGTCCAGGAAGTAGCTTGCGGACGGCTCGAATTGGTAACGGCGCGGATCGGAGCGGGTCGGCGCGCTGGCCCCGGCGGTGGTGCCCGACACCAGTTCCGACATGCGCGGAGCAAGCTGCCCCACAGCCACCGGCGGCAGATTCTGCGAGCACGGGCAGGTGGGCGTTCCCGGATCGCCCGGAAACACCGTGTAGTTCAGCAAAGGAAAGTTGTACCCCCAGGTGCCGATGAGCGCGTTGACCACCAGCCGGGGTGTGATGGTGCCGGTGTACTGGACATTGCCCACCCAGGCTACTGCCTTCTGATATTGCATGGCGTCCTGGTACAAGCCGGCAGCGGAGTTGCGCTGCGGCTTCAGAATCGGGTTCCACTGGATGTACTGCGACAGGCGATGCTTCGGGCTAATGTCGCCCGAGACCTTGTACGTCGCGTTGCGGTCATAGGCGTACGAGTTCACGGTCCCGGGGGCCTGGATGGGAAATCCCGTCACCGTCTTGGCGTTGGCCTGGTCGCGGAGGGAAGTGAAGAACCACAGGCGGTCCTTCTTGATGGGCCCGCCGAAGTTGCCGTTGAAGTCGTAGTAAATGGCGGTCCGCTGCCCGCTTCCGGCGCCCTGCAGAACCTGCTCCTGGCTCACGTTGTGGCCCTGAAAGTTGGGATTTTCGTAGTCGAAATACATCTCTCCGTGGAAGGCATTCCCGCCCGACCGGATCACCGCGTTGATGGCGTTGCCGGGCTGCGGCACGGATGCGTCGTTGCCGGCCGTGCCCACCGTGAACTCCTGAAACGAGCCGTAGTCGAAATAGAAGCCCGCCCCGCTCGTGCCTTCGCTCGTGTTGATGCCGTCGATCATCACGCGGTTCTGGCCGCCATACCCGTACGACGTATAGGCCACCTGGTTGCCCACCGCCGATCCGCCGACGTCCAGGGTCGACGCGTGCATGCCTGGCGTAAGTCCGATGATCGACCACATGTCGCGCCCGTTGGGGATGTCGGTCAACTGTTGCTTGTTGAATCCGCCCAGGACCGTCGCGCTTTGCGTATCCACCAGCGCCGCCTCTCCGGTCACCGTCACCACGTCTTTCTGCGCCGCCGGCGCCATCTGCACGTTGATGGTGTCGGTGAACGAAAGCCTCACGTCAACCCCTTCGTGCACCACCGTGGCGAACCCCGGCGATTGATAAGTAATCCGGTACACTCCCAGCGGCATCGTGGGAAACCGGTAGTCACCCTGCTCGTTGGTCACAAAGGTCAGTTGGCCTTGCAACGCGGGACTGGTGGCGGTCACGACCACTCCGGGCATGGCTGCCCCTGAAGCGTCGGTTACGTTTCCGATGACGGCGCCGGTAT
>OMOG01000354.1 GCA_900290305.1 Candidatus Sulfopaludibacter sp. SbA4
CGTAGATCACGGGCTTGCGGTACTGTGCCACGTAGTCGCGCGATTTCTCGAGGTCGGACCCTTGAATGCTCACATGTGTGACCCACGGCTTGGCGTGGTCGTACATGACCACGCTGTGGTGGATCGAGCGGAGGTGCTGGTAGGGGTCGGACTCCTGGACGATGCGGAAGAAGCGGTCCCAATCGGCGGCGTTCTTGGTTTTGACGAGGTCCCATTCGTTGGCCAGCGACCACCACACGTTCCGGAAGGCGGCCAGGCGCGCGACGGTGTAGCGCAGGTAGCGGTCGTTGGCGTCGGCGGGCATGGCGGCGTAGCCCCAGCGGTCGTAGGGATGGAAGAGGATGAGGTCGGCCTCGATGCCCAGGGCCTGCAGGTCGCGGATGCGTTTTTCGAGATGCTGGAAGAAGGCGGGGTTGAAGCGCGCCAGATCGTTCTGGCCGGCGGCGGTGCGCTCGTACGGGTAGTAGACCGGCTCGTTGGCGTTGTAGGTGTAGCTCTTGGGGAAGATGCACATGCGCATCTTGTTGAAGGGCGCGGCGCGCAGGGTGGCGAGAGTCTGCTCTTCGAGCCGGTCGCCCTGGTGGGTCCAGGCGTAGCAGGTGGTACCGATGGGGACGTAGGGTGTGCCATCGTCGTAGGCGAAGTGGGTGGTGTAGCGGACGCGGACCGGGCCGTGGTTGGCGGGCGAGGGAGCGACGGCCTCGAAGGCGCCGGTTTGGCCATCGAGAGCGGGCGCGTTGCTGGAGGTGGTGTAGGTCCAGTTGCCGATTTCGTCGGGCATGAAGCGGAGGCGATAGACGCCGGCGCCATCGTAGAAGCCGTCCACATCGACGGTACGATTTCGATAGCGGAAGCGCGCGGCGAGTCGGATGTCGAGGAAGGGATTGCCTGTGGCGGGGCCGTTGAGGGCGAGTTCGAAGACGCCCCAACGCTCCACCTTTTCGGCGGCTGCCAGGGTGAGGCAAAGGGTGAGGCAGAGTGCCAGGCCGAGGAGGAGTTTGGCGGGCATGGAGGAATGATAACAGCAGGAGTTAGGATTGGGGGTTACGCGTTCGGACCATCAACAGGTTCGTGCCGTCCTGCAGCACCTCGCCTTTTCCGTTGCGCACCTCCAAGGCCAGCGTCAGGATGCCGCGATCGCCGCGCCGGGTCAGCCGCTTGTCCGCCACGGTCAGATGCCCGTGGATCCGATCGCCCGGATACAGCGGTTTGCGGAAGTTCCATTGCCACGACAGCGACGCCACCGCCTCAAAGCGCTGCGACGCCCGATTCTTCAGCCCATCCACCAGGATTAGGCCGAGCAGGCCGTGGGCCACGCGGCCCTGAAACCCCAGCGACCGTGCAAACTCGTCGTCCATATGCAAGGCGAAGAAGTCGCCCGACAAGCCCGCGAACTGCACCACGTGGCACTCCGTGACCACGATGCCCTCGGTGTCAAAGGACAGCCCGACCGGGGCGTCCTCGTAGAACAGCAATTCACTCATGTGCGCGAGACGTTATGATAGCAGCGTTCGTTTATGGAAACGGAACCCGCGATTCTCTACACTCGAATCGAACAGAACGACACGGCATGGGCGGAGATCACGCTGAACCGCCCGGAGAAGGGGAATGCCCTGAACCTGCCGATGCTCGAGCAGTTGGCGAGCGTGGCGGCCGCGATCGAGACGGACCGTTCGCTGCGCGCCGTGGTCATTCGCGCGCGTGGCCGCTTCTTCTGTACCGGCGGCGATATCGAAGCGTGGGGAGCGCTCTCGCCCGACGAGATGGCGCGGGATTGGATCCTTCCCGGCATCCAGGTGTTGGACCGGATCGCTTCGCTTCCCCAGCCGGTGATCGCCGTCCTCTCCGGCCACGCCCTGGGAGGCGGGCTGGAACTGGCGCTGGCTGCTGACTTACGCATCGCCGTCCGTTCCGCGAAGCTCGGTGCGCCGGAAGTGACTCTCGGGATGATCTCCGGCTGGGCGGGGGTTCGCCGCCTGGCCGAAACCATCGGAGTCGCGCGGGCCCGCCACATGACCCTGTTGGGACTTCCCATCGCCGCCGCACAAGCGCTGGATTGGGGACTGGTCACGGCGGTTGCCGAGGATGCCGCCGATCTGGAGCAGCAGCTCGGCGTATGGCTGGCGAAGCTCTGCGCCAACGGACCCGCGGCTATGGGGCTGATCAAGGGCATTCTGGCGACCATGCACCAGGATCTGCGTCACCACCACGCGAGCGCGGCGGCCCAGGCGGTGGGCACCGAGGATTCGAAGGAAGGCGTCCGGGCCTTCCTCGAGAAGCGGAAGCCGGTGTACGGCAACCGGTGAGCGGGAGTCGACATGCGCACCACGCGATTCGTAAACGCCGGCGATGCGGCGGCCCTGATCCGGGATGGCAACACCGTGGCCATCAGCGGCAACGGCGCCGGAATGACTTCCGCCGAAGCGGTCTTCGAGGCCGTGGAGAAGCGCTTCCTGGAAACCGGCCACCCGCGCGGCCTGACCCTGGTACACTCACTCGGTCTGGGCGACCGCGGCGGCCGTGGCACCAACCGCTTCGCGCATGAAGGAATGCTCCGCAAGGTCATCGCCGCCCACTTCACGTGGTCGCCCAAACTGCAGCAACTCATCCGCGAAGAAAAGGTGGAAGCCTACTGCCTGCCGGGCGGCGTCATCCAGCAACTGCTGCGGGAGATCGGCGCCGGCCGTCCGGGCTTGTTCACTCACTCCGGGTTAGAGACCTTCGTGGATCCCCGCCAGGACGGCGGTCGCTGCAACCGGCGCAGTCAGGATCGGCTGGTGGAACTGCTCGAGATCGACGGTCGGGAAGTGCTGCGCTACAAGCCGTTCCGGGTCGACGTCGGCATCATTCGCGCGACCTATGCCGATACCCGGGGCAACCTCAGCCCCGAAGAGGAAGCCGTCGACCTGGACATCTACTCCATCGCAGTCGCCGCCCGCAACAGTGGCGGCGTGGTGATTGCGCAGGTGCGGCAGGTGGTGGAACCCGGCACTCTCCAGGCGCGCAGCGTGCGCGTGCCCGGCATCCTGGTGGACGCCGTGGTGGAGGACCCCGGACAGCAGCAGTTCTACGATCTGGGCTACGATCCCACGGTCAGCGGTTCACGCCGCGCGCATCTGGGCGCCCTGGCGGCGGAGATCCCCTCGAAGCTGGAGCGCCGCATCGTGGCCCGCCGGGCCGCCATGGAGCTGCGCGCCGGCGCTTCCCTAAACTTCGGTTTTGGCATGCCCGGTGGGATCTTCGGTGTGATCGCCGAACAGGGCAACGCGGGCGAGCTGTGGATGAGTCTCGAGCAGGGAACTCACAACGGCAGGATGCTGGACGATCGCCTCTTTGGGGCCGCGCGCAACGCCGACGCGATCGTCCCATCCATCGACCAATTCGACTATTACAGCGGAGGGGGAATCGACATCACGTTCCTCGGCATGGGCGAGGCCGATTCGGTGGGCAACGTCAACGTGTCGCATCTCGGCGGCAACCTGATCGGCCCTGGAGGCTTTATCGAGATCGCACAAAACGCCAAGAAGGTGGTATTCTGCGGGACCTTCGATGCGCAGGGCACGCGCCTCGAGTGGTCGGAAGGCCGCCTCACCGTGGTGCAGCCGGGCAAGGTGCGCAAGTTCGTCAAACGCGTCGAGCGCATCACGTTTTCCGCGGACTACGCGCGTAAGACCGGGCAGGAGGTGCTCTACATTACGGAGCGGGCCGTGTTCCGCCTGGCGGGGCAGGGCATCGAGCTGATCGAAATTGCGCCGGGCGTGGAGATCGAGCGCGACATCCTGCCTTACATGGACTTTCGCCCGCACATGGCTTCGGTGTCACAGATGCCGGCCTCGCTCTTCGAGTGACGGGCTCTGTTCGGAGCCGCGCGCGTAAGCAAGCGGTCTTCGCGCAAACAATCAGGCCAGTTGATAGGACTTCATGCAGCCGAGCAATTTGGCCAGATCGATGGGCGTCATGAGGTACGCGTCGCAGAGTTCATGGAAGCATCGGCTGGCTTCCTTGATGTCGTCCACCGTGGTGGTCATGACGATTTTCGCGCCGTGGGTGGAGAGAATGCCGTGTTCCTCTTCCAGGGCGCGGATGCGGCGCACGGCTTCGCGGCCGTCCATTTCGGGCATCAGGATGTCCATGCATACCAGGCCGTACGGCTGCCCGCGCTCCAAGGCGCCGCGAAAGGCCTCGACGGCTTCCCTGCCGTTCACGGCGATGTGGCATTCGCCGTAGCGGGAAAGGAACGTCTGCATCAAGAGGCGGCTGGCAAAGTCGTCTTCCACCAGAAGCACCCGCAGGCGCGCGCTGTCCTGGCCGCTGCCATCCGTGGGGGTCCGGACATCCGCGCAAATCCTGGCCAGGGCCGCCAGGTCTTCACCGATATCGGCCTGGTTGCTGGTTTCGGGGTACTGAGTCAGCTCGTGGAGCCTGTCGCTGGCACGCACCAGAACGCGGATCCGCTCCCGCGTGGGGACCATCTTTCGGGAACGGATCAGGGCCAGTGCGTTTTCCGCTTGGTGCGCCAACTCCTGAATCTTCACCAGGTCGAAAAAGCCGGCGCCTCCTTTTACCGAGTGGACCGCCCGAAAAACACGATTCACCACTTCCTCGTCGATTTCCGCTCCACCCGCTTCGATTGCCAGGAGGTCCGTCTCGATGCCGGCCAGGTGCTCGCGGCACTCAGCCAGATACTCCTCAGCCAGTTCGTCGTTAAGAGAGATCATGGTCGTCCCTCAGCCGTGAATTTGGTTCTACCCATCCGTCCCGCTCGAGAGTGTTCTGGAAGCGCTCGAACTCCTCCGCCGCGCGCGGCAAAAGCTCGCCGCAGCGATCCAACTGCCCCGCGGCCCCGGCCTGTTCCAATGCCAGTGCGAGCGCGTGCAGACTTTCCGCTGCCACCGTGGCGGCCGCTCCCTTCAGCACGTGTGCCTGCGAACGAGTCCCGGGCGCATCCGCCTCATCGAGCCGTGCACGCAGATGGTTCAACTGCGTAGGAGCGTCCTGGAGGAAGCCCTCGAGGACGGTGCCCGCCAGTTTCCGGTCTCCCAACAGGCGCCGCAGCAGATCGTCCGGATTGAAAATCGGGGCATTGAAAGTCTCGGCCCGCATGTCACCCTTGCCGGAGGCGGGCAGCCACCTGGCAAGCACCTCCGCCAACTGGGCGAGCTGCACCGGTTTCGCCAGATAGTCGTTCATCCCCTCGGCCAGGCATCGCTCGCGGTCGGCGGGCATCGCGTCGGCTGTAATGGCCACGATCGGAATGTCCCGGCCCATCGACCGCCGGATGCGCCGGGCCGCTTCGAAGCCGTCCATCACCGGCATCTGGCAGTCCATGAGCACCAGGTCGTACGGTCCCTGCTCCACGGCTTGGATGGCCTCGGCGCCGTTGGCGACGGCGACGGCGGTGTATCCCAGGTGACGCAGTTGCGCCAGAGCTACCTCCTGGTTAGTCGCGTTGTCCTCGGCCAACAGAATCCGCGCCTTCCGGCCGGCCGGAGCCGCGCCCCGCGACTCGCCGGCGGCTTGCGGCCGCTGGCGTACGGGCTCGGGCGCCAGGTCGAAGGTCGCGGTGAACCAGAAGGTGGACCCCTGGCCTTCGCGGCTGTCGACACCGATTTCGCCGCCCATCATCTCGGCTAGTTGCTTGGAGATCGCGAGGCCGAGCCCAGTGCCGCCGTACTTGCGCGTGGTGGATGCGTCGGCCTGGGTAAACGGGGAGAACAGCATCGCGGCATGGTCCGGCCGTATCCCGATACCCGTGTCTGTTACCGTGAAACGCACGGTGGCCTTGCCTTCCGCGTGGCGCTCGAGGGCCGCTTCAAGGGTCACCTGGCCCCTGGGGGTGAACTTGATGGCATTGGCGCAAAGATTGGTCAACACCTGGCGCAGCCGTCGGGAATCGCCGCGCAGGAATGGCGGTATCGCCGGCGACACGTGCCAACCGAAGTCCAGCCCCTTGGCATCCGCCTGGACGCGCATCAGTTGACACACCTCCTCGATCATGGAGCGCAGATCGAAGCCCCGGTTCTCCAGAGCGACCTTGCGCGCCTCGATCTTGGAAAGGTCCAGGATGTCGTCGATGAGGGCCAGCAGAACCCGCCCGCTGGTCTGAGCCACGTTGGCGTACTGCCGCTGCTCCGGAGTGAGGTCGGTTTCGCAGAGCAGTTGCAGCATGCCGAGGACGCCGTTCATGGGGGTGCGGATTTCGTGGCTCATATTGGCCAGAAAACGGCTCTTGGCCAGGTTGGCGGCATCCGCGCCCTGGCGGGCGTGGATCAGCTCCTGCTCGTATCGCTTGCGCTCGGTGATCTCCTCTGCAATTCCGACGACTCGAGTCAGCCGGCCGGCCTGATCGCGAATGGGAAACGCGCGGTCGCGGATCCATTTCTCCTGCCCGTCAGGCGTCAGTATGCGGTATTGCGCTTCGGCGGTCTCTCCCTGCATTTGGCTGGCAAGCAAGACACTGGCTTGTTCACAGTCATCCGGATGAATGGCTTCCAGCCAGGACATCGGGTTGCGGTAGAGGCTGTCGCAGGTCCGGCCCCAAACCTGTTCATACGCGGGGCTGACATAGAGCACCTCGTCGGTAGCTGCCGGACGGGCGATCCAAAAAACTTCACGAATATTTTCGGCCAACTGTCGAAATTTTTCTTCGCTGGCCTGCAGGGCCTGCTCGGCTTGCTTGCGCTCGGTGATGTCCGGACTGAGGCCGACGTGCCCCAGGAACTCGCCGCCCGGCGAGAAGCGCGGCTCGGCGTACGAAGAGACCCACCGCCACTCGCCATCGGCACGCCGTAAGCGCGCCTCGGCCTTGAAGGGCGCGTGTTCCCGCACCGCGCGCTGGAATGCCGCGACGTACTCCGGAGCATCGTCGGGGTGAGTCAGTGCCTGCCAATTGCCCCCTTCCACGGGTTCGTTAGTGGTCTCCCAGAATTCCCGGTACGCACGGTTTCTGAACTCATTCCCGCCTTCGGAGTTGGTCACCCACATGAGCGCCGGGCAGCCGTCAGCCATGATGCGGAAGCGCTCTTCGCTCTCGCGCAGCGCATCCTGGGTCCGCTTGCGCTCGGTGATGTCTTCCGCCAGTACCACGGAATACAATGGGTGGCCGCTGGAGTCCCGTACCAGCGAGATCCTGACGCGCACCCACACGATATTCCCATGGCGGTGAATGTACCGTATTTCCGACTCGACGCCCCGGCCCGGGTCCTTCCCCATCTGGTCCTTCCTCCCCAGCGCGGGCCCTAGATCGTCGGGGTGGACCAGCTCCATCCACGATCTGGCCAGCAGATCCGGTTCGGAATATCCGGTCATCCGGCAAAACGCGGGGTTCACCTGCATAAAGCGCCCGTCCAGCCAGGTCACCGACATGCCTACCGGCGCGTACTCGAAGACCTCGCGGAATCGTTCCCGGCTTTCCCGAAGATTGCGCTCCGCTCGCAGGCGCGCGCCGATGTCGCGAACGGTGGCGGAAGCGCCCACAACCTCACCGGCAGAATTGCGGATCGGGGAGATGGAGAGCGAGACCTCGATCCCGCGGCCGCCCTTCCCTTGGAGAACGGTATCGAAAGGGCTGATGGCGCTCCCCTGCCGGATGGTCTCGAGGCACTGGCGCACTTCATCGGCGCGGCCCGGCGGAGCGAGGATGGCCGCGCTCTTTCCGATGATTTCCTGGCTCGTGTAACCGAACAGTACTTCGGCGCCGTGGTTCCAGGTGACGATGGTCCCATCCAGGCTTACGGCGTGGATGGCGTCGTCGGAGGATTCCACGATGGAGGCCAGCAAAGCGCGGGCTTGCTCCGCCTCCTGGCGGTCGGAAATGTCGCGGATGATGGTGGAGATGGCCGTGACTTCGCCGGCCGAGTTACGGATAGGGGAGCCGGTAACGGAGACGTGAATCCTGTGTCCGTCCTTGCGCAGGCCAACACCGTCCACTTGCGAGACGATCTTGCCCTGCAATACCTGTTGGGCGCCCTGCTGGACGGTCGGCAGCCATTCGGGCGCCACCAGCATGGATACATGCTGGCCGATCGCGTCCGCGGCCGAGTAACCGAAAATCGATTGTGCGCCGCGGTTCCAGGTGAGGATGATGCCGGCCGGAGAGTAGGCCATGACGGCGTCCTGGGAGCTTTCGATGATCGCGGCGAGGAACCGCTGCGCCTCCTCGGCCTTGCGGCGCCCGGTCACGTCATGCTTGATGGCAATATAGCTGACAATTTGGCCGTGCGAGTCTTCGACAGGAGCGATGCGCATTTCCTCGTTATAGAGTGTGCCATCCTTGCGCCGGTTGATCACTTCGCCTTCCCAGATCCGCCCGGACCGGATGGTGCTCCAGAGCTCCGCATAAAACGCTGCGGGGTGGTGTCCCGATTTGAGGATGCGCGGATACTGACCCACGGCTTCCTGGCTGGTGTAGCCGGTCATGGCGGTGAACGCGGGATTCACATACTGGATTTTGCCGTCGGTGTCGGTGATAACGATGCCATCCGCGGCCTGCTCCACGGCGGCTGCCAGGCCGGCCCGCTCGATCGTATTATTATCCCGCCACAAACCGCACCTCTGGGAGGTTGCTACCTCATCTTGCTTATCGAACGGCTGGCG
>OMOG01000367.1:0-544 GCA_900290305.1 Candidatus Sulfopaludibacter sp. SbA4
GGGGTCACACCCGCCTCCGCGCGTATCGAGCCCTCGCCGTGGGGCATCAAATTGGGCGTCGCCACCTACTCCCTGCGCAGCTTCGATCGCCCCAAGGCGATCGAAATGCTCAAGGCATTGCAGGCGCCCTGGATCAGCATCAAGGATGTGCACCTCTCGCAGAAACTCACTCCCGCGGAGGTGCGCGCGGGCGCCAAGGAATTCACCGACGCCGGTCTCAAGATCATGAGCGGCGGCAATATCGACTTGAAGGAAAACACCGTCGAAGGCCTGCGCCCCCATTTCGAGTACGCCAAAAACGCCGGCATGGCCATCATGGTCTGCGCTCCCACGCATGACAACATCAAGCAGATCGAAACCCTCGTAAAGGAATACAACATCAAGATCGCCATTCACAATCACGGCCCCGAGGACAAGCAATACCCCACCCCGCAATCGGTCCTCGAAGTGGTGCGCAATCTCGACCCCCGCTGCGGTCTGTGCATGGATATCGGACACTCGGCGCGCACCGGCATCGATGTCGTCAAGACCATCGCCGACGCCG
>OMOG01000367.1:554-8055 GCA_900290305.1 Candidatus Sulfopaludibacter sp. SbA4
TGGATATCGGACACTCGGCGCGCACCGGCATCGATGTCGTCAAGACCATCGCCGACGCCGGCACCCGCCTGCTCGACATGCACGTCAAGGACCTCAACGACATGTCCGTCAAGGAGAGCCAGTGCGATGTGGGCGATGGCGCCATGCCCTTCCCCGCCATCTTCAAGCAGTTGAAGAAAATGAACTACCAGGGCTGCGTCAATCTGGAGTACGAAATCAACGCCAAGGATCCGCTGCCCGGCATGCAGCGCTCCTTCAGCTACATGCGCGGCGTGCTGGCCGGCCTCGCGGCTGCCTGAAACCATGGCGAACATTCCGATCGGCACCCGCGGCGAGTTCACCCTCCTCGTCACCAGCGATGTCGCGATTGACTTCCTGGGGCTGGATGGCCCGCGCGTGCTCTCCACCCCGCAAATGATCGGCAGAATGGAGATGACCTGCCGCAACGCCGTGCTGCCGCTCCTCGACCCGGGCTACGACACCGTGGGCACGCAAGTCAACGTCGCGCACCTGGCCGCCGCGCCCATCGGCATGACCGTCACGTTCACCGCGGAAGTCACCGCGGTAATCGACCGCCGCGTGCAATTCCGCGTGGAGGCCCGCGACGAAAAGGAAAAGATCGGCGAGGGCACTCACGAGCGCGCCATCATCAACGTCGCGAAATTTGCCACCCGGCTTGCGCAAAAGAAGCAATAGCGGGAAGCGCCCTTGGCCACAGCATTATCGAACCTCAACCCATACTCGTGTATTTTGCCTGAATTACGCCATCTGCAGTATTCTCCGGCGAACGCCCGAAGTATATTCTGAGACTCGAAGGCGAACATTCGAACAGACCGATACCGGCAGGCTGCCGGGTTCGGACGCCACACAGGCAAAGGGAAAGGCGGGGCGGCCCTCGACTCCGCCACTCTTGCCTGGCGCCAACAGATGCGGCTTGCTATCTCACCGTCCGCCAGTCGGAGCGAAAGCCCTTCTTCACCACGGGGTGCTCCCCTGGAAACTGAAAGACTCCGGCATGCTCCTCACCCTTGAGGGGCAGAAGGATTTTCACGCCCCTCTTCCGGCTGTTTCTGGCTGCCGCGACGATCTGCGACCAATCGCGAACGGCGGCCAAGGGCACCTTGACGCCCTTGATATCCATGGTGTCCGGCTTGAGAGCGAGGATGACCTCTTGCGGTGACTTGTGAAAGATCTCGACGCGCAACAAGCGGCCCGCCACTGGCGTACCCGCCGGCGCCAGCAGCTTTCCCTTTGCATCCCTAAGCGGCATGGCCAGTCTTGCGGTAAAGGGATCGCCAGCCGCCACGGTATCGGTTTGAATCGGCGCCGTCAGTTCCAGCGTGAAGCGCCGGTTCTCGGGCACGCTGGGGCGGGGCGAAGGGGCGCGCGATCGGCCGTTCCGGGGAGTGGGGTCCGCGGCGGGCGCCGCTCCGTCGGCCGCGGGCGCGGTTTCGTCAAAAGTGATGGTCGATTCGCCCTTGTATTCGCGGCAGTTGGCGAAGGTGGTCGTATTCTCGACCTCCTCTCCATCGGGGATCACGAACCGCTGGCGCGAGCGCGTAGGCAGGGGGAAATCGACGCCGCCAATGTGCGCCATCCCAAAATCCAGTGAGGTCAAAGTCTCGCATGAATTGGCCGCTTCCGGCAGATCCGCCGTGCGCACGGTCAGGCGGACGACTTCGTCCGTCTCGGGGTCGACTTGAATTGTACCGCTGTATCCAATGTAGAACCACGAGTCACCCGCCCGCACCTTGTAGTGACTATGAGCACTTGCTACTTGAAACGAGTACTCGATCAAACTGCGGCCGCCGGCCACGATCTCCCTTGTGAAGGTGAATGTCTTGACGTCCTGCTCGAAGATGACCACCAGATATCCGGCGAACGCGCCTGTGGCGATCGGCCCGAAGCGCACCAGGTCGAATATCCCAGCGTCGTCGAATTTGCTTGCCCCGACCCACGAAAAGATCTCGCCGCCCTGCACCATGGCAACATCCAGGTGCACCATGGCAACATCCAGGTGCAGCCGATCGGTCAAGGCGGGCCGCAACACCATGGCCAGTCCGGGATGCCGTCTCTCCTCGATCACCAGAGGGCAGGCGCGCGGAAGCGTGGCGGCAGCCGGCTGGAAATAGTCGCGTTGTACGGCTTCCACACAGGTGTAATTGGGAATGCGTTTTCCAGCCGCCAGAATCCTGGCGGTGACGCGCTTCAGCACTTCCTCCGGATCGTGCCCCGCTCCGGCGGCAAGCACGGCGCTGAACACCGCCATCAAGGCTGTGCGGTAACCCATTCGCTTCGAAACCCCGCAGGCACTGCCACACTCCCGCCCGGAAAGTGATACACCCCGTAACGGCTCTCACTCGGCAAAGGCAGCTCGATGGCCATCCCCCTTTGCCGCAATCCGTCGCGGCCGCCAGACCTGAGGTCAGCTATATGCCGGTCCGGCGCCGGAGTAAATGGAATTTTGGAGCCATTCCAATCGATCGTCTCCCACCGCAGAGCCACGACCAGCTCCGGATGCACGTGGCGCGTCTCCACCCGCATCAGCCGTCCTTCCAGCAGGGCGCCTGCCGGCACCAGCGTCTTCTGCCCGCGGGCATCGCGAATGGGTTTGGCCAGGCGGCCCTCGATGCGATCTCCGGCGGCAGACCGGTCGGCTTGAATGGCGGTAGTAAGCTCCACGGTGAATGGCAGACCCGCGGGCAAACCGTCCGGCAGCGGCGCGGAGCCTCCCGCGATTCCGGGCGCGGGCAGCTTATCGCCAAAAGTCAGCGTGGATTCCCCGCGGTACTCGCGGCACGCTGCGAACGTGACGGCGTTTTCCCCTTCCGATCCGTCGCGGCCAATGAATCTCTGGTGCGTGGTCTTCGGCAGAAAGTAGTCCACACCGTCCAAGGGCACCATACCGTACTCCAGCGTAGTCTTAGTCTCACAGGTGCCGGTTTCGGGCGGCAGTTCTTCGGTGCGCACCGTGAGCCGCACCAGCTCCGAGGTCTTTGGGTCCACCAGCAAAGAGCCCGTGTAGCCCGTTATCACCCATTCCTTCCCTGCCTTCACGCGGTAGTGACTTTCCTCCTGCGGCACGCTGAAGGAATACTCCATCATGCGCCGCACATCGAGCCCCGCATCGAGCCCCCCATCGAGCCCCGCATGGAGCATCGTGTCGCCCTCGAAGACGAATTCCGGAGGCCGCCCTCCAAAGATCCCGAGCAGCATGGCCGCGAACGGACCGGTGCCCATGGCGCCTTCGGGGATCAACTCGTCAATGTCACCCTCCTCGAACTTACTGGCGCCGGCCCAGGAGTAAATCTCACGGCTACTCGCGAGGGCGACATCCAGGCGCAGGCGGTCGGTCGAGTCCAGGCGCAGCAGCAGCGGGAAATCGGATTGTTTCCTCCGCGCCACCAGGGCGTCGCACGATTTGGGCGATCGGCCGGTGGTCGGCTCGTAACGGTCCCGTTGAACGGTCTCCACACAGGTATGGTTGGGAATCCGCGTGGCGTGCTCCAGTACCTGGTCGCGCAGGCGCATCAGGACCGCCACCGGATCTTCATCGCCCGCGGGCGGTTCGGAGGCCGGTATTTTGTCCGGGGGCGGCGCGCCGTGCCCGGGAGCCGCAACCCGGCGGGTCGAGACCGCGGGTGGACTGCCATCGGCCGCTGTTCCGCCCACCGGCCGCATTTGGTCCGGGTTGGTTGGGGGCGGCCGCAGCGCCGGTAGCACTGACTCGGCGGGCGCCGCCGTGGTGCGGATCCGCGGCGCCATCCGGCGGATCGCATCCGCGAGATCGTGCGGAGTCTGGATGGCGATGGTCTCTCCCTTCAGCCGTTTCACCAACTGCTCGATCGCGTCCGCGGCGCCCGAGGGATTGGATGGGTTCCAGACCGGGCCGGGCGGCGGCCCCAGAACGCCGCGCCTTCTCGGGGCTCCTTCTCCCGGGTCTGCCCCCTGGCGACGAAAAACGACCTGCCGCGGACGATACTGCAAATAGAAGAGTGGGACGTCCGCCGCATACGCGTCCAGCGACTTCGCGGGAACGTCTTCGAGCAGGGATGCACGCGGGCCCAGGAGGATGACTCCGTCGGACGGTTGGGGATCGCGCAGTTCCGTCCGCACCAGGCCAGTCAGGAAGTCGATAGGATTCGCGTGGTCCTGGAGCGTCCGGTAATCCACGACCGCCAATTGGAGCTGGTTGAGCGCCGCTCTGACATCGCCCAGATCGTTCGACTGGAAACCGTCCTTTCGCAGGAGCACCTTTTGCCGATCGATGGTGAACACGACCAGGCGCACGGATCGCGCGGGCAATTGATCGAGTACAGAAGAAAGCGAATTGACCAGCTCCCGGATATCCTGGTCCTGTACTTTTGCGGCACGCGGCGCGAAAGGAGCGGCATGAAGCATGACCGTCAGCCGCTCGATTTTCGGGCCGGCTTTCGATTCCACGGCTTTGGGACGGTCTGGAGAAAGCTCCGCGACCGTTCCCGGGGGCGTAGCTGGTTTCAGATCGCGTTCACTTCCGGAGAGCTTGGCCTGAATTCGCCAGTTCCCGCGGCAGACGCGGTCCTGGTCGTCTCGTACCACCGCTTCCACCGCATAGGAGCCCTCGCCCACCACCAACGTTCCAGGCACTTCCGCATTGACTTTCGTTTCGTGCAAGTCCGGCAAAGGCGCAGTGCTGGTGAGATACCGCGGCTCACGGCCGTCGGGGGTCACGCGCACGAGAATCTTGAGATCGTGTCCCGGCCCATGGTACTGGTTGAGCGGGATGTCGACCATGTAACCGGTTTGGAAGCGGAAACCGAAGTTCAGTGCGGGGTGGATGGCATTGAAGGAGCAGCGCAGTTGGGGAGCGCTTTCCGAAGGATCGAACGCCTTGGCCGCCGCGGCAATTTCCCCGGGCTCGACGAATGATTGTCCGCGTACTGCACCGTACAGAGCCAGCATCAGCCAAAGTGCACGGAATGCCCATGATGGCCTCCTCCAGTCCACCCAGCACTAACTCCATTTCATAAATACAGTCTCGTATCAAACCGTGGCGCACGCTTTCTAGCGTGCCGCGTCGACATTCGTGTCGACGCTCGTTCGGCCCCTGAAAATACGTTAGCGAACATCTGAAACGGTGTACTAAGGTCAATCATACGGCTTCCAGGTCCCCTTCGCCACTACCGTCCGCAGGGGAAAATGGGCGGAATCCGGCAGTAGGGGTGGGGAAACGATAAGTACGAAAACGCACAGTGCGGGGTTTTCCGCATACTGCAACGCGGGTAGAAGCCGCCTAAAAGCACAGGAGATGCCAGCCGCAGTTAACCGGGAACGATTTGCATGCATCTACTTAAGCGGATGAATCCGAGGTTGTCGGATCGGATTCGGGAGGTGGCAAATGACCCGCTACTCGTTGAAATCTTTCATTGGACAAGCGGTTATCGCAGGCTTGATTTTATTTCTTTTCCCAGTCGGGGGATTGCGCGCGCAGGCGCCGCCTCCCAACCTGGCGCCGACGCAAGGGGCACCCCAGCAATTGTTGTCCCCCGACCAACTGGACGACCTGGTGGCGCCGATTGCGCTCTATCCGGACCAGTTGCTGAGCCAGGTGTTGGTCGCATGCACCTACCCGCTGGAGGTCGTGGAGGCCCAACAGTGGCTTCAGCAGAACAACAGCCTGAAGGGCACCCAGCTCATGGATGCCGCGCGGCAGCAAAACTGGGATGCCAGTGTGCAAGCCCTGGTGGCGTTTCCGGATGTGCTGGGCCGGTTGAATCAGGACGTCCGGTGGACCACCGACTTGGGAAATGCGTTTCTGGCCCAGCAGGCAGATGTGATGACTGCCGTGCAGCGCATGCGGGCTCGGGCGCAGGCCAATGGCAGACTCAGTTCCAGCGCGCAGCAGACCGTGACTGCGGAGACGCAGGGAGGACAGTCGGCGATTGAGATTCAACCTGCGAACCCCGACGTGATGTATGTGCCCTACTACGACCCGATGTACGTCTGGGGGCCGCCGGCGTGGGGCTACTACCCGTCGCTCTACTATCCGGCGTTCGGATTTGGATTCTGGCCCGGCATCAATATCGGTTTCTGCTTCGGCGGTTGGGGCGGATGGGGATTCGGCGGATGGGGCTGGGGCTGGGGCCCGAGTTGGTTCGGCCACAGCGTATTCGTCAACAACGGGTTTTTCGGCCGCTATGGCTTCCGCGGAGGTTACGGAGGAGGATTCCGGGGCGGATTTGGCGGGGCCGGGTTTGCGGGCAGAACCATGTGGGCGCATGATGCCAGCCATAGGCTGGGGGTGGCGTATCCCAACCGGCAACTCGCCGGACGCTTCCAGGCCGCTTCGGCTGCGTCCAGAGCAAATTTGAGTAGCCGCTCGTTCGCGGGCAATCGCAGTATGGCGCCAACCTCGCGCCAGGGCGCTTCCACATATGGCGCCCGCTCGTTTCAGGGCAATCAAACCAACCGGGGCACAGGTGCTGGGAGTTTCCAGGGCAGCCGGTACCAGCAGTCGCCTCGATCCTCATCCGGCATGAGTCGCAGCTACAGCGGTGGCGCGGCCCGCAGCTACAGCGGCGGCGCGGCACGCAGCTACAGCGGCGGCGCAGCCCGAAGCTACAGCGGCGGCGGTGCCCGCAGCTACAGCGGCGGCGGTGCCGCCCGCAGCTACAGCGGCGGCGGAGCGCGCAGTTTCAGTGGCGGCGGTGCCCGCAGCTACAGCGGTGGCGGAGCGCGCAGTTTCAGTGGCGGCGGTGGTGGCGCCCGCAGCTTCGGCGGTGGCGGCGGCGGACATAGCTTCGGCGGCGGTGGTGGACACGGCGGCAGAAGATAGCGCGAAGGGTACTGCCATGGAAAAGCTCGATACGCCAAAGCAGACCAAGGTAGTAGAGGCGCCGCATCCCAAACCGTCCTTGACCCAGGTCGTCCACACGATCTTCTCCAAGGACCCGGAGAGCGACGAACGCAAGGCCATCGCAGGCCGGCGCCGGTTTGTAATGGCTGCCGTGCTCGGCACTCTCGGCGTCAACTTCCTCATGTTCCTGCGGTTCTTTTTCCCGCGCGTATTGTACGAACCGAATACCAAATTCAAAATCGGCTACCCCTCCGACTTCGGCTTCGGAGTCGACACCAAGTTCCAGAGCCAACACAGAATCTGGGTGGTACGCAACACCGAGGGCATTTTCGTAATCTGGGCGGTCTGTACGCACCTCGGCTGCACACCCGACTGGAAGCCCAGCGAGAACAAATTCAAGTGCCCCTGCCACGGCAGCGGGTACGACTCCGAAGGAATCAACTTCGAAGGCCCGGCGCCCCGGCCCATGGACAGGGCCCACGTCGAACTCGATCCTCAAGGCCAGATCGTCGTGGATGTGAGTCACCTGTACTCCTGGCCGAAAGGGGAGCGTTCTCAGTTCAACGACCCGGGTGCGATTCTGCGCGTGTGAGCAGCCCCGTGGGGCAGGCCATCGTTTTCTAAGGAACATGTCGCTAAGCCACTGAATATAGATTTGTTAGC
>OMOG01000631.1 GCA_900290305.1 Candidatus Sulfopaludibacter sp. SbA4
GCGCGGGGATATGCCCGGTACTTGCTCCGTAACTATGCGGGCGCGATTGAGGATCTCACTCAGGCTATTCGCCTCAATCCGAAATACGTGAATGCCTACGAAATCCGTAGTTGGGCCAAGAGGGCGGCTGGCGACCTCACCGGGGCTGCGGCCGACCTGCAGCGGGCAAAGCAATTGGGTCAGTAGAATCGGCGAAGATTGGGAGACGGACCAACGACAGCACCGAATACTAACGAATATTAGGATTTCTTTTTCTCGAATTTCACTGTATATTCAATTATTGGCTGCATCCAGGATGATACACTCCGAAACATTCCGGGAAGAGATGATCGCTGTTGGGGAACGGCTGATTGATCTCCAGCAGGTCGAAACGGAACTGTCCAAGTGTTATGCCGAGCAACCAGGCACGAAGTTGCTGGAGCAGTGGCGGGTCGCCAGGCGAACCGTGGAGGGCGTGGCCGAGGAGTATGTTCGGGCGATTCGGCGCTACAACGAAGCCGTCCAAGGCCAATCCCTATCCGATCCGGCAAGCGATCAGCGGGCCGCCATGGATCGCCAGGTGGGGACCTGTACCCGATGCGGCGGGCGCTTGAAGCGTATCCACCGATCCCTCCTGCAACGTTTCCGTTGCGTCGAACTCTACTTCTGCCGGCAGTGCTTGGGGCAGGAGTTCATTCCCCGGTTTACCTGGAGCCCGGGTGGCGGCCAGCCTGGAAGGCGATGTTTGCCCTTATGCGGAGACAGCCGGCCGGGCACCCCTGGAACAAACGGGATCCACGCGTAATATCCAAGTGCCTGGCAGCTNNGAGCTGCCGGAGTCCGCCGGCGAATTGCGGGTCCCGCGGCTCGGCCGCCGGGTGTGCGATGGATTGGCAGAAGCGCCGGAACACCTGCTTGAGGGTGTCGTCGCAGCCTTCGCTGTGGCCGCCCGGCAGTTCGGCGTACGACTTCGCGGCGGGCGGATCTCGTGGCTGGAGGTGGTTTTCCAGCCATTGGCGGAGATTTCGACGGCGCGGCGGATAGTAGGCCGGGTGCCGGCGGCCTTGTCACTGGTCCGCGGCCAGGAGTTTCGGCCGCTCCATTTGGAAGCCGGTGGTCGCCTCGGTGTAATCCGCGGTGTAGCCAGCGCGTTGAACGGGATGGGTCGCCAGAAGGTCGAAGATTCCTTCCCGGAGATAAGCGCGATTGATGTGCACGCCCACGACCTCTCCGATGGTCAGGTACTGGTCGAGCACCGAGCCCCCAGCGGCGTGCAACTGTACAATTTCCACCAGCTTGCATTCCAGAGCCGCAGGGGCTTCTGCGACGCGCGGCGGCATTACGATCCGGCTGGGGGCGGCGGCCAGCCTGGCGAACTCGAATTCGTTGACCCCGTGCGGGAGGGCGGCAGATGTCTGGTTCATTTTCTCGGCCAGCGGGCGGGTGACCAGGTTGCAGACAAATTCACCGGTGGCCTTGATATTGGCCACCGTGTCCTTCCACCCCGACGAACTGAACATGACCATGGGCGGGCGGTCGCACACAGCGTTAAAAAAGCTGTAGGGCGCAAGATTGACACGGCCCTCGGCGTCGCGCGTGGAAATCCAGCCGATGGGCCGCGGCGCAACGATCGCCTTGAACGGATCGTGCGGGAGGCCGTGACCTTTCGAGGGCTCGTAGAAATGAAATTCCGGCATTGTGTCCATCATATGCAGGGGCGGTGTTTATTTCCATTCAAACCTCACCAAACGGGGCTGGTCCACTTTCGCGGCGCCCGTCTCGACCGCTGGCTCGAAGCCGGCCGGCCCTTCGGCCCCTCTCGCTCCGATCGGAGCCTGTCTCAGCCCCAGAGGCCGAGATGACGCTTATTCCAATCCGAGCCTTTTGCGGAGCGCCGCGAAGCGCGGATCACACGGGCAGCCGGATCCTGTACCCTTCAGCAGACGCCAAACACAGTGGCGGCGGGCAGCAGGGAGCAGAACTCCGGCCGGCAAGCCATGGGAATGGCCGGGGTGCAGTAACCGAAGCCATCCCATCATTGCTTCCGGCCCCCATATGGAGTTATGCTGAGGGCAGATTTAAGGTCTTGAAAGTCTGAAATAGTTTTGCCTCCAAAGGAGGACTTATGGTGATTTGGGTTGCCTTGCTGATGGCGCAGAGCGCCACTGCTCAAACGCAGATTGACCGCGGGGAAGCGCTGTTTCTCGATCCCGCCCTGGGTTGCGGGACCTGTCATGCTCTCAAGGGTAAAGGTACGGCGGTCGGGCCGGATTTGAGAGGAATTGCACGCCTCAGTCCCGCTGGGATTGCCATGGCGATTCGCTCCAGCGTCACGCAGTATGTCCAGGTCGTGACTCTGAAATCCGGCGGGTCGTTCCCGACTCTTCCGCCGCCGGCCGGCGATCAGCCGGTCAAAATCTACGATCTATCGAAGATGCCTCCCGAGCCACATGACGTGCAGCGGGCGGACATCGGGTCGATGGCCCCCAACAGCGCATGGAAGCATCCGCCCAGCACTCGCAAGTACACGGACGCGCAGATGGCCGATATCATCGCCTACGTTCGTTACGCCGGCGCGGGCAGCAAGACCCCGGTCGACCCCGACGACGTCAAGTAATCCGAGGGGCAGGGGGCGGACCCCCGGGCGGACCCCTGGGCGGCCCCCCGGGCGGACCCCCTGGTCGCCCATCCCGCG
>OMOG01000060.1 GCA_900290305.1 Candidatus Sulfopaludibacter sp. SbA4
TCACTGCATGGTGCGCGATCCGGCCGCCTGCCACCCGGAGTTCAGCACGTCGCCGTTGCTGCGCGCGGCCTGGTAGATCAAGCGATTGCCGGCGTATCCCGACGGGAAACTCAAGGCCAAGGTCAGGGTGAGGGTGTTGCCGCTGCCGCTGGCGGACGAGGCCGCTCCGTTCACGGTGCACTGGCTGTTGCCCACCGTCCCCGATCCGCTGAGCGCCAGGCCAGCCAACAGCGCGTTGCCCGCGTCATTCACCAGGTACAACACGTTGTCCGGACGGCTGTAGGCCAGGTAGCAGGACTGGTTGCCGTTGAGCGCATCGTTGATCAGCACGTTGACCACGCCGAGATCCTGCCATCCGTTGGTGTCGGTGAAAGTGAAGATGAACGTCTGGGCGCCCGCGCCGCTGCTGCGCGCCGGGAGAACGCCGCCCACCGCCGGTCCCGTGGCGGCGGTTCCGGGCACTCCCCAGGTTCCCAGAGCCTGCCAGCCGGAGTTGCCGCCTTCGAGATCGCGTGCGGCCATATAGATGATGTTGTTGCCCGCTCCGAAGGTCATGTTCAAGGTCAAGGTCAGATCGTTGCCATTGCCCTGGGCGGATGTACCGGCGCCGTTCACGCTGCACTGGCTGTTGTTGAGGCTGCCGGATCCGTTGAGCACCAGTCCGGGGAGGAGCGCCGTGCCGGGATCGTTGACCAGGTACAGCACGTTGGAGGGACGGCTGTACGCCAGGTAGCACGATTGGCGCCCGTCGAGAGAAGTGTTGATCAGAATGTTGACCACGTCGAGATCCTGCCAGCCTCGCGGATCGGAGAACGTGAAGGTGAGTGACTGGGGCGAGCCGGTGTTGGCTGTGGGATTGACGGAGACGGCGCGCGGCGGACCGGTAGTGGCCGGCGGTCCGAGAACCGAGGCCACGGCCGTATAGGCCGGCTTGGGCTGAAGCTGCTGGTCATACAGCAGGGCTTCCCCATACCCCGGTAAGAAGCCGGGAATCCAGGAGTCCGCATCCGAAATGCCCCAGGTCAGAAGGGCTGTGCAGTTGGCGTTGGCCTGGCACGCGGTGACGACGTTCTGGTACACGGTGGCTTCCGCCGCCAGGTCGGCGGCCGAGGCGGGCAACAGCAGCGCCACGTCCATCTCGGTGATGTGCACCTGCAGTCCCAGGGCGCCCAGGCGCTGGATGTTAGCGGAAATGTCGGCCGTGCTGGGAGCGTCGGCCAGGTTCACATGCATCTGCAGGCCGACTCCGTCGATGGGCACTCCGCGGCTGATCATCCCCTTCACCAGGTTGTAGACGGCGTCGGACTTGGCGCCCAGTCCCTCGCCTCCGGTGTCGTTGTAGAACAGCTTGGCGGTGGGGTCGGCCTGGCGAGCCCAGATAAATGCCTGGTCGATGTAGCCGCTGCCCAGGGTAGTGAGCCAGTAGGAAGGCTGCGGGCCGTAGGGCGCCCCGTAGGCGATGGCCTCGTTGACCACGTCCCAGGAGATCAGCTTGCCTTTGTAGCGGCCGGCCACCGCGAAGATGTGATCGTGCAGGATGCCGGAGGCTTGGGCGGCGGTATAATTTCCGCTGGTCAGCCAGGTGGGAAGATCCTGTTGCCAGACGAAGTTGTGCCCGCGAACTTTCATGCCATTGGCTTGTGCGAAGGCCACCAGTTGATCGGCCGCGCAGAAGCTGTATTGGCCGGGGGCGGGCTCGGTCTCGGCGAACTTCATGTCATTGCCGGGCGTCAGGATGCCGAACTCACGGCCCATAATCTGCCCGTCGGCCGGCATACTCAAGAGGCTGGGGCCTACGCCGCCGGCGCCTACCAGGTAGCCGCGTTGATCGGCCCGGTCGCGCAGGGCCGTGCCGGTGCGCGGTATGGGCGGGAGACCGGTTAAGGTTAAGGAAGAGACGGTGGCATTGGTTGGACCGCTGGTGGGAATCGCGGCCGCCAGCGCGAGCACGTTGAGGGTGCTCGACGGATACACATTGAAACCGATGTACGCCTGCCCCGAATTGAACAGTCCGGGGTCGGCCATCTGGCCGGCTTGGGTCCCGTTGACGAACACTACGATCTGCGTGCCGATGCGCGCCGCCTCCAGCGTGACGGGATTGCCGGTTCCCGCCGGAAGTTTGAACGACTGGTATCCGGCGTTGGCGCTATTTCCCGTCCAGTAAGAGAACGCCACGGAGCCGCCGGTAACGAATACATCCAGGCGCTCGAGCCCGTTCCAGAAATTGGGGCCGGTGCTCAGCGTGCCCACCAGAGTGAGTGCGCCGGTGCCGGATACCTCGGAAAGCGTGGCGAGAACGCTGAAATCCCCGTTGACCAGCAGTTTGAAGCCGGAGGTGTTGACCGGAGTGATGTAGTTCGCGCCGGCCGTCAGGGTGAGGGAGTTGTCGGCGTTGACGGTGACCTGCGAAACGCAGCCCCAGCTTCCGGACTGCAGCAGATCCTGGCCGCCCGGGACAAAGGTCCAGCCGGAGCGCGGCGTAAGGGCGGCTGCGGAAAAAGAGGCCAGGAGGAGCAGGGTAGGGAGTGCGAGCCGGGGCATGGTATTCAGGTATACGCTTTCCCGGATGGATCGTCAAGCGTTGCTCGGCTCCAGGCCGGAAGCTGCGTTTTCAGATGGTCTCTCACAGTCCTCCCGAGAGTGTGATATTCTCTGCAAGCGTTCCTGGGAAAAGCGAAGAGAAAGGATGTGAGCAATGCCTACCGATGAGATAGCGGGGGAGACAATCGAAGGAAAGTTCGCCGTTTGCAGACCGGCAAGCGATACGAAGAAAAAGGAAGGGGCTTGCGGCACTACAATAAGCGGAAAATCGGGCTTCGTGGATTTCCTTGACAAGGACAAGGCGAAGGTTACGGTTGATAAGAATGGCGTTCCGACCGACTGGACAAAGGTCAAGTATGTCCGATGCGCGAAGACGAAGGCGTGTCAGAAAGAAGGCGAAACGTGCCAGTGCAGAATATTTATGCGGTTGGATAAAACTAAGAATTTTGTCTCGGATGGGGGAATCTTCACCAAGGACGGGGAATGGGAAAAGGCAGTTGGCGAGATTGAGAAACTCGACAAGCACGAGTTCCGGTGCTTTTGCGTGAAGGCGACTTAAGAGCGGCGGCAGTATTCGCCATCTCGCCCCACGCAGCCGGCAAACCGCGGTGCAAGCCGATCACCCGCGCGCCCCAGCAAACGCTGGGGCAACCTCATCCGGCTGTCGCCGGGTCCGGCGCGGGATGCTGGCCATCACCGCGGCCCAGACCCGATCCCAGTGCGAAGGTGTACAGGTCCCGCTGGATTGTCAAGCCGTATGCCTTTGGTAGCGGCCCGCGGCAATGCGGCCCTAAAGCTTTTCCACCGGGCATCCGATGAGATGTTGAGATTATGCCGTCGGATCTTCGAAAAGAGTCGCGTATTCGGTCCCGTGGCCCGGTTCAACTTTGGATCGGCAATCAGAAGCACATTCCGGCAAACATCCGGGATGTGTCGGTCTGTGGCATATGTGTGGAAACAGAGGTCGAGGTGGCGCTCGGGATCTCCGTTTACATAGTGGGCACAGGCTTTCACGGCGCTGCCATGGTTCGACACTGCTCCGCCTGCGGCCCCCTCTTCCGGCTCGGATTGGAACTGGTACCGCCGGCTTCAATGGCGGACCCGGCGCGCGTGGGAGGGGAAAATACGCGGGGTCTCGATCACTCCCCGGGGTTGGTGGGCTAATCAAGACTTGGCAGGCGAAAGAGCATGCCCCACAATTTTTCCGGTACAATAGCAGCAGAGCACTCGCTCCACCTGTGATCCTGCCGCCGGCCGACCCAAATCTCGAGCAGCAAGAAATTATTGAAAAACCGCCGTTGCGCGACGATACGCATTTTGCCGCGGGGAAGATTGCGGTCTTCCAGTATGCTGTCGTCGCCGTGTTTCTGTTTCTGATTTCGGGCTTCTGGAAGCTGCAGGTGCAGAACCCGGAATTCTACGACGAGCGGGCGCAGGCCAACAGTATCAAATCGGTACCGATTCCCGCGCCGCGCGGCCGTATTCTGGATCGGGACGGGCGGGTGATCGTCGACAACCACTCGTCCTTCATGCTGATTCTGGCGCGCGAGTCCCTCAAGGACGAGCACCTGCGGCCCATCGCCCAGGGGCTGGACCTGGACTATAACGACCTGGCGGCGCGGGTGCGGAGGGTCAAGGCGCAGCCGAAGTATGTGCCGATCGTGCTCAAGGAAGAGCTGTCGGAGGCGGACCTGGCTTTTGTGAACTCGCACCAGGATTTCTTTCCGGAGATGGTGCTGATTCCGTCGCAGCGGCGGCTCTACCCGCAGGACGGCATGATGGCCCACGTGATCGGCTATACCGGGGAAATCAGCGAGGCGGAGCTGGACGATCCGGAATTCGGAAAGTACGAGCAGGGGCAGGTGATCGGCAAGTTCGGCATCGAGCGGCAATACAACGACTGGCTGACAGGCGTGGACGGGCAGCGCCAGGTGGTGGTGGACAATCGCGGGACGGTGCACCAGACGCTGGCGACCAAGCCGGCGATTCCCGGCAAGGACCTGCAACTGACGCTCGATCTGGATCTGCAGGTGGTGGCCGAGTTGGCCATGGAGGACAAGATCGGCGCGGTGGTGGCGCTCGATCCGCGGACCGGTGAGGTGCTGGCAATGGTGAGCCGGCCGACGTTCGACCCCAACAAATTCACCGGACGGATTAAGGCGAAGGATTGGAAGGCGATCAACGACAACCCGCAAAAGCCGCTATTGAACCGCGCGATCCAGGGGCAGCAGCCTCCGGGCTCGACCTTCAAGCCGTTCACGGCCCTGGCGGCGCTCGAAACGGGGACCATCGACGATCAGTTCAACGTGCACTGCTCCGGTGGCATAGCGCTATATGGGCGCTACCAGAAATGCTGGTGGAAGACGGGCCACGGCAATGTGTCGCTGCATGCCGGCATCGTGCATTCCTGCGATGTGTATTTCTATACGATCGGCGCCAAGACGGGAATCGACAACATGGCCTTCTATGGAAGCATGGCGGGCTTCGGCCAACCGACGGGGATTGATCTGCCGCACGAGAAGACGGGGATCATGCCTTCCACCGAATGGAAGCTGCGCACGCAGCGGACCAAGTGGTGGGCGGGGGAGACGCCGTCGGTAGCCATCGGGCAGGGCGCGCTGACGGTTACGCCGCTGCAACTGGCGCGCGCCGTCGGCGGGCTGGCGATCGGCGGCGTGTGGCACCACCCGCACCTGTTGAAGGCGCTGGAGAAGCCGGATCAGCCGGTGACGTGGCCGCTCGACCCGCAGGACGTGAAGGATATCATTGACGGGATGTACGGAGTGGTGAACGAGGGAGGCGGCACGGGCGGACGGGCGCGCCTGCCGAATATCGAGGTTTGCGGCAAGACCGGTTCGGCGCAACTAGCCTCCAACGACTATATGAAGGCCTCGGGATCCGCGGCTAAGAAGGACTTTGGAGACGACGGCTGGTTCGAGGGCTTCGCTCCGCGCTCGGCGCCGGAGATCGTAGTCGTGGCGTTGTACGAGCACGGCGAGCACGGCGCGTTAGCCGCATCCATCGTGCGCGATGTGATGAAGGCATATTTCGATAAGAAGGTGAGGATTTCGGAGTTGCGGCAGCGGCAAGTGGCGATGGAAAAAAGGGGGCTAGGGGTTGGGGGTTGGGGG
>OMOG01000302.1 GCA_900290305.1 Candidatus Sulfopaludibacter sp. SbA4
AATCTATATTCAGTGGCTTAGCGACATGTTCCTTAGAAAACGATGGCCTGCCCCACAGAAAAAGTAGAATGTCGCCCTATTATGCGAGGTTCAATAATTCCGTCAGTGACGCCCCTTCAGGATCTCCTCCACCTGCGCTTTCCCAACCGGCAGCTTGTCGATGTTGTCGCGGAGCCATTGCGTGAAATCCGCCTCGATAGGCGCCGACCACGCGGCATCGATCTGGCCCGCCGTGTATTTTCTTTCCTGCAAACGCTGATGGCCGAACACATCGCGCAGATGCGTGATTTCGGAATACTGCACCACCTGCTCGGCCACTTGAGGCGGAATGAAGAGCACGCCGCCATCGCGGCCGAGCACCACGTCGCCAGGCAACACCGTGGCATGGCCAATGCGGATCGGTATGTTGATGCCGATCATGGTGGAGTTCAGCCGCGCGCCGTTGGCAAGACTGCTGAAGTGGTGGGACGGATCGTAATAGCGAACGAAGGACGTGAAATCCTCCAACTCCTTCAGGCCATTGATGTCGCGAACCGCCCCTTCATACACGATCCCGTTATGGCTCCGGGCGTAAATCGCATTGCCGACATTGTCGCCAATGGAAGGTCCATCCTCCTTCAAGCCGAAATGGTCGCACACGTAGACGTCGCCAGGCTGCAGCATGTCTACCGGCCACGCGTTCTGGCCGCCCACGCGGCCGTCCTTCTTGCCTTGCGCCTCGATCACCTTGTGGATGTCCGGCCTGCCGGGAAGCCATTGCGCCGTCAGCGCGCGGCCTACCAGCACCTTGTCCGGATGAATCGTGAACCAGCCGTCCTCGTATTCGTGGTTGAACCCTGCGGTCCTCAATTGGGCCCAAGCCTCCTCGAGCGTCACGGACTTCATTCGCTGAAGAACCCCATCCGACACTTTCGGACGGCCGTCGGCAAATCTCTCGCCTTTCCATTCGGGTGTGTACTGGATCAGCAGTTCGCGAGTGAGGATGCCTGGCTGCGCGAGCGCAGACGAGCCCGCCCAAAGGACCGCCAGCGCGGCAATACGGAGTCTTGAAGTCTTCATCTTCATCCTCTCTTCACCGGTTCAGGCTCTCTTCACAAACCAGGGCGTGCCGGGCACCTGGGCCTTGCGCGCTCCATCGTCATTCATTTCCACCCCGATGCCCGGGCGCTCCGGCATGGCGATAAAGCCCTTCTGAATGATCTCTCCTTCCTTCACCCAGTTGCGCCATAAATCCAGGGAATCGATCCAGTGCCATTCCTGCACCAGGAAATTGGGAATGGCGGCGCATACATGGGCCGTCGCCATCATCCCGACGGGCGAAGTCACCGCGTGCGGAGCCACGGGCACGTAATACGTGTGCGCCATGTCGGCGATCTTGCGCGCCTCCAGGAGTCCGCCGGTCTTCTGAAAATCGGGCATGATAATGTCGGCGGCGCGCTTTTCCAGGATCTCGCGAAAGCCCCAACGCATGTAGATGTTCTCACCGCAACAGATCGGGGTGCTGGTAGAGGCCCGCACCTCGCGCATGGCGTCGATGTTTTCCGCGGGCACCGGCTCTTCCAGCCACATCAGCTTGAACGGCTCTACCTCCTTGGCGACGCGCTTGCCCGTGGTAGCGTCATAGCGTGCGTGCATATCCACGGCCAGATCGATGTTTTTCGGATACAGCTCGCGCGTGAATGCGATTTTCGCGATCATGTGATCGATTTCCCCGTTGGACGCGGTCCAGTTCACGCGGTCGAAGCGGGCGGGGTCCGTGGCGTCGTCTATGTCGATTTTGGCGGCCGTGAACCCGAGCTCCTGAATCTGGCGGATGCGCGCTTTGGACGCTTCGTTGCCGGGGATCATTTCCCGGGCGCCGGAATCGCAGTAGATGCGCACGCGGTCGCGAACCTTCCCCCCGAGCAATTGATAAACCGGCAGGCCCAAGGCCTTGCCCGCGATATCCCAAAGAGCGATCTCCACGCCGGTCAGGGCCGTGACGTACTGGCCGGCCTGCGCCCCCGCGAACACACCGGAAGTGCGGATGCGTTCGAACGCGGCCTCAATATTGAGAGGGTCCTGGCCCACCAGCATGCGCGCGAACGACTGGATCAGGGGGACGTTGCCCTGCGAAGCGTCGGTGGTTTCTCCCTGGCCCACGATGCCCTGGTCGGTATACACGCGAACGTGAACCTGGTAGCCATGGACACGGACTTCGGCGGTCCGCACTTCCGTGATTTTGAGCTTGGGCCTCCGGTAGGGAGTGCTGGCCTCCTGCACCGCGTGCGAGAGCGAGGGCAATCCCAGCGCGCCCGCCAACGGCATGAAGGAACTCTTCAACAAGGACCGGCGATTCATGTGAATCATAGAGGGACTCCTGTCAGAACGAGTATTTTAGCCCCAACTGCATCTGGCGCATGGAGGTCGACGTGCCGCCGACCACTCCAAAATTCTGGTGCGCGGCCGTGTTCGGCTGGCCGGGGAAGGCCGCCCCGGAGAGAATATTGAGGCCCGGCATTCCCCAGTTCGGGTGGTTGATGGCGTTAAACGCCTCGACCCGGAACTGCAGCGAATGATGCTCGTTGTACGGCATCCGGAACTGCTTATGCACCTCGGCGTCGAGATTGACGATGCCCGGACCCTCGATGGTGTTCCGGCCGACGTTGCCGAAGAATCCCGGCGCAGCCTCGGTGAACGCCGCCGGATTCAACCAGCGGGAGGGCACCGGATTGCTGAGGTAGGGGCTGACACCGGTTGCGACCGGGCGATCGTAGCCGCCGTCGGATGTGCTCGCGTTGTCCACGCCGCCGATGCTGAGCGTGCCCGGAACCCCGGTCTGCAGCGTCAGGATGCCGCCGGTCTGCCAGCCGCCCGCGACGGCGTTCAGCACCGGGTTGGCAATGTTGAATCGCCTGCCTTTGCCGAACGGCAGGTCGTACAGGACCGAGGTCACGACGCGGTGCCGGACATCGAACGAGGAAAGCCCCCGCTCGCACTCGATGCAATCGCTGTTCTGCGGGAACAGCGTGTCGACGCCCTGCACGCGAATGCCGCTGGTGTCGTCGATCGACCTGGAATAGGTGTAAGAAGCGATCACGCTGATGCCCTCGCTGAAGCGCCGGGTAGCCTTGAGACTGAGTGAGTTGTAGTTGGCGTTGCCGCCGTCCGCCACTAACTGGATGACGCCGTAATTCAAGTAGGGAAGGCGCGTGGAGACCGGCGTGGTGGCGCCGTTTCCGAGGTACCCGAACGGAATCGCCTGGTTGGCGTCCTGGAAGCCATAGAGGTGATGGCTGAGCGTTCCCAGATAGCCGGCTTCGATCAGCCAGTTATTGGTAAGCTGACGCTGCACGTTGACCAGGAATTGCATCGAGTAAGACGTTTTGTGATCGAGGGCATCGACGTAAGCGTAAGGAGGCGGTATCTGCGCTGTGGCGCCACTGCCTCCGGGTACGGCGTTACTGTAGAAGAGATTTGGCACGCCGACAGTGCCCCCATTCTGACCCGATGTCTGGGTGACGCGCCCCGCGATATTGCGCGCCATATCGAACACCGCGTTGCCAATGTCCTGGTTGTAGAAAATGCCGAAGCCGGTCCGGATCACGAGCTTCGAATCGGGCGAATAAGAGATACCCACGCGGGGGGCGAAGTTCTTGTATTGTGTATCCATCAGCGCCTGGGGGTACGCGCCGTTGCTGCAAACAGGCGGTGGAGAAGCCTGCGACCCGGCCACGCCGGCTGTGTTGGTCCAGTTGATGGCGAGGCCCTGATAGGGGTTCGAGCAGTTGCCCTCCCGGACGAAGTAGGGCCATTGGGACTGGGGAGCCTGAGGGCCGAAATAGAGTGGCGGCAGCGCCACGGTGAAGTCGTTATTGAGCTGATCGACCCATGGCGGGGTCAGCTCATAGCGCAAACCGAGCGAGAGAGTCAGTTTGGGCGTGACCTTGTAGGTGTCGTCGATAAAAGCAGCCTCTGCGTTGCGCTGGTAATTCGCGCTGGCGATGGCTACGGCAACCGTCGATTGATATAGATCGCCCAGCAGGAATTCGGCGAAGGCGTCGCCGCCGGTGTGTGTCGAGCTCTGCGTCGCGTTGGGCTGGAAGACGAAATTGCCGCGGGAGAACTGGTTGCCCACCTGGTTGAAATTCTGGCGGTTGTATTCGAACCCGAAGCGGAAGGTGTGCTTGCCTTTGACCCATGACAGGTTGTCGACCAGTTGCAGCGTATTGTTCATGATCACGTAAGGGCCGTCTGTGTTGTCGCCGATTCCGCTGAAGCCGTCTCCGTTCAGCGAGATCGCCGGAATTCCCCACGTGGCGGGCGCGCCCGCTTGCAGACCGGGTACGTTCAGCGCCCCTACCACGTTGGTGGTGAAGGCGGAGAGCGTGCCGATGGAGTTGAACAGCCGGGTGTAACCGAACCGGGCTTCATTCACCACGCTGGGCGTGATGGTGCGCGTGTTCGAACCCAGGTACTGCTCGTAACCCGTCAGGATCTTGCTGCCCACGCCGCCGAGGCCGGTCGACGATTGAGCATCCTGGCCCCAACTGTAGCGGCCGGTCCACTGCGACTTCGACGATTCCACAAAATCCATGCGCAGGGTGAATCCATCGCGGCTGAGTGGAGAACTGAGGAATAGCGGGTAATTGTTAGTCGCGGTAGGAAGAGCGGCGGCGGCGTAGTACTTCAGGAACGCTTGCGAGATGGGATCGAGGCGGTTCGAGGGGATCAGGTTGCCCGGGAACGGAGTTTTATTGGCCCCGGTTGTGCCTCCCGTGTTGGGGTCGTAGAGCGTGGCCGAGAGAGCTCCCAGATTGCCCGCCTCTTCGGCCGCGGTCGGCAGCGTATAGTTCGCCTGGCTGTTCTGGCGTTGGATTTTCCATTCGTCGTTGGCCATGAAGAACAGCCGGTTACGGCCGTTAAAGAGCTTCGGAATCCTCACCGGGCCGTCCACCTCGAAGCCGTAGTCGTTCCATTTGAACGGCGACTTCTTGGGGTGAACCGTGCCGAAAGAGTAAGGGACCGCGTCGAAAACGTCATTACGGACGAAGTCGAATAACGCTCCGTGGTAGGCGTTGCCGCCGGACTTGGTCAGCACGTTGATCTGGGAGGCCTCATGGCCGAACTCGGCCGGATAAATTCCCGTCTGCACCTTGAATTCCTGGATCGCATCGATCGAGGGCAGCGCCACGTAAGTGTTGAAGTCCGGGTCGGTGTTGTTCACGCCGTCCAGCGTGAAGTAGTCGAACATGATGCGCTGGCCGGCCGCCGAGATCGATTGGCCGGCGCGGTCGCCGCCCTCGCGCGATCCCGCTTGTCCGGAAGGGGACGAGAGCGTATTGACATTGGCCGAGAGCGCCACCAGGTTCAGGTACTCGCGTCCGTTGAGGGGCAATTCGACGACGCCCTTGTTCTCGACCACCGTTCCCAACGACGAATTCTCGGCCTGCAGCAGGTCGGCCGAGGCCGATACCTCGACGGACTCGGTGGCCTGCCCGATTACCAGGGTCTTATCCAAACGAACCGTCTGCTGCACCTGGACTTCAACGCCGTTGCTGGCTGCTACTTTGAAGCCCTCGTGTTCCACCTTCACGTTGTAAAAGCCGGGCGGAACCGCAGGAAACGTGTAGTCGCCGGCGTCCGTGGTTACGGTGGTGCGCGCCGCATTGGTGGCCACGCTGGCGAGAGTGATGACCGCGCCAGGCACGGCGGCCCCGGACTGGTCGGTGACCCGTCCGGTAATCTCACCCAGCGTCTGGCTGAATGACGGAACGCTGAAAGGCGCGCACAGAGCGCACACCAGGAAAAAGCGGAGAATGCGGACTCCCACGTCAGAGTGGCTCATATTAACCTCCTCGCAATTTGTTGCGTCCATGGATTATCTACGATATTCCGGCGTAGCGCAAGGGGGGCGAGTTGGATCGCGTGGGGCAGGCCATCGGTTTTCGTGGCCTGCCCTGCGTGACATCGGCAAGCGCAGACGACAAGAGACGATCGTCTGTCGGCAAGCGCAGACGACAAGAGACGATCGTCTGCGCCACATCTGCCGCGCCGCTGAGTCGGCCACCGGATTGCGCTAGCGGAGTTCATGCAGCCGGCGAGCGAACCATTCCCAATACGGAATGTTCCGGCAAATCATGCGGATGAGAAAAAGTTCCGAATTATTTGGCGGCGATCCCGCGGCATCGCGCCACCCGAACCGCGGACCGGCGGCGACAACTTGCCACCAGGACGGGAAGTCATCGAGCTCACATGACCATTGACTATGACGCCGAACTGATGCTGCGCGTGGGACAGGACGATTCGGCAAGCTTCGCTCTGCTGCTGGATCGGCATCGCCCTGCCGTCACACGCTTCATCCAGCGGAAAATCAAGAACCAGGCGTTGGCGGAAGAACTGTCGCAGGAAGTGTTCCTGCGCGTATACCGGTCGCGTCACACGTATCACGCCACCGCCAAATTCAGAACGTGGCTATTTCGAATCGCTACACATCTGGCCTTGAATGCCGTGCGCGACTCCCAAAAAGATGCGTGGCACGAACGTCTGAGTGACTGGCCGCCGTCCGGAGGGGTATGGCAGATATCGGACGGCCGGCCTACGATCGAAGAGCGCCTGTTGCGCGAGGTCAGGCTCAACGAGGTGCGCCAGGCAATCGCGGACTTGCCGGCCGTGCAACGCACAGCGGTGATGATGCAGCGTTACGAAGAGATGGACTACGGGGAAATCGCCCGGACGCTCGATTGCTCGGAATCCGCCGTGAAGTCATTAGTGTTCCGCGCGCATGAGACGCTGCGGCATCGGCTGGCGCATATGGTCCCCCTGGAAAGCGCGCGTGGGACGGCCGGCGCGCTGCTCAGGATGGCTTCATGAAGGACCTGCTATGACGGTTCGGTCGCTCCGGGGTGGCGCGCCGGCGCTGCTCCTTTTTCTGGCCGCTCCCCAGTTGGCGTATCCGATGCGAAACTAGCGCGGTGCTAAAAAGCACGCCGCCGCTCACTGCCGCCGTTGCAGCGTCCCGGCCTGCGCGGTAGCCTTCGAGTAGAGGCCGCCCCCGAATGAGACCGCTAATCCTCTTAAGGAAGCCGCGCAAAACGGCCGCGGCGCGATCAGTTCCTGGTCCCGTATGGTGCCGCGCCGCGGCCTTTGCGCTTCTCAGTTTGCTCGCGATCCCCTTCGCGGCTGTCTTCGGCCAAAATCCCGCTCCCGTAAAGGCCGGTGACCCTGCGCCCAACCTCGTCTGGACGCGAATCCTGGCGGGCGGCGATCCGGGCGGCCTCTTCGGGCACGTGACCGTAATCGGGTTCTTTCCGGCAGTATCCCCGAACGAATCGCTGGTCTCGAGCTGGAATCGGTTGGTTGACAAATTCGCCGGCCAACCGGTCCACTTCGTATGGATCGCCTCCGAATCTCAACCGCCGCTAGATCCGTGGCTGGAAAAGCACCCGGTGAGCGGAAGCCTGCTGCTCGACCCGCCCGGCGCCACCGCTCAAGCCTACGGAATGGAATTCGGAGGCGCGATCATCGACGCTGACGGCCGCGTCGCCGGCTTCACCTTCATGATGCCCGAAGAGAAACAGATCAAAGCCGTTCAGGAAGGCCGCGCGATTGCCATCAAGGGCAATGCCGACGATGCCCGGATGGATGCGATTCTCGCCGGCACCGCTGTCCGATTGGACCCCGAACCGCATCGGACGCCCGTCCCAGAGGGCAAACCGGACATCCCGCCATCCTTTGAAGTACGGATTTCGCCATCGAAGACCAATGGGACCGAAGAGAACCAAGGGCCCGATTGGTGGGTCGAGCGCGGCTTCGATCTCAAGACGGTGATCGCCAAAGTTTACGAAAAGGATCCAGGCCGCATCATTCTGCCGGACGGACTCGAAAACGAGGAACGATACGACTTCGTCCTCGTGCCTCCGCACCCAATGGACCCCCCGGCGATGCGCCACCTGCTCCAGCAGGCCATCGAAAAGCACTTCCACCTCTCGGCGGCCGTTGAAAGCAGACCGGCCGACGTGTACGTCATGACCGCTCTCGCGGGCAAGACTCCACCTGCCAAAACCGGCGATGCCAGTTTGGGCTTCTCGATCGGATGGTCCTCGCGCGAATTCGTCGTTGCCAGGCCGCACGGTGGTGGGCCACCCACTCCTGAGATGGTTCGCGAAGCGATGTCCAGCCTCAAGTTTGCAGCGATGTCCAATATCTCAGCCGAGAACACCAGCATGGCCGATTTTCGCCGTGCGCTCGAAGACGGCCTGGAACGGCCTATCATCGACGAGACGAACCTCCAAGGGACATATGATCTCGTGGTTCACGGAAACGCCCGCAGCACCGAAGAGTTCCTCGGCATGCTGCGCGATCAATTAGGTCTCGTCCTTACGCCCGAGCATCGGAACATCGAAATGCTGGTGATCAAGTTGCTCCAGTGAGGGCCATATGCCGCCTGCTTCGGCCTACACCAGTTGCTCCAAATGGAAGGAGCCGTTGTCGCGAATCTTCAGCGAAAAGTTGCCCTTGCGCGTTGCCAATTGACTGCGCCGGACGGCGCTCGAAATCTTGCGGACGGTCTCATTGGTCCGATCCGTCTTGCCGTCCACGAACTTTATGTCCTCGATCCCGATCACGTCGTAGTCGTAACGGACGGCCTCGTCAATGAAGTCTCGCGAGTTCTTCGTCAAGATCGCCCATCCCCGAGCCTGGCGCTTCAGAGTTTCATCCTTCAATCCCGGATGCGGCACCACTACCTTGAACCCATCGTCTTCCAGGGCCGCTTCCAACACACGAAGATTCTCGTCCAGCATGATCGTGAAGTAGCCTTGTTTTGACAATTCGACAAGATCCTCTTCATTGGTAAACTGCTGGGAACTCTTCATACGCTTACTTTACCGCCCGCGTCAGCTCCGCGGTAGCCCCCTGAATCGCCTCTCCCGCATTCTCCAGGACCTTCCCCACCTTGCCGATCTCCTCCTCGGCCAGCTTCCATTGCTTCTGCTCGATGCTCTCGCGGACCGCCGGCAGCGTCTTCACTCCGTAACCCGTGTAAAATCCCGGCGCATAAATCTGGTGCTTGAACCACGGACGGTTGGGCAGCCCCTCGTTCAACGTCAGCGCGCGCTCCACCGCGATCAGCCTGGCATTCGCATCGCGCAGCGCCGCGTGCGCCAGCGCCGACCCGCCATTCTCCGACGCATGCACCAGCGCCTGGTTGTAAAGCTCCGCGGTGCGTGCCAGCGCCGCCAGCCCGTTTTCGAGCGGCGCGAAATTGAGGAACGGCGGCACCGGCTCTTTGGGCGGCGCCGTCTGCTTGTGCCGCGGATCGTCGATGGCCGCGAACACGCCGTCGTCGATCTGCCGGTTGCGCTCGACGATCTGCTCGCGTTTTTCCCGAGCCAGCTTCTGCACTTCGTCCACGTAGCGGCGAATCGTGTCCGTGAAGTCGTCGAAATCGAAGGGCAGCAGCTCGGCGTCCGCCAGGCGCATCACCGTAGTGCCGGCCACCTGCGCCAGCGCGCGTCCGTACACGAAATCGCTGTCCGAAAAGTGCGTGTACCAGTAGAAATCGTCGTAGATCGAGTGATAAATCCCGCCGCCGTCCTCGCCCCCGAATCCCAGGTCTACCGAGGCGATCCCCAAATGATCCAGGAAGGCCGTGTAATCCGAACCCGATCCCAGCGCGCCGATCCGCAAGTCCGCGCGGCTCCGCAGCTCCTGCTTGTCCTGCCGTTCCAGCTCGGTCGCGCTGAGCGAATTCGCGATGCGTTGCGACTGCACGCGCTTCCATAGCGACACCTTGGACTCGGGATCGTCGATCTCGCGCTCCACCCCGTTGATGAACTTCTCGAGCGTGTGCGAGCCTTCCACCCCCAGATACCCGCGCCCATTGCTGTCCGAATTGATGTAGACCGCGGCCTTGCGCTGCAACTCGTCCGCGTGCGCCTCAGCCCACTCGGTGGACCCCAGCAGCCCCGGCTCCTCTCCATCCCAGGCGCACAGGACGATCGTGCGCTTGGGCTTCCAGCCCTGGCGCAGCAGCGTACCCATCGCGCGCGCCTCTTCGAGCAACGCACTCTGGCCCGAGACGGGATCTTCGGCGCCATTCACCCACCCATCGTGATGGTTGCCGCGGATGACCCACTCGTCGGGATAGGCCGTGCCGGGAATCCGCGCGATCACATCGTAGAGGGGCTTGAGGTCCCAATTGAATGCCAGCTTCAGATGCACCTTCGCCGGTCCCGGACCCACGTGGTAAGTGATCGGCAAGGCGCCGCGCCATTTCTCCGGCGCCACCGGTCCTGTGAGCGCCGCCAGCAGCGGGCGCGCGTCGCCGTAGGAAATCGGCATCACGGGAATCTTGGTCAGGGTGACCGCTTCGCTGCGCGGCAGGCGTCGTGCATCCCTGGTGGCGCCGACGCCCGGCGTCAGCGGGTCGCCCGGATAGACCGGCATATCCATCACGCTGCCGCGCTGCACGCCGTCCGGGTTGCGGTACGCGCCCGCCGGGAAGACTTCGCCCTGGAAATAGCCGTCCTCGTGCGGATCCGAATAAATCAGGCAGCCCACCGCGCCGTGCTCCGCCGCCACCTTGGGCTTAATGCCGCGCCACGAAGCGCCGTAGCGCGCGATCACGATCGCGCCCTTCACCGAGATTCCCAGCCGGTCCAGCGTCTCGTAGTCTTCGGGGATCCCGAAATTCACGTACACCAGCGGCGCCGTCACGTCGCCATCGATGGAGTAGGCGTTGTAAGTGGGAAGCTGCTCCTGGTGCTGCGACGACGTGGGATCGCCCGCCACGGTTGGCTCCTCCAGCTTGGCCGTGAACTTCGAGGGCTCGACCAATTCCAGCGCGCGCTCCTTCGGAGTCGGGAAGAGCACGTCGAAGGTTTCGATCTGCGCATCGAGTCCCCACTCCTTGAAGCGCGAGAGAATCCACTCGGCATTGTCCTTGTCGTAGGGCGAGCCGACGTGGTGCGGCCGCGCGGAGAGCCGCTGCATGTAGGAGCGCAGATTGGCCGGGTCCGGAATGGCGCGGAATTTGTTCTCCCACTCCCGCTCGGTGCGCTCGGAGTCGGAGGAGTAGCCGCGCAATGAGCCGGCGTCCGCGGAAAAGGCCGGCGGCGCGCACAGGGAAAAGCAGAGTGAATAGATGACGAATCTCACCTGTGTATTCTACGACAGCTCGGTGGGGCAGGCGCCCCGGTTTGCGGGTCCGTTCCGGATTTCGCCTGCCAACCCCACTCGCGCTTACGATACAATCACTGACACGCCATGCCTCTCTCCA
>OMOG01000102.1 GCA_900290305.1 Candidatus Sulfopaludibacter sp. SbA4
CTGCGGCTTGTCCACGTTGAAGCCGTAATTCAGACCCGAGCCGCGGGTTCCCTGGTAGGAAAGGCGCAAACCGAAATTGCGCACTTCCCGCTCCAGGGTCAGGTTGAACTGGCGGATCGCTCCAAAATCCTGCTTCATGGGATAGGCCGTGATGCTCTGACTGGGAATCGCCGCCAACGACAGGTTACTCGGAAATGCGTTGGGCCACGAGAGCAGGGGCACGCCGTTGGTAATGGCTTGGGTGTAGGTCTGGGTGACTTGGTAAGGACCGCCGTTGTTGAGCCAGGAGTTATATCCGAACGACTCGGTAAACTCGCCGTAGCCGCCGCGGATGACGGTCTTGTCGTTGATGCGGTAGGCAAACGAAGCGCGCGGACGGAAGTTGTGCATGTCGGCGGACGGGATGGGGTTGCCCGCGACGATACCGATATTGGGCGGATACAAGGGGCTGATATGCGACAGGCCCGACTGGGTGACGACGACCTGCTGGGTGGTGGGATTGAAATTGTACATCAGCCCATCCTTGAACCGCGGAACCGTGGTCAGATCCCAACGCAGCCCGTACTCAATCGTCAACTTGGGAGTGACCTTGAAGCTGTCGCTGATGAAGGGCGCAATGACATCCTGGGTGGAGTAGCGATCGAAGAAGGGGTTCGTCAGACGGCTCGACTGGTAGGGAAGCCCGAGCTCCATATCGGCAATCGCGTTGCCCGTGACCGAGCCGTTAAAGGTGTAACTCCCATACACGGCAGTGGAGATGGTGGCATTGACGAGGAACCACAGGTGCATGACGTTGCCGCCGAATTTCACCACGTGCTTGCCGTGTGACCAGGTGGCCAGATCGTTGAAGGTGTAAATGCCGCTATCGTTCGAAATGTTATGGTTCACGCCGCCGCCGCCCAGGGACAACGTGGTAAGACCCGAGACGCTCATGGACGGAAACCCTTCGAATTTGAAGTCTCCGGTGGGCACTCCCTGGAGCCCGAGCTTCTGGTCCGCCACGTCGCCGGTGAGCGGTGTGAAGCCCAATTCCCCCTCTCCGGCGTGTTGGTGGTCCCACTGATCGCCGAAGGTGAAGCTGTTGACCAGGGTGGTTTTGATCACCCAGGTGTCGGAAGCTACCATCTGCCCCTGGTTACGCGAGGAGGTGTTGTTCAACAGGGGGTTCGCGCCGGCCAAATTGTACGGCGTGATGCGATTCATGTAGCGGACGTAGAGGTCGTTGTTGGCCTTCACCTTGTGATCGATGCGGAAGAACGGCCAGTCCCCGCGATACAGGTCCTGGTTGTGGGGGAAGAACCAAACGTAGTTGTTGCTCAGGGCGCTGTTGGTGGGCGGCGCGTAGTAGGTGTTGATGAGCGCCGTCGCCACGGGATTGATCCGGCTGGAGGGAATGATGTTGCCGGGGAACGGGTTGCCCGTAGTGGGATCCTTGATGGCGGCGACCTCGGAGAAGTTGCCCTGGCGCATCAGTGCAGTCGGCACGGTATCGATCTGGTTGTAGCCGAGCGGAATCTTCTGGTGCATCCATCCACCAAAGAAGAAGGTACGGTTCTTGATGATGCGCCCGCCGACCTGCGCCTCGAATTCGTGGAACAGGTAGGGGATCTTTCTGGTGGCCGGAATGGTGTCCACGCTGGCGTTCAGAAAGCTGTTCTCGTTCTTGTAGTAAGCGTCGCCGTGGAACTCGTTGGCGCCGTGCTTGGAAATCATGTTGTAGCTGCCGGCGCGGCCGCTGTCCACATCGGCGTTCTGCGTGGTCACCTGAACCGTCTCGTAGAAGTTGGGGTTGTCATCCTGATCGCCGCTGGTGTCGTTGGGGACACCGTCATAAGCGTAGGTCTGCTTGTTGCGGTCGGAGATACCGGCAAACACCATCTGCCAGCCGTTTCCCTGGATATTCGGCATGGTGGTCATCAAGGCAAACGGCGACGGATAGATGTCCACGAAGGGCGTGGCCGCATACTTCTTACCCGTATCCAGTTCCTCGGAGATGGTGCCGCTGTCGGTCTGAATCAGGGCGGCGCCGGCTTGCACCGTGATCGATTCGGTCGCGGCTCCGACTTCCAGTGTCATATCCACACGGCGCACCTGCCCGGCTTCAAGCAGGACGTTGTCGGCGATGAAGGAACGGAACCCTTTGGCGTCCGCCTTCACCTGGTAGATTGTGGGTTTGAGATCGGGGGCCTCGTAATTTCCGTTGGTATCGCTTGCTAGGCTGCGAGCCTGGATGTTGGTTTGAATTTCGGTGATGGTGATTTGGGCGCCGGGGACAAACGCTCCCGACGCGTCTTTGACAACTCCGCGTATCACGCCTCGATCGGTTTGCGCAAAAAGCAGCGTACCGGCCAAGAGGCAGAAGACCAACCGCATAGTCCTACAAAGCATACTACCTCCCTATTTAGGCTGTGCGGGATTGTAGCATGGTGAGCGTGGGCAAGCAACAACCATGTCTTTTTCTCTTCTGCTTTTGCGAATAGCGCCAGGCGGCGCCTCAAACCCGGTCAGCGATTCATGGCAAACGACCACAGCGTGTCGCCGGCCGCGACCACCACGTACTGGATCCCGTCCAGTTCGTAAGTGATTGGGCCATTGCCCACGGGCGCGCCGACGTTGGCGTGCCACAGCGCGTCGCCGGTGGTGGCGTTCAAGGCCACGAAGTTGGAGGATCCGTCCCCCGTGAACACCACGTTGCCGGCGGTGCTCATGAGTCCCGAACGCGCGCCGCCCGATTCCCACTTGTGGCTCCAGCGGACCTTGCCGGTCTTATAATCAATCGCCGCGATCATCGATCCCAGGCTTCCTCCGCCCCTTTCGGCTCCTCCCCACCCCTGCGGATTATCGTCGGTGTCGAAGATGTAAAAGACGCTGTACGAGCGCGTCGCGCCCACGTAAAACAGCCCGGTCTGCGGGCTGTAAGTAGGAGGCGGCCAATTGGTTGCTCCGCTGGCATTGGGCGAGACCAGGGCGCCATCGAGCTGCGGCATCTTGGCGGGATCGGGAATCGGGACGCCGTTCTTGTCGACGCCCTTGGCCCAGTTGGCCGGGATGTATTCGGAGGTCACCAGGTTCTTGCCGTTGGTGCGGTCCAGGACGAAGAAGTAGCCGTTGCGCGCCGCGATGGCCAGAAGCTTGCGCCGCTGGCCGTTGATCTCACCGTCGAACAGGACCGGCACTTGCGTGGCATCCCAATCGTGCGTATCGTGCGGCGAGGTCTGGAAATACCAGACCAATTTCCCGTTGTCCGGGTTCAACGCGACCACCGAAGCCGTGAACAGGTTGGCGCCGGCGCGATTCTTATGGGCGATTACGGGCTGCGGGTTGCCCGTGGTGACGTAGAGTAGGTTCAGCTCGGGATCGTAAGTGGGCACCTGCCAGGTCATGCCCCCGCCGTGTTTCATGGCCTCTTCGTTGGGCCAGGTTTCCGAGCCAGGCTCGCCCATTTTCTGCGGCACCACGTACCAGCGCCACTGCAGGTCTCCCGTCTCCGGATCGTAGGAGCTGACGTATCCGGGCCTGTCGAGGTCGTCGCCTGAGACGCCCGCAATGACGTGGTTCTTCACAATCAGCGGAGCAACGGAGCCGTAATAAAACTCGTCGAGATCGCAGTTGGTTTTGCGCCAGCGCTCCTTGCCGCCCTGGATGTTCAATGAGACCAGGTTGCAATCGGGAGTCTCGAAATACAGCCAGTTGCCGTAGATCCCCACGCCGCGATTGCCGATGTGGATGCCGCCCTTGGATTCCCAGGCGTAGTGCCACATCTCGCGGCCCGTGCGTGCATCCACGGCCCAAACATGGTCGGGCGCGGAGAAGTAGAGCACTCCGCCGACCTGGAGCGGCGTGGCTTTGATGCCCCCCACGCCGGTGCGGTAGAACCAGGCCATGGAGAGCCCCTTGACATTGGAGGAATTGATCCTGGTGAGCGTGCTGTAGCGGCGTCCCGAGTAGTCGCCGTGGTACACCGGCCAGGTGTCGGTCGGTTTTTCGAGAAGCTTCGCCGGGTTCAGACCTTGCTGTCCGGCAAGTGGCGCGCCCAGAAATATAAGAGCCGTGAGATTCCGCAGAATGGTCATTTTAGAGTCACCAGGTAGGCCAATAAGTCGTGCATGTTTTTGTCGGTGTACTTCGTGAGTAAATCGTCGTGCGCGGCATAGGGATCGTTCTTGACGACTTTGAGGCCCGGCGTCCTCGTCCAGGAGTGATACTCACCCGCGGCATCCCGGATGGACACGTCAAAGTCGTCGAACACCACCGGCACTCCGGTGACCGGTTGTCCGGAGGGCGGGGTCACCGTGAGAGTGACCTGCTTGACACCGGGAGCGGGAGGTGCGCCCCGTCCTCCGCGTCCACCGCGGCCGCCGGCGCGCGGATTGAGAAACTTTCCCAGTAAGGTCGGCGGGTCGTACTTCGACGCGATGCCCTTGAAGTCTCCGGTGACCGAGTGACAGGCGGTGCATCCGCCCTCGCCATTGAAATATGCAGCCCCGGCCTGGGCGTCGCCGGTGAGGATATCGTGCATCTGGAATATGGGCGAGCCGCGCAGCGTGTCGTACACGCGCTGGTGCAGGAAGTGGGAAAGCTCGGCGATCTGAACCGGGGTGAGGTTGGCGCTGGCGGAGCCGCTCTGCATGGGGTGCCCTTTCTTGAGGAACGGTCCGATTTCATTGCCGTAGCGATCGTGGAGGACGATGTCCGACCGGACCAGGTTGGGACCGTTATCGGAGCCTCTGGCATACGTGCCGTGACAGTTGATGCATTCGGCCGCCCAGACCCTGCGCCCGCGGTCGGCGGCGGCGGCATCCACCACGTGCTTGTCGTCCGGTCCGGCCGCCGAGCTCGCCGGCCTGGGCGCCTGGGCGGCGCCGGCTCCGCCGCGTCCACCGCGACGGCCGGCTCCGGCCGCCGGGGTCGCAGCAGCGGCGTCCGCTGCATTGGGGCCGTACTGCGCGGACAGGTAGTTCAGCACGGCGGCGAATTCCTCGTCGGTGGCTTTGGCGCCCAGCGACACCATCTTGTCGATGGTTTCCTGCCATTGCGCCCGGGTGCGGCGAGTGGTGAGGACGCTCTGAGGTGTGTGACAGGCGCCGCAGACTTTTTGCAGAACCTCCTCGGCCTTGGCTGGGCCCGGTTCCTGTGCGCTACACACGAAAACCGCGGCGCAACACGCCACCGCCGCTCCAACGCCACGCAGAAACGTACATGCGATTCGCATCGCTGACATTATATGTCACGAATTGGGGCTGGCTGGGTTGGCAGGCGGAAGCGCCTTGGCGGAAGCGCCTGCCCAAGCCGGCTGAAAGCCGGCTGCAGGACGAAATCCTGCCCCACCGAGAAAGAGCGTCGACATGAGTGTCGACGCGGCACGCTGAGAGCGTGCGCCACGGAGCAGTCTGAAGCATGCCTACCTCTGGCTCGGCAAACTCCAGTGGCAGGCGGAAGCGCCAGGCGGAAGCGCCTGCCCCACCCAACCATCAGGGCCGGGCCTGGCACACCGGCCGGCCGTCACGCGCTACAAACAGGCGCAGTGACGCGGGCGCGCCGGCGCGGGCGTAGCCGAGGAAGTCGATCGCGCCCCGGCCCTCGCTTTGCGCTGGTAGTGAGCGGGCCAGGCCGGAAACCGTGCCGGTGTCACCGGTAATGAGAAGATCGAAGGAGTTTGACGCGGGCAGGCCAGCGCGTTCCAGGCTGCCGGTCACGCGCATCCCGTTGGCGAGTGCCACCGTGGAGAAAGATCCGCGGCAGATGGGCGGGGCCGGATCGATGCGCCTGCCGATCCATGCCGCCCGCGGCTCCGCAAAGACCGCCAGCCGCTCGCGGCGCATGTAGTCGACGGTGCGGTCGCGCAGCGCGCCGTCGGTCAGCAGCAGCGACATCAGCTCGGGATCGGAAACACTGCTCAGAAAGCCGGCGGCGATGGCGTCGGATTTTTGGAAGGCCACGGCCCATTCGCGGGAGACGCGCCACTGCCACGACCAGGTGCCGAAGGTCATCACGAGCACGAGGGCGCACACGGCGAACCGCGGCAGCAGATCCCGCTGCCCCATCGCCAGGACGAAGAGGCATCCCCAGAAGACTAGGGTAGGGGCGATGTAGCGGCTCGGCAGCGGCTGCGCGCCGTGCAGGCTGGCCAGCCACTCGGGCGAAATGCGGCCGACTGCCAGGCTGGCGGCCGAGGCGGCCAGGAAGCACGCGGCCATGGTCAGGGCGAAGCCTGCCTGGTTGCCGGAGCGGCGGATCAGAAACCAAAGGAGCGCTCCGAGCCCGACGCCGCCGGCGGCTGTTCCCAGACGAAGGGAGTACAGCGTGACCGGTCCGCCCAACACGAGCGAGGTCATCGAGAGCGCTACTCCGGGGTGCCGCAGCGCGCCCCCGACGCCGATTCCGAGGGACGGCGGACGGGTGTATCCGATGGCGTAGAGCGCGAACATCGCGGCCGTGATGGCCAGGAGGGCGGCGAGGGTCATGGGGCCCGGCGACACCACTCCCTTACGGTCGTGGCTCTGATCGGAGCCGCGCGCGTCAGCAAGCGATTTAGCGGTGGCACCGGATCGCCACGCTTGGACGAGCAGAATCGGCCAGACCAGCAGGCCGATCGCCACGCTCGCGGTGGCCAGCACCGCCAGCGCGATCCCCAGCCACGGGCGCCGGTTGAACAGCAGAATCGCGGAGACCGCGGACGCATACCCGACGCTGTGCTGCACGTTCTGCGTGATCACCAGCACTTCCATTCCCAGCGACGAAAGCACGAGGTGCACCAGCGCAATCGAACAGGCAAAGAAGACCAGGCGGGACTCGGGAAACAGCCGGCGCGCGGTGCGTATGAGAACCGCCAGCATCGACAACCAGGCGGCCACGTTGATCGCGATCAGGGGAAGAGCGGAGAAGGATAAATATTTCGCCGAGAAGAAAAACAGCAGGCGCGCGACCAGGTTGCGTTGTCCCCAGTAGGGCGCCCAGAAGAACGTCCAATGGAGTGCGCCTTCGCGAAAGCGGCGGATCTCGTCGAAGATCACCCAGCCATCGGTGTAAGGCGCGTTGGTGACGGAGTGAAAGAGATACCAGAAGGTGCGGAGGACCAGGACGGCAGTGAGGGCCGCCGCTGCCGCGAGCAGCAACGCCACACAGGCACGAATGCCTGTGCTACTGCCGCTCACGCCAATTCCAACTCGATCTTTTTGGTCGCCGGATCCAGCTTCACGATGCGGAAGCTGCGGATCTGGCCCGCGCGGGCGGCTTCGCGTTTGGCGCCCTCGCCGTGGCCGCCTTTCCACTTCTTCTCCAGCATGGAGGTCAGCGACGAGAGATTCGCCGAAGCCTCGGCCTTCTCTTCTTTCTCGGGCGTCTCGGCGCCCATGCGGCACATGCCCTGCACGCCCTCGCCCAATTCCACGCGCGCGCGACCGCCGGACACGTCGGTCATGCGGCCGGTCACCACGTCGCCTTCCTTATGTTCCGCGATGTACTCATCGAGGCTGGTGGGCACGAGTTGCTTCATGCCCAGCCGCAGCCGGCGTTTTTCGGTGTCGACTTCGAGCACCTGGGCCTTCACCACCTGCCCCATTTTGAGGACGTCCTGCGGATGGTTGAGGCGCTTGTCGGCGCTGATGTCGCCGATGTGAATCATGCCCTCCACGCCCTCGGTCACCTGGATGAAGGCTCCGAACTTTTGGAGGCTGGTGACCGCACCCTCGGCAACCGAACCCACGGGGAACTTCTGCAGCACGTCGGCCCACGGGTCGCCGAGCGCCTGCTTCAATCCGAGCGAGATGCGCCGGTCGGCCTGGTTCACACCGAGGATGACCACGTCCACCTGCTCGCCGGGCTTGACCACGTCGGACGGCTTGCGCACCTTCTTGGACCACGACATCTCGGAAAGGTGAATCAAGCCCTCTATGCCCTTTTCGAGTTCCACGAAGGCGCCGAAATCGGCCACGCGCGTGACCGTGCCCTGAACCCGCTCACCCATCTTGTATTTTTCGTTGACCAGGTCCCAAGGATGCGGCTGAAGCTGTTTCATGCCCAGGGATATGCGCCGCTTGGCGGCATCCACCTTGAGCACCCTGGCTTCCACCTGCTGTCCCACCGTGAGCACGTCGGCGGGCTTGTTCACGCGGCCCCAGGAAATGTCGGCCACGTGGAGCAGCGCGTCCACACCGCCGATATCCACGAAGGCGCCGTATTCGGTGAGGCTGCGGACCGTGCCTTGCACCGTCTCACCTTCCTTGACCTCGGTGTAGCGGCGCTCCTTGGCGGCGCGCTCTTCGTCTTCCAGAACGGCGCGGCGGTCCACCACCACGTCCTCGTCCGCCACGTCCAGCTTGATGATGCGGCAGGTGATCTCCTGGCCGATCAGCTTTTCCATTTCGGCCGCGTCCTTGGCTCCGCTGCGCGAAGCCGGCATGAAGGCGCGCACTCCCACATCCACACTGACGCCGCCCTTCACCACGGCGGTGATCACTCCGGCAATCGCGGATTTGTCGGCGAAGGCCTTCTCCAGCGACGACCAGTCCCTGGGGCGCTCGACCTTGATGCGCGACAGCTCGTAGTAGCCTTCCGGATCGCGGCCCTTGATCGAGACGGGCAGCTTGTCGCCGGGCTTCACGGAATCGCCGGTGGCCTGGAAATCGGCCAAGGGAATGATGCCTTCCGTCTTGAAGCCGATATCGAGAAACACCGATTCGCCGGACACCGCGATCACGGTGCCTTCGAGGCCTTTGCCGCCTTCCTCGGATCTGTGTGAGTGAGCCTGTTCGTATTGCGAGAGGATGTCGCCAAAAGACTCGTTGGGCTCGTTGGTCGGTTGGGATTCGGAGGCCGCAGGGCGGTTCCGATCCAGGGTTGAGTTGGCCATGAGACGTTACTTTCTCCATTGTGGCATAATCCCGACTGAGATGCCCCGCTGGCTGCGCCTGGTCCGACTGCAGGATTTTGTGTGGGTGCTGCTGTTCGCGGGACTGCTGGTCAGCCTGAAATTTCTGCCGGCGCCGGTATTCGATACCGACCCGGGGCAGGGCGACCTGCAAGAGATTATTCCACTGGCCGCGCTGGGCATCGCTCAAATTCTGGAACCGCGATTTCCGGCGGTCGCCACCACGCGCAGCCGGATCTTCTGGATCGTGCTGAAGATCGTCCTGGGGTTCGTCTTTATCGGCTTCACGGGCTCCATCAACAGCCCGTACTCGATGGTGCTGCTGCTGCCCGTGGTCTCGGCAGCGACCACATTTGGACCGAGGGGAACGCTAGCGTTCATGGTGCTGGCCAGCGGCTTCTATCTGTATTTCTTTTTGCACCTCCACGGGGAGGAGGTGCAGGCTAATCATATTTTGCCCGTGATTTTCCTGGGAATGATCGGGACATCGGCCAATATCCTCGCGGAGCAGCTCCGAGTTCAATCCGAAAAACACCGCCGCACCGCGGAGCAACTCTCGGCCGCCAACGTGCAAATCCGCGAGGCGCAGGAGGCCGTGGCGCGCTCCGACCGCCTGGCCGCCCTGGGACAGCTCTCGGCGGGGCTGGCGCACGAGCTGCGCAACCCGCTGGGCACCATCAAGGCGTCCGCGGAAATGTTGAACCACAACATTAGCCGGGAGAACGAAATCGCGCGCGAGGTCGCCGGCTTCATCTCCTCGGAAGTAGACCGCGCCAATTCGCTGATCACCCGGTTCCTGCAATTCGCGCGGCCGCTCGAGTTGCAGCTTGCCACGGCGGACCTTTCGCAGACCATCGACCGCGCCATCGCGCTGGTGGAGCGCGAAGCGTCGGGGATCGCGATCTACCGCAACTACGCTCCGGAGATGGCGCCGTTCCAATTCGACGCCGAGCTGATGGAGCGCGTGTTTTACAACCTGGTGTTGAACGCCGTGCAGGCCACCGCGCCGGGCGGCACGGTCACGGTGAAGACCCGCGCGGCCGTGGGAACCGCCGAGGTAGCGGTGATCGATCGCGGAGTGGGGATCGACGCGAAACACATCGAGACTATTTTCAACCCGTTCTTCACCACGAAGCCCGAGGGCGTGGGGCTGGGGCTGGCGATTGTTTCCAAGATCGTGGACGAACACGGCGGTAAGATAACGGTGGAGAGCGAGCTGGGGAAGGGCAGCATTTTCCGCGTGCTGCTGCCCATGGAACGGATGGCAAAGGCAACACAGGCATGAAAAACAACACAGGCAGGTAAGACACCACAGGCAGGAATGCCTGTGCTACTGATGAAAAAGCGAATCCTGGTAGTCGAAGACGAAGACAAGCTGCGCCGCGTGATCGAACTGCAACTGTCGTCCGCGGGGTTCGAAGTGGACAAGGCGGCGACCGCCGAAGAGGGCCTCAAGATCGTGGACCGCGCCGACCTGGTGCTCACCGATCTCAGGCTGCCGGGCATGACCGGCCTCGAGCTGCTGGCGCTGATCCGCCGTCAGAACGCGCAGGTTCCGGTGGTGGTGATGACGGCGTTCGGGAGCATCGAAACCGCCGTGGAATCGATGAAGGCGGGGGCCACCGATTTCCTGCTGAAGCCCTTCTCGCTCGATCACCTGATGCAGGTGGTCAACAAGGCGCTCGAAGTGCGCGCCCTGCGCGACGAGAACCGCAAGCTGAAGGAGGAGCTGGGACGGCGCTACGAGTTTGACAATATCATCGGGCGCAGTCCGCCCATGCAGGAGATTTTCGCCACCATCGAGCGCGTGGGACCGACGCGCGCCACGGTGCTGCTGGCGGGCGAGAGCGGGGTGGGCAAGGACCTGATCGCGCGCGCCATTCATTTTCATTCGCCGCGGCGCGACCGGCCGCTGGTGAAGATCAACTGCAACGCGATCCCGGAAAACCTGATGGAGAGCGAGCTGTTCGGCTACGAAAAAGGCGCCTTCACCGGCGCGCAGACCAGCAAGCCGGGCAAATTCGAGCAGGCCGATACGGGCACGGTGTTCCTGGACGAAATCGGCGATGTGCCCGCGGCCATCCAGGTGAAGCTGTTGCGGATTCTGCAGGAGCGCGAGTTCGAGCGGCTGGGCAGCAACCAGACGAGGCACATCGACGTGCGCGTGGTGGCGGCCACCAATCAGGACCTGCGCACCGCGCTGGAACAGGGAACGTTCCGCGAGGATCTGTATTACCGGCTGAACGTGGTGCCGCTGAATATTCCGCCTCTGCGCGAGCGGAAAGTGGACATTCCGTTCCTGGCGAATCATTTCGTGCACAAGTTGGCGCCCGATACGGGCTGCCGCGTGGAATCCATCACCGACGCGGCCATCGAAAAGCTGATGTCGTATCATTGGCCGGGCAACGTGCGCGAGTTGGAGAACGTGATCGAGCGCAGCCTGGTGATGTGCACGGGGACGGCGCTGGACGCGACGGACATCAAGCTCGAGAATGCTCCGCGGCCTCGTCCGCAGAGCGATTCGCATTTCCTGCCGGAGGGAATGAGCCTGGATCAGTACGAGCAGGACATCATTCGCGAGGCGCTGCGGCGGGCGGATGGGAACAAGAGCCAGGCGGCGCGGTTGTGACGCGGAATGCGTTGCGGTATCGGCTGACGCAGATGGGGTTGGAATCGTAGGGGGGGTCAGTGCAGGACGCTCTCCTCCATCTCTATCGTCCAGTCTTTTGCCTGCTGTTCACCGCGCGCCACTTCGTATTCAGCCCACTTTCGAATCGCGGCAATGGGGTGGGACAAGAACGCTCGCGCGCGGTCCGCTTCCCTCCTATGTGCCGAGGCGATATCCCCGGTGTACCACTGTCCGTTGCGGGTGGAGGCTGCGAAGCGGCGAAAGACAATATCGTCGTCACCCCAGTTCGTCAGGACAAACTCTGTGAGCGGCGGGACCTGCGGTTTGCCGTCCGCATCCACTGACGGGGGTCTTAGCTGGTTCGCTATCACTCGTGCGCGTTCGACTCCATCCTCCGACATCCACCGTCGCAGGGTTTCTAGGGGCAGTGATTGAAACAGGCCGGGACGGGCTGGCATTTGCAGCCGCCATCCGTGTTCTGGAATGAGGAGAACTTGGCCGACCTTCTCCATTACCAAGTCGGGTTTCGTCGCCGCGATGGATGACAACACGCTCCAAGCAAGATTCCTCTTTTCGAGATCGTCTCCGGTCAGCGCCCGAATTGCGACTTCGCAGGCTCGTAGCGGCTCATCCGCCGTAAACCTCTGGACCGCTTGTATCCACCAGTGGTGGGCCCGATCCTCAACCGGAGCACTTGCCTCCAACGCCCGCCACATCGCTTCCCGTTCCGCTGGATCGTCGACTCGTCCCTTCTGGACGCAATGGCCGACAAAGTCAACAGCAATGTGCAGACTTTCGGGATCCGCCGCCCGAACGAGCAGATCCAGCACGGTCTTCAGTTCATCGGAGCTCATGCGATCCAAGAGAACGCTGGCAATGAAATTCTGCAAGAACTGGACCGGTAGCTTGCCCTTCCCGATCAGTCTCAGGGTGCGCTCCAGTGGACGGGCAAAATCCGGAGCTGAGAGGGATACAAAGTAAGCCAACTCCGGCGAACGCTCCTCAAGCCCGTCGAGCCATACGTTGAGTCGCTCAGCATGATTTGGATACGTTGCCAGCAAGCCCGCAACATACCCACATGCGAGTGCACTGGAGCCGTTCTCTGCCGCGGCAGCGAGAATCCGATCCAAATGCCGGCCCTCGGCATCCTGACGGGCAATCGCTTGCCCGAGCAGGCCGGCACTCCGTGCATCGGGGGAATTCAGATATGGCAGGACCGCTTCAAACCTGGCGGGATCGCTGCCGAGATCCTCAGCCAATGGCAGTATTTCGGACGGAATTCCGGAAACCTCCTCGCGAACTGAGTGGTGCCAAGGGTCTTTCCCGATGACGGCTTTCAGACGGCCCATGAAATCGCTGGGCGTCAGCGCGCGCAGCCATTCGGCAACCTCGTGACAATAGGGATCGTTGGCGACACCGCCGGACTCGCCGCGGCATTCGTACTGAAGAGAATCCTCGATCGATTCGAGCACATCCGGCAGGCGAGCAGGAGGAATGGAGTGCCGCTCGACGATCGCTCGCAACGTGGGCAGCATGCGGTGGCCAAGCAGCGGACGAATGTGTTTGGACAGGGTTGACCACGCTGCCTCTCGCATGGGAGGAGGGCCCTGGTCAAAGATTCTGTCGAACAGCGCAAGGATCAGTTCCAGGCACTCTCGAAATTGTGCGGTGGAGCTGGGCCTCCAATCGGGCGGGACAAGTCGGCCCGCAATTACCGAAGGGCCCGCGAAGCGCGTGCCAGTGAGATCCAACGTGGCTTCCAGGGCTCCGAGCGCCAACGCGCTTTCTTCCGGATCGGTGGAGAAGATGAGCCTGCCCAGCAGCCCGACTTTCTTCCGGATCGGTGGAGAAGATGAGCCTGCCCAGCAGCCCGATGCGCTCGCGAAATGGAGTCGCGGCGCCCGACAGAACAATCCGGAACATCTGTTTCCAGATTCCGGTCGCATTGTTTCCGATGCCATCCTCGGTTTCCGCCAGCGCGAGCCGCCGGAGGATCTCCTCGGCTTCGCAAAAATGTGTCGGGAAGGCCGCGAGCCGCTCAGCCGCCCAGACAAGAGTTCTGCGGCCCCCCCTCAGACCGCCCTTGCTTTCCCGCAACTGTCCGGGAGTGGACTGGCGAACCAGTAGCGCGAGCCGGGGAAAATATCGGTCCGGCTGCGTTTCCACAAGAGCGGTCAACCGATCGGTCAGATCCTCATCGGCAAGGTCGGAGGGTTGCATGCTCGCTACGGAATCCCAAAAAAACTGTCCCGTGAGGGCTCGCACCTCCGGGGAGGCACTCAAGGCCACGCGAGCCAGGAACGACGAAAGAAGAACAGGAGGCAATCGGCGAAGAGCGTCAGCCGGATCACTCTGGAACCAGCGCTTCCACGCGCGTGCGAACGCCGCCCTGGCGATGATCTCGGGCGTTACGTAGAGGTACCTCGTGGTTTGTGCGACGAAGCCGGGCGCGTCTTTCAACGCCGCGACGACCTCGAGAACCCCGTTCCGCTCTTGCCCTGTAAACACGCACAGAGCTTCTAGTTCCTCCTGAACGCCCTCGCCAAAGCCGACCCTCTGGACCAACGAGATCGCCGCAACAGCTTTCTGCTGCCGCTCTTCGGGGAGCCATTTCCGATATTGCTCGTGAATGACAACCAAGGCAGGGTCAAAGTGACCTGTGCTCTGAATCTCGACATCGTGTTCGCAGAGAACGGCGGCCAGGCGTACATATCCGCCCGATTGCGCCGCGTACACCCGCCGTCGATCGGCCGGCACGCGGCTGAAATTCTCCGCGAGAACCTTCTCGACGGCCGGCGGTGAAAGTTCCTCGAGCCACAGTTCCTCGTTACCACCCATCCGCTCGCCTGAGTTGTCAATGCAAACCACACGTATACGATCCGTGTGGCCTTTGAGCCCCTCCTCAATCCGGGCCCGCGACAGCAGGGGGCATTCGTCCGCGACCAGAACCCCTCGCGTCCTTGAATTGTTGGCGAGAAACCGGGCAACTACCTCGGCATCGGAGCCGTCCGTCGTGTAGAAAACCAAGTTGTGTGCGCCAGCCAGGCTGGCCAGGATTTCGTAAGCCAGGCGTGTCTTGCCGACGCCGGCCATCCCCTGCAAGGTGATGACTGGACTCTTGACTGGCTGTGAGAAGTCTATGTGCGAGCGAATCCGCTTATCCTTTTGTCGCCACTCATCCACCGCAACAAATATCGGTGTGGTCTTTGTGGCGTTTTTCTTCCACGCTTCGAAGTAAAACACGGGTCCCGGATCGATCCCGCACTGGGCGAATAGCAACGGCGGATATCGATTGGCCCAGTATGCCAGTTGCGAGGCGGATGCGACACGCGCCTCGGGCGCTTGGGGATTGATTGAGCGAGCCGCGGCTGTCAGGAGCGTCTCCCACTCCGCCTGCTTTTCAGGCGGCATTTCGGCGCAGATCGCAAATCGATACGCATAACCCTCCGCGATTAACTTCGCCGCAAACGCCTTATGGACTTCCTTGCTTAGGTAGGCGTCGTCGATTTCCCGATATGACCATGCCTTGAATTGCCAGCATGTCGGCAGCGTAAGGTATCCTGTAGGATCGCCGTGCATGGCCAGGCAAACCTGCGTGTCCACACCGCCATCAGGGTAGTTGGTGCGGAGGTTCGTCCGGATATCCGCTTCCCCAACTCCGTACACGAATCCGTGCGTCCGGATAAGGGAGTCTACAAATCCCGTGAATGGCTTCCCAGTGCCGTCGCGAAGCGGCACGATATCGTTGGCGTCAGCAGTCCACATTGATGATTCCGATCCGCCTCGGCGAGATACTGCCTGGTGGCTGGCCGTTTGCCATCATCCACTGATTCCATCATACCCTCCTTGGCAGAGGCGGCTGACGCCAAATGGGGTTGGAATCGTAGCTCCCCTCGGCTATCATGGGTCTCACCCATGAATGGAATGCTGCCCTGCCTCCTTCTATCCACATTCCCCGCGTTTGCCCAACCGATCACGCTGCCGATGAACCTGGAAGGCAACGCGCCCATCGTCGAATTGGAACTCACCAAAGGGTCCGGCGGAGTCCGCAAGGCCCGCTTCCTAGTCGACACCGGCGGTGGAGCCGTGATCATGGGGTCCAAGGTCGTGGCGGACATCGGCGCCAAGACGAAAGGGCCGGCGATGTCCGAGGACGGCGCACGATTCGCGCCCCTCAATCCACTCACCGTTCGGGCCGGCGGCCAGGACCTGGACCTCAGCGGCGTCCCCTTATTCGGGCAAATCGACGCGGAACGAATTGGCGCGCGGGACGACGCGGAAGGCATGATCCCCGGGCGTCTTCTGCGCCACTACCACGCGATCTTCGACTATCCCGGACGAACTCTCACGCTGGCGAAACCGGGGTCCGTCGAGCCCCGCGGCGTCAAACTCAAAGCCGGTATCGGGCCATCGAACGGCTTCCCGCGGATTGAGATTCAGATCGCCGGCCAAACCTACGGATTCCTGCTGGACACCGGAGCGACGTTTACCATGATCAGCCGGGTGGCGCTGGAGCAGTGGGCGAAAGCCAATCCTGATTGGCCTACGGCCACCGGCGCGGTGGGATTCGCCAATATGTTCGGCGGCAAAATGGAAAGCGAAGCGCTGATGATGCGCATTTCCGAAATGAAGATCGGGAGCGTTTCCGTCGCGAATGCGGCGGCGGTATCGAGACCGGATGGCACCTTTGAAAAATATATGAGCGGCATGATGACCGCGCCGATCATCGGATCGGTGGCAGGCAATGTCCTGCGCAATTTCCGCGTGGAGATCGACTATCAGGGCGGCTGGGTCTACCTGCAGAGAGGGTCGAATTCCGCGCCGGAACCGGCGGCCGTGGGGCTGGTGCTGACACCGGGCAAGGACGGCGCGCTGATGGTCTCCGCGGTCTCGTCGAAAGCCGCCGCGGACGTGAGCAGCGGCGTGCATCCGGGCGACCGCTTGATCGCGATCGACGATGCGCCCATGACTGGCAAGGTCCTGACCGCCGCGGCGGAAGCTTTACAAGGCATGCGGGACGCCACGAAGCGTCTTACGTTGGAGCGCGGCGGTGAGCGCGTCGCGGTCACAGTGACCTGCGAGAACCTGTTGTAGTCATCCCTCGCCCCATCTCAAAACCTTGACCTCCACGATCTTCTTTCCGAACTTCCTGGCTTTCCACCGGTCGGGCATGAAGATGTCGATGTGGCGGCCGCGAACCTTGGACCCGGTATCGGCTACTGTGTAAGTTCCGGAATATTGCCCGGCGTTTCTCACCCGGATTTTCGTTCCCAAGGGCAATACCCACGTGTCGGCAGCCACCAGACCGCGCCGCGCCGGCCTGCCCGACCGGGTGATTCCCCTCTGCGCGAAAGCCGTTGCTACAAATGGCTCCCTGCGCACATGGCGGCGCGTGCGTGTCTCCGCAGAACCGCATAACAGGATCGCCAGGCAGAAGATGGAAAGGATCCGTCTCATCCGCGCCTCCCTAGCACCTAGCCATGGATGCATCTTCCTTTCCCATGTGCTGCGAAACCCTTGTATCCCGATCGGTGGAAAGGAGTACGTGGTAAACGTCTGGCGCCACACGAAAGCCGGCTTAAGCCAAATGCTGTTCACTTTGGGTGCCGATTGAAAATCGGCCTGCAGGTTGAAAACCTGCCCCACGAGTGGCTGCAAAGTGAACAGTGTTGGGTTTAAGCCGGCTGCACGCTGAGGCCTGCCCCGCATAAGTCAGCCTTTGCGCTTCCGTGCGAACCCCCAGGCGTGCGTGACAATCGACCTCAAATCCGCATAGCGCGGCTCCCACCCCAATTCCGCACGCAGTTTGCCGGACGCGGCCACCAGGCTGGGCGGATCGCCCTCACGGCGCGGGCCGAACACGTAGGGCACCTTCTTGCCCGTCACCTCCTCTACCGCGCGCACGATCTCGAGAACCGTGTGGCCGACTCCCGTGCCGACGTTGAATTGGCCCGATCGGCCTCCGCCCACCAGGTGCTCCACGGCCAGAATATGTGCCTGCGCCAGGTCGTCCACGTGGATGTAGTCGCGGATGCAGGTGCCGTCCGGGGTATCGTAGTCGTGGCCGAAGATGGTGACCGGCTCGCCTGAGATCACCGCCCGCAGCAGCAGCGGGATCAGGTGTGTCTCGGGCTCGTGCTCTTCGCCCAGGCGGCCCAACGGGTCCGCGCCCGAAGCGTTGAAGTAGCGCAGGCAGACGCTGGTCACGCCATGGATCGCGTCGAACCACCGCAGCAGCGTCTCCACCATCACCTTCGATTCGCCGTACGGATTCACCGGCTGGATGGGGAAAGTCTCCAGGATGGGGGTGGCATGCGGGTTGCCGTACACCGCCGCGGTGGACGAAAACACGATGTGCTTCACGCGGGCCTGCAGCATGGCGGTGAGCAGCGAAAGCGAGCCCGCCACATTGTTCGCGAAATACCGCTCCGGCTCGCGCATGGATTCTCCCACCGCGATGAAGGCCGCGAAATGAATCACCGCTTCGCACGCGGTCTGGCGCATCAGTTCCGCCAGCGCTCCAGTCTCGGCAATATTCAGCTTGAAGAGCCGGCTGGCGGGGACGTTGTGGCGGTAGCCCTTAGAGAGGTCGTCCACCACCGCAACGTCGTAGCCTTGCTCGAGCAGCAGCCGCACGGTGTGCGACCCGATGTATCCGGCGCCGCCTGTAACCAGAATCTTTCGTGAGTTCCCCAAGTCCCGATTGTAGTAGCATGGCGGTTCTATGCCAAACGGGGCGGAGTTGTTCGTGCGGGCGGCGGGCCAGTTGGGGATCGATACGATCTTCACCCTGGTGGGCGATCACCTCAACGAGGTGCTCACGCTCGCCGCGCAGCAAGGCTTCCGCATCGTGGACATGCGGCACGAATCCGGAGTGACGCACGCGGCCGACGCGTGGGCGCGCATTCATCGCAAGCCGGCGCTGTCGCTCGTGACAGGGGGGCCTGGCCACACCAACTCGCTCACTGGAATCGCCACCGCGCAGCTTGCCGGCAGTCCGCTGATTGCCGTGAGCGGCAGCCGCCCCAGCACGCTGGCGAACCGGCAGGCATTCCAGGATATCGACCAGGTGGCCATGGCGCGGCCGGTAGTGAAATGGGCCGCCGAACCTCCCAACACCGCGGAGATTCCGTTCTACCTGGAGCGAGCCTACACGGTGGCCAACTCCGGCAGAAAGGGCGCCGTTCACCTGACGATTCCCGTGGATCTTTTCACCGGCAGCGCAGCCCCTCCGGCCCGTGACATTTCTCTTCCCGAAGAACCGGCCCGCCCACCAGCCCTGGGGCACGCGATCGAGCTTCTTCGCGCCGCCGAGCGCCCCATCGTTATTGCGGGCAGCGGCGTCTGGTGGGCCCACGCCGAAGACGCGCTCCGCCGATTCATCGAACACACCGCGCTCCCGCTCTACACCATCACCATGGCGCGCGGAACGGTATCCGACAACCATCCGCTGGCGATGGGCTACGCCGACCCGGCCCTCAATCACGCGGTCGAAGCCGCGTTCCGCGAGGCCGACCTGTTCCTGGTCGTCGGCAAGCGCATCGATTACCGCCTGGCGTTGGGCGGCGCCCGTCTCTTTCCGCCCGAGGCCCGCTTCATCCAGATCGATATTCACCCCGAGGAACTGGGGCTGAACCGCCGGCTGGAGGTGGCCATCTGCGCCGATGCGCGCCTGGCCCTGGTAGCCCTCACGGCAGCCGCGGGCGAGGCGCCGTGGCCCGCCAAGCCCTGGCTCGATCGCCTGCGCTCGCTCCGCTCGGATTGGGAAGCGCACCTCGCTGAGGCCGCCGGAGACCGCGCGGTCCCCATGCATCCCGCCGCCTTCTTCCGCGAATTGAAGAGCGCGCTGCCGCCGGACGTCCTGTACTCCTGGGATGGCGGCGATTTCGCGCACTGGGGCCGCGCCATGCTGCCCGCACGCGCGCCCGGCGGATGGCTGCGGCTGGGGCCGCTGGGCACCATCGGATCCGCGCTGCCCAACAGTCTCGCCCTGCAACTGGCGCACCCCGGCAGGCCGGTGGCCGTGATTACCGGCGATGGCGCTCTGGGCTTTTACATCGCCGAGATGGATACCGCCGTGCGCCACAAGCTGCCCATCGTACTGATTGTGGGCAACGACGCCGGCTGGGGATTGGAGCGGGAGCTGCAATCGTTCGCCTCGGGCGGCGCCACCGTGGCGTGCGAGTTGCAATCGGCGCGATATGATCTCATCATGAAAGGGTTCGGCGGTGAGGGTGAAGCCATCGACCATCCGGAGCAGGTGCGGCCGGCCATCCAGCGCGCCTTCGCATCGGGTGTGCCGTACTGCCTCAACGCGAGGATCCGCGGGGTGCGGTCGCCCTTCACCGAATGGCAGATCGCGGGGAAGAAGAAGTGAAGCTGCTGTCCATTGGCGTGGCGCTGGCGGTGCTGGGCTCACCGGCCCTGCACAGCCAGGACGATGGATTGCCGCCTTGGGTTCTGACGCTGTCGAAGATCAAGCGCCAGGCGAAGGCCGAGTTGCAGCGCACGCCGAATTACTCCTGCCTGGAAACGATCGATCGGTCCCAGAAGCTTCCGGGCGCGCAGCCGTTCAAGCCGCTCGACACGCTGCGCATCGAGGTCGCATTTATCGATGGCAAAGAGCTGTTCGCTCCCCAAGGTGCGGGGCAGTTCCAGGATGTGGACCTGTCGGCCTTCATGTCCGGCGGCTCGCTCGGCACCGGCGCTTTTACATCGGTCGCGCGAAATCTCTTCGTAAACAGTGGCGGCCTTACCACCGGTTCGGGGGAAGAGAAACTGGGGGACCGGGCGACGATCTGGTATGGGTACAAAATGCCGGAATTGTCCAACGCCTACCGGTTGCAGGGCCCGGGAGGCGAGGCCTACGTGGGGGAGGAGGGCAGATTCTGGGTGGATGCCAACAGCCTGGAGCTTCTGCGCATCGAAGACCGCGCGGTGGACATTCCGGAATATCTGCGCATTCGCGACGTCACCACGGCGATCGTTTATGGCAAGGTACAGATCGGCCCATCTCCCGTGCTGCTGCCGCGGATGGCGGAGACACTGGTCACGGATGCGGACGGCCACCAGGACAGGAACGTCACCGAGTTCACGAATTGCCGCGAGTATCGCAGCGAATCGTTGATTCGTTTTGGCCCGGACGATAGCGACACCAAGCCGCCGGTGAAGAAGAAGTAGGTGGGACAGGCGATCGGTTTTTGTCGCCTGTCTCCTTGCTAGAATAAAAAGATTGCCGCGAAAACCTCCCAGCGTTGTGGCTATCTATCCTGGATCGTTTGACCCGATCACCAACGGTCACCTCGATCTGATCCAGCGGGGATCGCGCCTGTTCGACCGCCTGATCGTTTCTATTCTGCGCAACGAGACCAAGGAGCCGCTCTTCTCCGTGGAAGAGCGCACCGAGATGCTGCTCGAGGTGGTGCACGTCTACCCCAACGTAGAGGTCGACTCTTTCGACGGGCTGCTGGTGGATTACGCCACCGAGCACTCGGCTACGGTTCTGCTGCGCGGCATCCGGGCCATTTCGGACTACGAGTACGAGCTGCAGATGGCGCTCATGAACCGGCGTCTTCGCCCGGAAATCGAAACCGTGTTCATGATGTCCAACGAGGCTTATTCCTTCATCAGCTCCCGCCTGGTGAAGGAAGTCTTCGGGCTCGGCGGGAATATCAGCGGGCTGGTGCCGCCCTCCGTGGAGGCGCGCCTCGACCGCCGTCTGTCCAAAACCAAACTCAAAGGGGCTTGATCAAACGCATGCAAGCAGTGGCAAACGCAATCGCGGAACGTATCTCTTCCATCAGTGAGTCCTCCACCATGAAGGTGTCGGCGGATGCCGAAAGGCTCCGCTCCGAGGGCGTGGACGTGGTCGACTTCGGCGCCGGGGAGCCGGACTTCCCCACCCCCGACAACATCAAACAGGCCGCCATTCGCGCGCTGGATCAGAATTTCACGAAGTATACAGCCGCTGGCGGCACCGCCGAGCTCAAGAAGGCCGTCTGCGACCGCCACGCCCAGGATTTCGGCACCGCTTACAAGCCCAACGAATGTCTCATCACCGTGGGCGGGAAACATGCCATCTTCAACCTGACCCAGGCGGTGATCAACCCGGGTGACGAGGTGGTGATTCCGGTGCCCTATTGGGTGACCTACAAGGACGTGGTCAACTACGCGGGCGGACATTGCGTCTTCGTCGCGACCGACGAGTCCCAGGGCTTCACCGTGACGGCCTCGATGATCGAGCCGCATCTCACCCCGCGCACCAAGATGGTCATCATCAACTCGCCCTCCAACCCCAGCGGCGCGGTGATGGACCGGGGCGAGTTCGAAGAGATCTTCCGCCTGACCTCTGAGCGCGGCATCTACCTGCTCACCGACGAGTGCTACTCGAAGTTCCTCTACGACAGCCAGCCATACTCGATCGCGTCGCTGCCCGGCGCCAAGGAGACGGTGCTGGTGGCCGGCTCGCTGTCGAAGACCTACGCCATGACGGGCTGGCGCATGGGATTTGCCCTGGTGCCGCAGCCCATCGTGGCGGCCATGACCAAGCTGCAAAGCCACTCGACATCGAACCCCACCTCGATCTCGCAGAAGGCCGCCGTGGAGGCTCTCCGCGGGCCGCAGGATTCCGTGGGCATCATGCTGGCCGAGTATCGCAAGCGCCGCGATTTCGTGGTGCGGCGCCTGCGTGAGATCCCGGGCGTCCAGTGCGCCGAGCCGCGCGGAGCGTTCTACGCCTACCCCAACCTGGGCGTGGCGCTCGGCAAAGGCGGCATCCACAACACCCTGCAACTTTGCGAGCGGCTGCTGGCCGAGGCACACGTGGCGGTGGTTCCCGGCGAGGCCTTCGGCACCAGCCAACACGTGCGCATCTCGTACGCCACGTCCATGCAGGAGCTCGAGCGGGGCCTGGACCGGATTTACAAGTTCATCGTGCGGCGTTCGTAGGTGATTGAGAAAGCCGCCTGAAAGCCGGCTGCAGGCAGCATTGCCGAATGCCACATAGTTTTCCCACCGCTGGGAATGCTGCACAATTGTGGGGCGGACCCCCTGGTCCGCGCGGGTCCCCCCGGACCCGCTCTTTGACACAGTCAAATCAGCCCGATGTGATCCGCGAAAGGCTGACGTTGTGGGAGACTATGTGGCACTAGGCAGTATTGCCTGCCCCACAACACAGGGATGTTGCCCCGCGCGGCGGTATGCTCGAAGGAGTGGTCACGACATTCCAAGCGATCCGGCGACAACGCTGTCCCAAGTGCCGGGAGGGCCCGATTTTCCGCGCGCCGCTGTGGCGGGGATTTCTGGCCATGCACGAGCGCTGCCCGGTTTGCGGATTGAAGTTCGAACGCGAGCCTGGATATTTTCTGGGGGCGATGTACTTCAGCTACCTGCTTTCGATTCTGCCGGGGCTGGCAATCGTGCTGGCGATCTGGCGGGTGACGGGCTGGCCGTTCGACGTGGTAATGGGGTGCGCGTTTGTGGCGTACCTGCCGCTGGTGCCGGCAGTGACCCGGTGGGCGCGGGTGTTGTGGATGTATGTGGACCGGCACTTCGACCCGTAGGGAAGCGGAGGCCGGTGATCGCTTTCTGCCTTGGTTGGCGCGTTACCGGGCAGGAGGATCAGCCGATGTCGCATCTGACAGTTGGCAACCAGGTTTTCCACAACGGGATTCCGGTCCCGCCATCCTGGTTGCGGGGGGTCTCTCCGCGGCAGCGATTTCCGGGCCGCCGCCGGGCAAACTGACTGGCGGAACAAATGCCGGGCTGCCGGCGTATTCCTACTCCAAAGGAGCTGCCGCTATGAAGATGATAGCTGCCGGGTTGCTGCTAGCGCTGACGGGCTCACTGGTTCTGGCCCAGACCGATTCGAAAGCCGGAGGACACTGGCAAGGCAAGATCCAGATTCCCGATCGCGAATTGGGGATTACCGTGGATCTTGCCCGAAATGCGAAAGGCGTGTGGATCGGCTCGATGAGCGTGACTGGTACGACCGCGATTGACGTTCCCCTCACCAGCATCTCGGTCGAAGGCGCGGCCGTGCGATTCGCGGCCAACCTTACGCAACCGGCGGCCTTTGAGGGTCAACTCTCGGCGGATGGAAACGGCCTTTCCGGCAAGGCCTCCAACGCCGACGGCGAGGCGCCATTTGCGTTGACGCGAGAGGGCGAGGCGAATGTCAAGGTTCCGCCGCCGAGCAGCGCGCTGCCGAAGGAATTCGAAGGCACGTGGGAAGGCACGATCAATGCCGGCGGAAAAGACCTGCGGGTGCGGTTGAAGCTGTCACCCGCGGCCGACGGCTCCGCGGCGGCGACCCTGATTGCGGTCGACCAGGGAAATCAGGAAATCCCAGTCACCACCGTAACGATCGAGGGTAAGCAACTGGGGCTGGAGGCACGCGTGGTTTCCGGAACGTATCGGGGAACACTCGGCGGCAGCGGCCAAATTGCCGGTGAGTGGTCGCAGGGCCCCGCGCGTCTTTCGCTGAAGTTCACGCGCGTGGCGCCCGAGGCGAAGAAATAGCGCGGTGCGTTCCGCGCTACTTCTCCGTTGTCAAAAACCGCAGGTTGGCAGTCTCGTGGCCTTTCGGGTCGAGAGTGATGGAGTTACCGTGGTCCTCCGCATCCTTTAAGAAATCCGGATCGAACCAGATGCCCGGCTCCACGTCGGACCACACGAACAGCTTGTAACCGCCGGGAGTAATGGAGCTGAAATGATACCGGCCGAATTGATCGGTGTTGGTCTCCCGATACAGATCCCGCCGGAATCGCAGTCTCGCCTCGGGAACCAGCACGACGGTGGCCCCGGGAACCGGCTGGTCATCCTTATCCTGAACGATGCCTTCGACGAGGGCGGCGTTGTGGGAAAGAGCGATCTCCAAAGGAGTTTCCCCGAGCGGGTAACCGTGAGACCCTCCTGCAGTACGTTGGTGTCCTCTGAGCGAATGCTCTCCGGTATCAGATCGCCGCCGGCACGCACCTGCACGTCATAGCGACCCTGCGACAGGAGCGCGGTGAATGCGCCATCCTCTGTGAAACGAGCATGGTGGTCCGCGCCTTGAGCGTCCACGAAGCGCACCCGGACGTCCTTCAGATCGGGGTGGTCATCCCCCGGAATGGCGATGTGTCCGGATACTTCCGCCGGCGGGCCGATCACCACGCGAACGCCCTCCACGTCCGCGCCGGTTACGTCGACGGGAACGCTCGCCTCGACCTGTGTGCTGTTCGAGAAGAGATCGTCCAGCGTCATCTTGGACGGACCCGCGGAGCCGACTGCGGAATAAGGCCCCGAGGGGACACTGGCAAATTCGCAGACATGGGCCTTGCAATCCGATGACGGATTCGGGCCGAGCCCGTCGCTGAGGTTGGGTCTGGGGTGCAACCCGACCCCGACATCCACCCCAGGCGGACCTTCGATTCTCACTCGGACCCGAAACAGCCGGCTGCGCGGGAGCGTCACGTCGGCGCCGGTGAAGCGGTCTCCGGCGGCGACCTCGATCTTGCGGGCGCCGTCTATATCGCGTGCACTCGGATGAAAGGCCGGGATGAGCACCTCCGGCACGGGCCCTTCCTTGGACGAGTGATCCACCGGGGTACGCCAGTCGTCAGAGTATCTCGGACCGGCCCGCACATAGTAACGGCCGGGGTGGACATAAGGGATTCGGTACTGGCCCAGATCGTCCGTGGTGGCATATTGTCCCGTAGCCCGGAACTGCCGTATGCCGTCCCGATAGCTCATGGCAATCAGGGCGACCCGCGCCTCCGCCAGGGGCTCACCTTCGGGGTCGCGGACGGTTCCCGCGATCACCGCGTAGGGGAGCAGCTTCAGTTGCAGGCTTTTCTGCTCCATGCCCGGGCCCAGCGTGAGGGTGATCCCTTTGCTGTCCGCGCGCCGCGCCCCATAATATGTCTCGAGGTAGCCGTTGCGAATGGCTTTCAGCCGATACTCCCCGGGATGCAGGTGTACCAGCGTGAAGTTTCCTTTTGCATCCGTGGTTGTGCCGGCCGGTGGCAGACGGCCATCCGAAGATTCGGCAAGCACCTCCACTTTGTTCAGGGACGCACCGGTTATCGAGTCCACGACCGCTCCGGAGAGCGATGCTTCCTCCGGTAGCGGATCTTGCGGGAGAAACAGGGACAGAAGTAAAGCCAACAGCATCATCCTGTCCGGGATCATATCACGGCTGCGGCGTCCCCGTGAGCAGTGAGTCACAAGCGTGGTCATAGACCGAGCCGGCGTGAAACTAATGCTTGCAATCGGCGCGGCGCCTGTGATAAGATTCAATCATGGACACCGCAACCAAGCGACTGCAGTTATCGCCCAGTTGTACCCGCCTGTCCTATTTGTCATCCCGACTTTATTGGTAATTCCCGGAGAGCATGGGCAGCAGGCCGCCCATCCGGTTTGCTAAACCGGAGTTCCCTCTGTGGACACAAGCGTTCGAGTCGCTTGCTCTCCGCCAATACTCTTTGCGATCTTTGACAACCGAATATTTTCTGGGAGTGGCTCAGTGGCGAGAGCACCGCGCTGTAGACGCGGCACCCACAGGGTAAACACCGCAGGTTCGACTCCTGCCTCCCAGACCATGCCGGGGTGGCGCAATTTGGCAGACGCGCAGCATTGAGTGTGCTGTTTTTGGGGGTTCGAGGCCCCTCCCCGGCACCATGGGGCGATGGCGGAATCCGGTAGACGCACCCGGCTCAGAACCGGACGCATTCGTGCATGAGAGTTCGAGTCTCTCTCGCCCCACCAAGTTACAGGCCCGTAGGAGAATGGCATATCCCGCTCCCTCAAAAGGAGTTGCATTGTGGGTTCGACTCCCACCGGGCCTACCAACTCACACGGGGGACAGGCTCGATTGGGAGAGCGCCGGACTCCAAACCCGGTATTGCTCGGTTCGATTCCGAGGTCCCCTGCCAGTTTGTGGGAGATGCTGAAGCGGTCGAAGCGCCTGTCTGCAAAGCAGGTCTTAGCGGGTTCGAGTCCCGCCTCCCACTCCATGCGGAGGGTATGGGCAACCTGGTAGCCCAGCGGTCCCGAAAACCGCCGTACCGAAAGGACATAGGAGTTCGAATCTCCTACCCTCCGCCATCTTATAACTGATCTGACTCACTTTCCTCTTGACATCGGCGCGGCAAGTGAGTCATAATCGAATTTCGATGAAACAAGGATTCCAATTCGGGACGGAACCACAGGCGGCGATCGCCGGCGCCACCGCCGAGCCGCGCGCCATGGAGGACTCTACCGTTTAGGAATCAATCACTTACGGATTTCAAAGCGGCCCGGGTCCTGGAAAGGATTCGGGCCGTTTCGTTTTTTCCGGCGGACTTTTTGCCGCCGCCAGGTCTTCGGGGTGTAGGCAAGCCCGGTGAGCCGTCTGCCCTGGGAGCAGAAAATCGGAGGTTCAAATCCTCCCGCCCCGACCAAGCTATCGGTGTGTTCTTTGACAATTAGAAGTGAGAGTTGATAAGCGGGGCTGGCCGAGCGCCTTGAGGCATCTGCCTTCCAAGCAGAACAGACGGGTTGGACTCCCGTGCTCCGCTCCAAGTTAGCGCCGGAGTGACTTAGGGGTAGTGTGTCCCAAGTCAGTGACTCCTTCGGCCTAATGCTGGGATAGCTCAAGCGGCAGAGCACCTCATTCGTAACGAGGAGCGTAGGGTTTCAAGTACCCTTCCCAGCCCCAGTTTCGCTGGCGTAGCTTAAGGTGGCAAAGCCCCTCCTTGGTATGGAGGTAGACGCGGGTTCGAAGCCTGCCGCCAGCCCCAGGTTTTTCGCGAGAGCAGCTCGACCGGTGGAGCACGCGACCGATAATCGCGCGGTTGTCGGTTCGATTCCGACCTCTCGCACCAGTTTTGTTGCGGGGTACTGTCAATGGCAGACGGGAAGCCTCATAAACTTCCGGAAGACGGTTCGATTCCGTCCCCCGCTACCAGGTTCGGGCCTGTAGCTCAACGGGAGAGCAGTGGTCCTGCAAACCACCGATCAGGGTTCAATTCCCTGTGGGTCCACCAGTTTTTGGAGTGGTAGCTGAGATGGTCTAGCGGCGGACTGAAAACCCGCATACGGAGATTCGAGCGCTCCCCACTCCACCAGATCCGTTTTGGGGAGGTAGCTCAATTTGGCGGAGCGGCGGACTTTGACTCCGCAGGTTGCTGGTTCGAAGCCAGCCCTCCTCGCCACTGGCCGCTGGCGCAATTGGAAGCGCGTCTGACTCTGACTCAGAAGGTTCCAGGTTCGAAGCCTGGGCGGCCAGCCAACATTTTTCACGCGCCCGTCGTCCAACGGACCAGGACACTCGGCTACGAACCGAGAGACTCGGGGTTCAAATCCCTGCGGGCGCACCATTTTTCGGCAGCGAGTTTGTCGTAGAGCACGACCGGACGAGTGCCTTGCCTCTCAAGCAAGTGACAATGGGTTCGATTCCCATCTACGACGCCATGAGGGCGTTGGCAAGAGGTTTAAGCCGCTTCCCTTTCAAGGAAGAGATCGAGGGTTCGAATCCCTCCGCCCTTACCAGGTTCGGCAGTTGTTTTCGGGAGCGTAACCTCAAGAGGAAGAGGCCCGGTCTTTTAAACCGGTCTGTGCGATTTCGAGCATCGCCGCTCCCACCACGTTATTTTATGAGCCTGAATCGCCTGGTGCTGGTTCTCAACGCCAGCTACGAACCGATCAACATCTGCGCGGCTCGACACGCCCTGACGCTGGTATTCAAGGGCGCGGCCGTGGTGGAAGAGGTGTCCGACCGCGTGGTCCGCACTTCGAGAATCAACATTCCGGTTCCCGACGTGATCCGGCTGGTGCGCTACCGCCGCGTGCCGCGGCAAAATCGTTCCGTTTCCCGCAAGGGAATTCTGCTTCGGGACGGGTACGCCTGTCAGTACTGCCACAGACGCTACGCCGCGGGGGACCTGACCCTGGACCACGTCGTGCCCCGATCGCGCGGCGGCGCCTCGGTGTGGGAGAACCTGGTGGCTTGCTGCTTCCCGTGCAACAACCGCAAGGGAAATCGCACCCCGCAGGAGGCCGGAATGGTCCTCGCGAAGCAGCCCCGCCAGATCTCGATCCACGCCAAGCACCGGCTGATGGCTGGGAACGAAACGGCATGGAATCGGTATCTGTTTTGCTGAGAACCGCGGACGAAAAAGCCCAGGTAGCGGCTGGCCGGCGGGTTTGCCCGCTGGTCCGAGTGGGTGTCCCGAAAAAAAGAGCCGAAGCGGGATCGGCAACACCCATCAAACCAACGCACCTTCGGCCAGCGGTTAGAAGCCCGCAGTGCCGATGTATCGAGTGCCTGCAAAGAGGAGGTCCTCGCATGGCTTCTCGGAAGGCCATTGTGATCGGCGATGACGCTCACCCGGTCGCTCCCACCCGGCGGCACGCGGCCCTGACTGTTACTGAACTGGCCGGTCACAACCGGAGAGGGCTTACCGCCGCCGGACAGCGGCGCCACCCAGATCTCATTGCCAAAGCCAGAAAAGAACAAATCGCAATTCACGCGGCCGATCGGTACTCGGCGCTAAGCCGGATTGCTTCTTC
>OMOG01000083.1 GCA_900290305.1 Candidatus Sulfopaludibacter sp. SbA4
AAGTTCGCCGACCTGGCCTCGGCGATTGTGGGAACCACCGGCCAGCAGATCATGAAGTTGCTCGGCGACGTAGTAGACTGGACCGACCCCAGCAAGCCGTTGTTCGGACCCCTCGTCAACCTGGCCGACAACGAAGCCCGCGGCCTCATCCAGACCATCGCCGGCGTCACCGATCTGAATGCCGCATTCAACGCGGTGAAGGCCCGCATCCAGCAGGTATTCCAGTTCTGGGATAACCTGCCGCAGACGGCCACGCACCTGATCTGGTCGTTGCTGCCCAATAGTTCGGAGATTGTCAAGGTCGCCGGCGTGGCGCAGCAAGTGGCGGGCCTCACGCCGGACAGCCTGCTGGCGTTCGTCAAAAGTAAGATCGGCGACGTCGCCTTCCTGAATTCAACCGAGGGCCAGGCTCTCGAATCCATGGCGGCCAATGGCCTGTTCGCGGCGCTCAATGACACGGGCGCGCTGAGCGGCATCCAGAAGGCCGCGCAGCAGGTCTCGCAGCTTCTGGACGGCAGCGCGCTGCAGGCCCTGCTCACGAAATTGCAGGCCCAGGTGAGTACGCGCCTCGATCTCAAGCAGATCGAAACGGTGGTGGACCAGGCCACGCTCGATTCGGTGGACACCTGGCTGAAGGCCCGGCTGGAGGATTTTCTCGAGCAGAAGATCTTCGGTCCGGCGGGCGTCGCCGCGGTGCAGAAGCTCCGCGCCGGTCTCGCCGCGGTGCTGGCCAAGCAGGACGAACTCTACGCCAAGGCCCTGGAGGCCCTGTCGCACAATTACAATCTCTCTTTCAACGCGGCCTATCAAAGCACCACGACCTCCTCTGCGCTGATGGACGTGATCTTCGATTTCGGCGCAGCGGGAACGCAGGCGGCGGACGGGCTCGCGCTGGCGCTCGGCGGCAAGTTTGACGAGCTGCTCGCCGCACCGCTCGCCGGCGTCGCCATTCAGGAGGGCGTGCTGGCTTACGGCATTCACAAGGAGAGCCACGTCTCGCTGGCGCTGCCTTTCTTTTCCACCAAGGGCGCGGACATCAACGACTCTCTGGCGAAACTCAGCCACGTGGAAGAGGATGGCGGCCTGCTCTACTCGCTGGTGGCGTCCGACCTGGTGACCGTGAAAAACGATTACTCGAGCGCCCTCGCCATCAGCCTGAGCGTTCCCGGAGGCATCCACAAAGTTCGGGTTCACTCCACTGACTCGGCCACCTACCGCTACAACCTCAAGACGACGGTTCCGAAACTGACGTCGGCCGACCTGGTGAGCCAGTACGGCCCGTATGTGGGCGCCTACTTCCCTACGGAATTCCAACAGGCGTCGCCGGGCACCTTCGAGGATTGGGTGGAGCAGATAGCTGGCGCGGGCGTCGCGCTCGATAACGCCCAGGTCGCGCTGGACGTCTCGCTCGCGCCGCCGGCGTTGCTGGTGTGGTTGAATGCGCCCGCGAGCGGCAACGACCCCAAGTACAAGCTCATGGCGAGCAAGCTGCAGTCCCGCTTCAAGCAACTGCTGCACGATTACTTTTTCGCGGACGTCCACAACTACGCCAACGTCAGCGGCGACACCGCGGCCAAGGCGGTGCTTGTATTTGCCTCGATCCCGCCGTTCCCCGATGCCGGCTACTGGGACTACATGGATCGCAGCGTCCGGCGCAACATGCTTTCGAGCGCCGCCACTTCCGGGAACCTGCTGACCTTGCTTGAGACAGCGCGCACCCGCATCACGGCCGCGGGGGATCCGGATAAGGTCCTTGCGTTCTATCAGGACGATCAGTTGGGCGGGATTATGAACTCGGCCATCAACGGCCAGTTGATCGATTTCCTGTTCCCCGTCGAGGCCAACATGGTGGCACAGGCGCGCACGGCGGGCTTGAAGATGGCGAGTTTCCGTGCGAACCAGTTTGCCAATCCGGCGCAGGCGCGCAAGGACCTGGCGCAGTTCGGCCAGAAGCTCACCCAGGATTTCAACAGCAACCTGAAGACTTTCGCCGTCGGTAACGCCCTGCTTCCGCTCGGCACGCTGGCCTACACGGACGCCGTGTCGGCGCTCGATCCGGCAGCCGCCGCCCCGGCCACCGCGATGTTCAGCGTGCAAACGGCGGACCGCTCCGAGCGCGTAGTCCACGTGGTGTGAGCCAGGTGGGGCGGACGCCCCGTTTTTGTCGTCTGTCACTGGAGTTTCTACTTTTCTGTGGGGCAGGCCATCGTTTTTTGTGGCCTGCCTTGTTGGACAGATTGCGCAGTCTTGGTGGGGCAGGCGCTTCCGCCTGCCGACCTTCCAGTGGGGCAGCCAATCCTGGCTGCCGCCGGCTGAAAGGGGGCGGATGCCGGGCTGAAAGCCCGGCCAGCGCCGAGTCCGAGTCCGGATGTTTCTCGAGAGTGTCACTCGGGCTGTCACTCTGCGCGCCGGTAGACGATCGTCTCGCCGGTCCGCCCCACCTCGCGATACTGTCCCAGCCACTCGCGCAGGTCCGGATAGTTCGTAATCGCGAGCCGTGGATTCAAAAGGCCGAGCCCGTCCACGACAAACGTGGGGTGCGTGTGCGTTAGCACCACACGCCGGCGGGCGGCCGCTTCCGTTTCCACGGGTTCCGACTGGGTCAGGTGACGATCGGCAGGCACGCCCGTGAGCGGCTGTGAATCGAGGTACATGGTGCCCGCCGGCAGGCGCGTATAGGAGAATATCTCGGGACGATACCCCCAAACAAAAAGGGTGTCGCCCGTTTTGGCCATTTCACGGACCAACGCCGCCGCCGCGCGGCTATCCCGGTCCATGCCGATGTCGCGCCACTCGGGGTTTCGCAGGGCGGCGAGGTAGGAGGGACCGAAGCGCGTGGCCGGGATCAGGAGCAGCAGCGCGACGAACTCGCGCTTGCGGCCGAGCAGCGTGAACCCGCGCGCGGCCATCATCACGACTACGGGCAACAGGAGGAAATAATAGCGTGGAAAAAAGCGCAGACCAGTCGACAAACCGATCAGGGCGAGGCACAGCCATCCGATCCAGCCCAGCCACGCCGCGCGGCGTTCCTGGTACCGGCGTATGCCTTCGCGCCATAAGAACCGGCCCGCGGCAATCACGATGGCCGCGTGGAAGCCCATCCAGTTCAGGGTACGCACGATGCCGTTGCGGAGCGGCGACTCGACGAAGGGACTCGCGGCATAGAGGCGGCCCCACTTCCAGACTTCTTCCCAGTACGCGCCCAGCGCGCCCGCGCTCCACAACCATCCCGCCATCGCGGCGCTCACGGCGGCGAAACCCGCGGCCATCAGCGCGACACCTGCGGGGTCCCACAGGGCGCACGCGGCGGCCACGAAGAGTCCCTTGGGGCTCACCCAGAACGCCACCCCCGCCCACACACCACTCCAGAACGGCCGCCGCTTCCAGGCCATCCACATGGCGGCCAGGTGCGGCGCCAGCATCATCAGGTCGGATGCGACGGGAATCACCGATGCGGGCAGATCGAAGACCAGGAAGAAACCGAGCAGGCCCGCGGCCCAAATGCCTTCCCGCTCCGACCACAGGTCGCGGGCAAAGCCGAATGCGATCCAGCAGGCCAGCAGCGCGTACAGCGCGTTGCCCAGCCGCAGCGGCCATCCCGGACGCGCTCCCCAGAGCACATGCAGCGCCGGCACCAGCGGCGGCTTGTCGTACCACACGTCGCGATACACCACCTTCCCCGCGGCCATCTGTTCGGCAGTGGCCAGAGGCAGCGTGTCGCCTTCCCAGAGAATCGAGACGTGGCACATCCGCGACGCCACCAGCAGGGCGGCGAGCAGCAGGAAGAAAGGTAGAGGCTTGCTCAAGCGGTCACGGCGGATTTGGCCACCAGGCGCTCCAGCACTTTGCGGAATCCCTCGCCGTACTCCGGGTCGGCCAGCGCGAACTCCACGAAGCTCTCGAAGTAGCTGGGGAAATTTCCGATGTCGTAGCGTTTCTCTTCGGGAGAGAGCTTGACTGCCATGACTCGCCGTCCCTCGTCGCACATCAACTGGATGGCGTTGGTGAGCTGGATTTCGCCGCGCCGATCGGGCTCCACGCGGCGGATCATGTCGAAGATCACCGGCGAAAAAATGTAGCGGCCGGCGATCGCCAGATTGCTGGGCGCTTCGCCGGGCAGCGGTTTTTCCACCAGGTTCACGATCCGGAAGACGCCATCGGCGGCCTCTTCCGGCTGCACGATGCCGTAGTGCCGCGTCTCTTGCGCGGGCACCTCCTCTACGGCAATCACGCAACTGGCGCGTTTGGAATCGAAGACCTCCACCATGCGGCTGACCGCGCGCGACACCGCATTGAGCCCCAGGATGGAGTCGCCCAAGGCCACCAGAAACGGCTCCTCGCCCGCGAAATTCTCCCCGTGGAGGACGGCGTCGCCCAGGCCTTTCTGATGGGGCTGGCGGGTGTAAAAGAAGTTCGCCTTGAGGTCTTCGAAGTCGACCTCTTTGAGCATGTCCTGCTTGTTGGCCTCCTGGAGCGCGCGGAACAGTTCGGGATCGTGGTCGAAGTGATTTTCGATGGAGGCCTTGCTGCGGCCGGTGACGAACAGGATCTGCTGGATGCCGTTCGAAACCAGCTCTTCCACTACGTACTGCACGATGGGCTTGCGCGCGACGGGCAACATTTCCTTGGGCTGCGACTTGGTGGCGGGCAGAAGCCGCGTCCCGTATCCCGCAACCGGTACGACTGCGCTCTTGATCACCATTTGAATATAGCAGCGCACACGCGGTATATTGGAGCAAAGAAAAAGCGAAGCACGATGGAGGATATCCAGGAGCAGCTCACGGCATTGCGAAGGCGCATCGCGCGCATCGACCGGAAGTATGCCGCCCCGGGCGAGGGGCAGCCGGCGAGCGCCCAGCCGAAAATCGGCGAGCCGTTTCCCGCCGCGCGCCGCGACGACCGTCCCTCCCGTTACTTCATCGAGAACCTGATGAGCGGCGAAGTGGTCCGCACCCCGCAAGGCGAGCACTTCGAAACCGAGAAGCTGTGGGAGAGCCACCGCCGGCACGGAAGCGTCGACATCTCGGACCTGGCGGCGCTTCCCGAAGATCTGCTGGAACAGCTTTCCGCGGGCACCATCGCGCGCGCGCATCCTGTGAAATGGGCGTTCCTGGATACCGAGACCACCGGCCTTGCGGGCGGCACCGGTACGTACGCGTTTCTGATCGGCGTCGGCTCCATCGAGGCCGCGGGCTTTCGCCTGCGGCAGTTCTTCATGCGCGATTACGGCGAAGAGGCGTCGCTGCTGTGGCGGCTCAACGAGCACCTCGCGCAGTTCGACGTGCTCATCACCTACAACGGCAAGGCGTACGACCAGCCGCTTCTGGAGACGCGCTTTCGCATGTCGCGGGCGCGCCATCCGTTCGACCGCATGGAACACCTGGACCTGCTGTTCGGCGCGCGCCGCTTGTGGAAGCTGCGCCTGGAAAGCTGCCGGCTGGTGGACCTGGAAAACCAGATCCTGGGGGTGGAGCGGCAGGGCGATCTGCCGGGCGAGATGATCCCCTACTACTATTTCGACTACCTGCGAACCAAGCAGGCGTTCCGGCTGGTGCCCATCTTCCATCACAACGCCATCGACATTCTTTCGCTGGCGTGCCTGACCGCCATCGTGCCGTTCGCTTTCCGCTCGCCGGAGGATGCGGCGCTTCGTCACGGCGCCGACCTGATTGGCCTCGCGCGCTGGCTGCTGCAGGCCGAGCGCCACGAGGAAGCGCTGCGCCTGTTCCGCCGCGCGGTGGAGATGGGGCTGCCCGATCCGCTGCTGTTCCGGACGCTGTGGGACATCGCCCAGGTCGAGAAGCGTCTCGACCGCGAGGACGCGGCGCTGGCGGTAATCGTGGAACTGGCGGGCTCGCGCAATCCGTACCGCGTGCGCGCGCTCGAAGAACTGGCCAAGCATTACGAGCATCGCGAGCGGAACTATTCGATGGCGCTCGAAATGACGCGCAGCGCGCTCAAGATCTCGGACACGCCCGACATCCGGCGCAGGGAGGCGCGGCTGAAGGGCCGGGTCGACCGGCGGCAGACACCGCGGCTGGGGCTGTAAGTTCAGCGGCGAGTGGGGCAGGCCATCGTTTTTAGTGGCCTGCCTTCTTGCTGTCAACTGGCGACTACTTAATCGGCAGATTCGCGGCTTTCGAACTGACTCCGCCGGTGGTCAGCACCACTGGCTGATTGCCGGCGGCCAACCCCGAAGGCACCGTGATGTTGATCTGGTATTCCGCCGGGTAGCCCGCGAGGCCGCAATACGATACCGGCGCATTCTGTCCGCCCACTGTCACGGTGCACGGACTCTTAGTAGCCGGCAGCGGATTGAAAGTCGGAACGGCGCCGCTGGCCGGCTGATTGTTGACCGGCCCCAATCCGTTGCCGTACAACTGCACGGAATCCCCGGCGTGCGCCGGATTCGTCGCCGAGATCGGAGTGGGATTGGACTTGTAGGTGGTCGCATCGATGGCTGCGGCGATTCCGCCGTTCTGGAACAATTGCGGCGCATACGTCACCAGCGGAATGGTCAAAACGTTGCTGTCCACAATGCCGTCCACAGTCACTTTTACCAGGGCTGAAGCCGCGCCCTGCAGCTCCCAGGGGATCATCACGTTGAGCTGCGTTCCGGCCTGGCCGACAAAGGTGAAGAAAGCCGGTGCGCCGTTGTAGTCGGCGGGTTTGCCATCGTAGGATCCCGGGACGTCGAAGCTCGCGGTGACACCGTCCAGATTCATGGGATAGGGGAGGAACGTGGGTGCATCGCCGCCCAGGAATGTGTTGTTGCCGACGAAGTTGGTATCGGCCAGGTTGGTTCCGTAAATGGAGATGTACGAACCGGCGGCGATACTGGTGTTGCCCACCGCGGATTCGCTGACGCCGGTCACCTTGGGAGGGTTGATGATGAGGCCGGTGAAGGGGATCGACATACTCCCGGCCTTGGCTGTAACCGTTGGAGAGTCACTGGCGGAAGGGCCGCCGAACACTTCGACCCAGGCGATCCCGTAAGTGTCGGAATGGCACGTGGCCGCGCTGCCACTGCTGTCCGGAGTACACGCCGGATGGCCGCTAACGCTCTTCAACGTGGCGCTCGCGGGCGGCGACACGGAGAAAGACACCGGCGCATTGGCCACCGGGACCCCGGAGGCGTCAATGAGCTTGATCTGGAGCGCGCCGCCATCGCCGTTCGGAAGTGTCTCGAAACCGCCCTGCGCGAAGCTGTCGATCTGCCCGAACTGGATGGCCTGCATGTCGTTGACTACGCCGCTCGGTACGAGGAGCAGGTACGGCAAGTGGAGCGCCACGGCCCCGCCAAAAATGCTCAACCCCCCGGTATATTCGCCCGCCGGGGGAACTCGTGCCGAGACCGTCAGGGCAACCATTGCCGACGCGCCTGCGGCTACGGTGACGCTGCGTGGATTCACGGTCACAGCCGCGCCGGTCGCTGCCCGGCCGTTGCTATCTATGGGAGGGCTTACGGTTACGGTAAGCACTTCCGGCGTGGTCCCGAGGTTGGTGATCTGGATCTCTTTGGAGACCGGCACCGCGGTGACGGCGCCGAAGGAGACGGACACCGGGTTGGTGCCGTCAGATGTCACCGCCTGGGAGATGACTGGGCTATTGGTTGCCGCGCCCACATCGAGGCGGCCGGCGCCGATATTCAGAGCGTCCACGTTGTCGCCCCAATTGTCGCCCAGCGTTGACGCGTCCTGGACTGCCGTATTCATCAGCAGGGCCTTGATCTGGGCGGCCGTGTAAGTGGGATGAAGTTGCATCAGCAGCGCGGCGGCGCCGGCCACCATAGGCGCGGAGAAGCTGGTGCCGGAGGCCGCAATGTAGCCATTGGCGCTGTACATGTCGCTGGACTGATCGAACCTTTGGGTCGCCATGTACATGGCGTTGGCGCCGAAGAAGGAGCCGTCCTGCAAGGCGGTGTTGGTAGCGTTCGACGTGGGGCCATCGGACAGATCGGAGCCGCCCGTCGAGACGATATCGGGCTTCAGGGCCAGAGTGCCGGGGACGGGCCCGGGCGACGAAAACCCCAAGAGTTGGTTGGCGGCCAGCGGCGGCTGGAAACCCGGGACATACAACGATTCGGCCTGCTGGTTGTAAGCCGTCACTTGCATTTCCGTCCCGGCCGGGTCGACCAGCACCGAACTGCCGGGATGCGCATCGATGTAGCTCTTGAGATTCTGACCGTCGCTCTGGGCGATCATCACGATGGGGCCGAACAGCGGAATGTTTCCGGAAGAGTCCTGAGTCTCCACCGGTGTCGCGGCGGCCGGCGTGTTCATGTAGAAGATGATGCCGAGCGCTCCGGCATTGGCCGCGTGGGTGGCTTTGGTGTTGAAGTCGCAGTTGCCCTGCTGGATCAAAGCGATTGCGTTGTACAGGGCGAACGCCGGGAAGGTGGTGCAGGCAAACCCGTCGTTGCCCGCCTGGGCCGCGTCCACTACCGGGAATGTCCAGGCGCCCGCGAACGTGCCGGAGGCAACGTCGGCCGAGTAAGCGTCGCTGGTCTGGGCCAGGATGTTCTGGAAGTTGAATGGCGCTCCCACCACGTTGACGCTGGGCTGGAATACGTGCGAGTTCATCGTGGCGCCGACCGCGATCACAGACGGAGCGGTGGCGGGTGAGCTGATCAGGTTGAAGCCGGTTTGTCCGTTGTTGAAGTAAGCGTACCCGTTTTCGCCATCGTTGCCCGCGGCGACGGTGATCAGCATGCCGTGCTGCGCGGCCTGCTCGAAGTTGAAGGCCAGCAAGTCGCAGGGCACGCCGGCGGCTTGCCCGCAGACGGACCCGGTATCGAGGGGACCGTAGGTGGCGATCACCCCCGACGACAGGTTGACGATCTGCATGCCGTCATTGAAGGCATCGTTGAGGGCCTGTATGTAGACACTCTCGAAATTCTGCCCGGCGCCGCCGCCCGGCATTCCCGGAGAGTTCTCCACGCGGTAGTTGCCCAACCAGGCTTTGGGCGCCATGCCCGAGAAGGGGACGGCGGGACCGGTGATCTGGTTGCCGGCGATCACCGAGGCAACGGCGGTTCCGTGGCCGGAGCGGTCGCGCGGCGAGTAGTCGTCGGGTCCCGAGTCATTGGCCACGGCGGTAGGATCGGTGCTGCTGCCGGCCGACAACTCGCGCACGTAGCTGCGCGCCACGATCACCTTGTTGTTGGTATAGTTGCAGTCCGCCGGAAAGTCAGTGGTGCACTTGGGAAAGCCCGGGGGCATGGAGAGCGACGGATCTTGAAACGCCGGATGGGTCTGGTCGATGCCCGAGCCGATGACCCCGATCATGATGCCGGCCCCCGCGTTGGATTGCCCGCCCAGGGCCGTCCAGGCCACCGGCGCATTGGCCAGCGTGGTGGCGGCGTTCAGCCGCGGTTTCACCGGGCGCATTTCGATGACGCCTTTGACTCCGGGCAGGGACTTCAGCTCGGCGGCGCGGTCCGGCGTGGTGGCAACGAAGATCGCGTTCGACAGAGTGTCCACCGCCCCAACAACCGCAAACTTTCGCGACGCCAGCTCCTGTTTCAGGTTCGCCTGGCGGGTCTGGATCTGCCCCCGGTAATTCTCAGCCGCGGCGGAGTGAGTAGCCGCGCGGGTGGTAAAGCGTTCGCCCACCGCCGGGTCTTCCAGGACCAGGGCGTAGTGGCGGAGGCTCCGCTGCTGCTGCGCGGAGGCGGAAAGGGCCAGCAGAAGGCAAATTAAAGCAGCTTGTGACTTCCGGTAGTTCAGCGTCATAACTTTCCCGCGCAACCATGCTCTCGCGGCGTCCAGGTCGCGAGGGTCGACGAAGTTCAAATAGCTTGCAACAATCGTGAGGCTGAAGAGAGGAATGTTCAGCGCGTATTCGATTGCCGCATGAAGACAGATACCGGCCAGCAACACCCAATACCGAAGCGGCCTGATCCATACCAGCGTTCCCAGCGAAAACTCGATCGCCAGGGTAGACCAGGTCATGAGCTTGATTACCGCGGGGTTGTCCGCGCCGGGCACATAGAATTGCTTGAATTCGCTTAAATGCAAGACGTAATACAAAGCGGTCCCATCGACCCAGGTGTGGCCGAGAAGCTTCCAATAGAACGTGGACAAGTACACCAGCGCAGTCTGAATCTGGATCATGCGTTGGGCCCACGGGAGCACCAGCGGTGGCTCACCTGGCCCTCCACGGTACTTCCGGATCAGCCGATCTACGGAAAGAGCGGCGCCGGTTGGCGCAAACATCATGAAGAACGCATCCAGGCGGAGCAGCGTATCGCCTCCCGATAGAATCATCGGATTGCGTTTGTGTAAAGAGAGAAGAGCCACAAAGACCATCACGCTACTGACACGGCTCATCAATCCAACTAACAGAAAGACGGCAAAAACGACAAAGATCCAAAACAAGGCTGCAATCGCGGTGTTGTTGTGCGGCCAGATAGTCCCCGGCAGCGAACTCACGGTGAGGAGGCCGTTCTCTCCGAACCAGGTGAGCCAGTCCGGACGCATGAGAAACAGGTCGAGCAGCACGATCGCGGCAAAGACGATGCGGTATAGAGCCAGGACAGTGGGCGGCTGAGGGGTGAAGAAGAATTGATTCCAAGCGTGAGTGACGGCGCGAATCATTCGAGATCTTCCGGCGAAACCTGGTAGACGAAGAGGACGGTGCTGCGCCAGGACGGCGAGGTATCGGGCGCGGAGGCTATGGGAGGGATCCTGGCCCAATGTCTTACTAGTGTGACCGTGCTGGGCGGAACGCCCGACGCTTTAAATTGTCTCGCGACGTAACGAGCGGTATCGGGCCAGGCATAAGCAAAGTTCTTACGGTAAAGCCAGCCTTCGAACTTCCGATACCTCGCTTTACTATATCGCTGCTTAAAGTCAAGCCCCTCCAATCGTGGAAAGTCCCAGATTCGCAAATCGCCGTTCTGAAGAACAACGTGCGCATCGATGTAAGAATCGGCGGCAAGAGGGTCCGGGGCAAACAGCGACCACTCCTGGCGTAAGCCAGTGAATGAGAAGTAGGGGCCGATCCACCGGTGAAGGAAGCCGGTAAGTGACTTATTCAGCGGAAGCACCCATAGTGTTATGGCGACTACGTGGAATGCGATGAACAGCGTCAGTAGCAGGCGGGCTAATCTTTGCTGCATCACTGGTCCTCGATGGGAGTCCGCTCCACGTGGTCTATGACGATCACGGGCATGGGGTGCTTGCGCTCCTCCAGCTTGAGCGCAAGCTGCTTGTCAATGGCCTCGAAGACCGTGAGGCCGCCGGCATCGGGCAGCCGGTTCTTCGGGGTCCAGGTCAGGTCGAAATCGTAGGCGTCCTCGAGCCCGGTCAGGTCCACCATGGGATGGGTAATGTAGGCCCCTGCCACGTTGGGCAGAAGTTCCGCCAGTTGCGCGAGCGTGGTGTTCCGGCAGGTGAAGGTGATCCCGATCGGCCCCAGGCCGCGCTTGCACTCGGAACGGGCCGACCCGTCGGATTTCCTGAGTTTGGGAGCGCCCTTTCCCAACACCAGGGCAAATACCGGCAAGGGCTGCTGGTCGTTGTGGGTCGCCAGTTTGAAGCGCTGAACGATCAACGTCTTCAGCATCCCCTCCATGCTGGCGGGCGCGCGGGCACGGCGGCCTTGGCAATGACATCGAAGCGGTCCGTGTCCAGCCATTTCGGCCCGCCGGTGACCGCGTTGTCCTCCACCTGGAAGGCCATCGAGATCAGCCCTTTCAAGGTGAAGCCTTGCAGTTCGAGCCGGCCGTTTTGGGAGTGACTGTAATTCTGTACGTCGCCGGGCCTGCTGGGGCGTACCTCCGCCGCCTCAAACTCCGTGGGTACGATGGGAGTCTTCCTGGTGACGCCTGGCGCATCGGCGGTGGGCTTCTGGTTGACCTTGTCGACCACGATCACGGGCGTGGGTTGCGCTCCCGGACTCAGCTTGAGTCCGAGTCTCTCGATGGCATCGAAGATAGAGACAGCCGCCGGACCATCGGGGTTGGCCTTAGCGGCCAGATATGGGCCTTTGCCCATCCAGTCCAACTGGAAGTCATACGAGCCGGTGAGTCCGGTCATGTCCACCACCGGATGGTCCACGTAGTTTCCGGCGGCCTGGGGTAACAACTTGATCAGGGCGGTTATCTTCGAGTTGTGACAGGCGCGATGGTTCAGGCCCGGGTCGCCAGTGACTCGGGGGCAGCCCGCCGGATCGTCGGGCTTGGCCGCCTCTTGAAGTTTCGGACCCCCTTTTGCAACAGTCAGCAGATAGACCGGCATATCCTTCTGGTCGTGGTGGGCCGCCAGTTGGAAGCGATCCGCCAATAGGGCCTGCAACATGGCCTGCAGCGCCTCGGCCGATGGTGTTGCGGAGGGCGCTTGGGCGATGACATCGAAGCGGCTGGTGTTCAGCCAGGCTGGTCCGCCCAGGATGCGGCCGGTATCGACACCGTAGGCCATGGCAATCAGGGTCAGCATGGTGGCGCCCCGCAGATCGAAGCGCCCGCCGGGGAAGAAGCCGCCTCTCTCGGCGGTGCCAGGGGCGCTCGGGTGGACATCCACGGTGGCGAACGACTGCCCGAGAGCCAGGTGCGAGAGAAGGATAATAAGAGTCAGTCCGGCCAAGAGCCGCCTCAAAGGCGGCTGCAGGCAGGATTGCCTGCCCCACCACCACGGCTCAGCAGTCTGTGCTTGTTTACACATTTATTTCACCGGTAGCAGGGTCGGCTTCTTGGGACCAGGGCTCGCCGACTCGGTAAGAAATCCGTGTATTAACGACCAGCTTCTGAAGGCGCAGGCGTAGACGCGACCCCGGGAGCCGGTGATTTCAATCTCGGGTGCTCCATTGGTCTCAATGCCGAAGACGCCGCGAGCTACGCCGGCCTCGTCGACCAGGACGAACTTCTGAGCGCGGATCTCTGGCGGAGACGCAGGCGCTTGTGCGTAGACCGGCGCAGGTCCCAAGTAGCGGGAAGCGAGGCCACCGAGGAAACCAGCGGCCAACGCTAGCGTGATGGTGAATTTGGCGTTCATCAAAAATCCTCGATTCGTGGCGATTCCTTGCCCTTCCATGCCACGGCAAACGACTGGCGCACGAAGTCCGCCTCATACTGCTTTTGCTGGGCCTCGAGAGCCTTCGACAATCCGAAGAGCGATCGGGGATTGCGGGGGTTCCGGCGGAGGTCCTCGCGGAAGACCTGTTCGGCTTCCGGCGCCTGGTTGTTTCTCAGGAGCGCCGCTCCCAGCGACTCGCGAATGGGATAGTACCAATCCGGCACGTCGTCAAAATTCATCTCGTCCTGGATGGCGACCGCGTGACGCCAAAGGCGGATGGCCGTTTCCGCATCGCCGCGGGCTGCGGCGATGCGCGCCGTTAGCGCGTCGAGAGCGAGCGAATGGAGGGTGCTCCAATCGTTGAAGAACGTTCCGAAGGCGCGGCCTTCGGGAAGCTGCGAGAACGTGCGCTCCATGGCGGCCTGCTCGTCCGCGGCCTCCTTCAGCTTGCGCTGGCTGGCGTACGAACAGCCGCGCGCCAAGCGCCAGAAGAAGGTAACCCCGGTCAATTTTGGGTCCGGCGCGGGCGAGCGAAGCACGTCGTCCCAACGGGCAAACCGCATGAGCACGAGGGTCGACATGGCGGCCATCGCCTCGTTATGCACGTGCGACTGGATCTCCCTGGCGGCGTTCAGAGCCGTTTCGAATTCGCCATCCATGCCGGCAGCGACCGCGAGAAAGTGTTGGTTGTGGTTCGAATACGACATGACTCCGGGCGGCGCGACGGGCTGCTGACGCCGGTAATTCCGGTCGGCGGCAATGGCCTGCTGGTTGCTTCGGACGGCAGCCGCATAGTCGCCGACGCGAAGGTAAATGTGGGATGGCATATGCACCAGGTGTCCGGCCGTGGGGGCCAGCGTCTCGAGGCGATGCGCGCTGGCGAGGGCGCGCTCGGGATTACCCGACCCTTCCATCGCGTGAATATAGAAATGGTTCACGGCGGTATGTTCCGGCCAGCGGCGCAGGGCGTCCTCCAGCACGACGACGATTTCCGGGGTATCGGGACCGGGCTGGCCGTCGATTTTCCAGAGGCGCCAAGGGTTCAAGTTCATCAGGCTGGCCGCGAAAAGGGCCGCGGCGTCCGGGTCGTCGGGATAGCGGCGGTAGACTTCGCGCATGGCGTTGGAATAGTCGCGGGCAAGCTTCGGCTGGTCGGGTCCGGGCTGGTCCGTGAAGCAGCGAGCCAGCGCATCGATGTAGGCCCGCTCCGGTTCCGGGGCGTCCGGCGCGAGTCCGGCGGCGGTCTGGATGGCATCGAAGCCCGCACGTTCGCGATCGCGGCTAACCATCCAGGCGTTGTAGTTCGGTCCGTTGGCGAGCGCTATCCCCCAGTAGGGCATCGCCGCGTTCGGGTCCAATTGCGTTGCGTGTTGGAAGGAATTAATCGCCTCGCCGAAGTTGAAGGCATAGACCAGGGCAAGACCTTGGTCGAAATACTTCTGCGCGTCCGGGTTGGCCGTCCGAATGTGATGATGGATGGCCCCCATTCCGTCAAAGAGCCTGGCGCGGCCCGCGGGCGCGCCACCGCCCTGGTGGTTGCAGGCGCACATGGCGAACCATGCCAGGAGAAGTATCAGGCGGGCCAGGCTTCGTACACGGTTACCTGAATGCCGGCTGAAAGCCGGCGGCAGCCAGGATTGGCTGCCCCACAGAGCAGCAGAGCCGCAACCAAATATTGAGGGCGAGGAGCCAGAATTCAGGAGCCAGAAGCCGGAATGGCCCGGGCGTTGCGCAGCGCGCCGCCATTCGCCAGTTCGTGACTGCTGCCGCCTGAAAATCTTTCCAGGCAGAAAAGAAATGGAGGTGTTGTAATACAGAGCAGCAGAGCCGCAACCAAAGGCCGACCAGGGGGTCGGCGAACCCAGAGGGTACCCCCCAGGGGGCCCGCCCCAGCAAATCGTCGCAGGCTGCGAAGACTTGAGAGTTTTATAGTACAAGAAGTTGCTGTATTGATGAAATGGAGCACTTCGTGAGCAGCTACTCAGATTCATGGGCATCTGTGCGTGCTCCTTGGAAAGCGCGTCCTATACCTTGCCGCGCTCGACGATCGACAGGAGTTCCTTTTCGCCGGATGAGTCCAGCTCTCCTGTAAACACGCGCCTGACCAGGCCCTTGGAGTCGACGATATAGATGGTGGGAGTGACGGTTCCCAACGATTCCAAGCGTGCGTGCAGGACTTTGTCGACGATCACCTGTCGCTCTTCGAGATGTTTCCGCATGACGTCAACGGCGTCGCGGGATACGACGATTACCGGCACCTTGGCCGACTGGGCCTCCCGAGCCTCCATTAGCTGCTTGTAGAACGGCATGCTTTCATTGCAGAAATCACAGGTCGAGCTGATTTGGAGCAGAATGGAAACGGGCGCCGCTTGCCAGTCGGCACCTGGCAGTTTCACTTCCTGGCCCACCAGTTCGCGCGCCGGGACGGTCCCGCGCGCCGGGGGCGTTTCGGCCTCCGGCGAGCGAAAGAACCGTTGTTCGATGAGAAGGCCACCGGCCAGCAGGCAGAGGCCGATCAGGCACACGTGAGTAGCCGTTTCGAGCTTGGTCATGACTGTCGTCCTGTCAGGTAGGTTGAACCGCTCGCCGCTTCAGCAGCCGCCGCAGCCACCACCACCGCCGCAGCCACCGCCACCGCCGCAGCCGCCACCACCGCCACAGCCGCCGTCGCCGCCACCGTCGCAGCCGCCGCCGTCCCAGCCGCCGTCGCAGCCACCGCCGTCGCAGCCCCAGCCGCCGCCGCAACCCCAGCCACCGCAACCGGCGCCCGAGTCGGCCGGGTAACAATAGCAGGAGCTACAGGTCTGGTACGCACGCAAGCCCAAGGTGCGGCAATAATGCGCGCATCGGGGAACGCAACCGGAATGGGGGATTCTGTGGGGGAGACCAGGCCCCGCCAGGCACAGGCATGTGAGCGTCAAGGCAAGCACGGCAAGTGCAGCCAACCTCACGGCTTTATTCATAACCCCTCCTTTGGAACAGGGCCGTTACTGAATCTATTCTACCCCTTGGCCCACATTAACGATATCCCCGTTGCCTCGCGCGGGCGATACCGTGTTTGGAGTAATTCCATGGAAAAGCGACGGTATCGGATCAGGGCTCGCAGTCTGGGCGTTTCATAAATTCGCCGACGTATTTTCCAGGCGCCGACCAAGCGTCGACACGAGCTGGGGACGATCCTTTCGGAGCGTCTCCGGCGGGCAGCAGGCTTTTGTGGCCTGCCTTGCGGGGCGGGCCAAGACGTACAAGGAACAGGCCGGTCTTCGCCAAATATTCGCCNNAACAAATCTATATTCAGTGGCTTAGCGACATGTTCCTTAGAAAACGATGGCCTGCCCCACAGAGCAGCAGAGGGCGAGGAGCCAGAATCAGCAGGCGGGGCCCCTGCCAAAAAAATCTCCTCAAGGAGGAAAGAAATGGAGCTACTGTAATACAAACAGTTCAGGATCAGTGGGTAGTCCAGGGGTTCCTGGAAAGCATCGAGTGCAATGACTGGAAATCGGACCCAAAAATCTGAGATACCGGCGCTTCAGCCGCAACTAAACCAGTTAGGAGGGAAATATGGAAACCAACTGGTTAATGATCGCGGTGTTGGTCTTCACGGGTGGGTTCAGTCTGGCCCTCGGAATTCGGCACCGCCGCCAGCAGTCGCGGGAGCGCTGGCGATGCCAGATCTCGCAGCGCCTCGAAGAGGTATGCAAGCCAGTTCACATGTGACAGAGCCTCAACCCGGCGTTACTGGCGCCGGGTGAATGCTCGAAGGAGGTCGGCGCTGGTGGTGGTGGGCGCCCAGTATTTCTCGATGAATTCGATCACCAGTT
>OMOG01000089.1 GCA_900290305.1 Candidatus Sulfopaludibacter sp. SbA4
CTGAACAGTTATGCCCGGGCCATTCTGGCTTCTGGCTCCTGAGTTCTGGCTCCTCGCCCTCCGCTTTGGTTGCGGCTCTGCTGCTCTGCGGGGCAGCCAATCCTGGCTGCCGCCGGCTTTAGCCGGCGTTCTACAGGAGGAACCTGTGCGCAGCAGGGCTCCCCCTGAACAGTTGGCGAGCCGGCAGAGATCGTGGTAAAACGAGAACGGTTTTTGGGAGTGAGAGCGATGAACGCAGAAGGAATGCTGGAGATGGCGCGGCATCAGGCCTGGGCCGATGCGGCGCATTGGAAAACACTTCGTGAAAACGCGGCGCTGCTCGAAGATGCGGAAATCCGCACGCGCCTCAACCACATGTGGAAGGCCCTCAAGATGCTGACCGCGCTCGCACGCGGGGAGACGCCGGACGCCGCTGGGATGAAGGAAATCGATTCCATGGAAGAACTGGAAGCGTCCATGGGGAAGGCTCATGCGGACCTGGCCGCGACGCTGGCGTCCGCTGATCTCGACCGGATGATTGCCCTGCCGCGTGGGCCGAAGGGCCCGTTTGAAGCGCCGGCCGGCGTCCTCCTGCTGCAGGCGCTCACCCACAGCCAGCATCATCGGGGGGAGAACGCATCGCGGATGCGCCAACTGGGGGCAACGCCGCCCATGACGGACTTCGTAATCTGGTATGCATTGGGGCGGCCCTAGAGAACTGGCGCTCGCTCCGATCCTGCTTTTGCCTTGATGCAGCGTAGGCGGGGGATTGGTTCGACTGGTTCCGGAAGGTCACCCTGGTTTGCGGAGTGGCGTTGGCCCGCCATGGCTTGGGCTTTCGCGCCCTTAGGGTTGTGCCGAAGGGGATTTCGCCACAGGAATCGGGCAACGCCTTTGACGGCTATGCAGCGACCAAGGGCGACGCGGCTCGGTGCCCCGCCCACCACGACAAAATTAGCGGCCGCAGGGCGACTTGTGGGGAGCAATCGACGTTGTAGGAGCATTCGGCCGGAATAGGTCCCAGACCCGCCTCGCCCTCTATATCCAGTTCGATATAATTGAGAAATGCGGCCGGTGCGCTTCCTCGGCGATTCGCTCCAATGCTTACGAGACTTCCCCAAGGACGTCCGGCATGATGCGGGTTATCAACTCGATAAGGTTCAGCGAGGCGGCCAGCCAGACGATTTCAAGCCGATGCCCGCCATCGGCAAGGGTGTCGGAGCAGCCCGGCGTTCTGCCGGGCACACGCAAAAACGGCACGTTAGACTTCCAATCAGGTACTCGTACTATCCTTTGGACGAGCGCCGGGAGGTCACCCTCGGCTATGCAATGAAAAAGGACCTGGCCTGCGTTTCCCACTGTGAGCGTGGGGCGCGAATTCGGATCATTGGCGCGCGCCTTGCAACACGGACCGAGCGAAGACAGTATGAGGAAGGAATCGCCAGCTACACTTGGTGAACGGCGGTGCCATTAGCCCCCATCTTCCGTTCCCCTACCGGGACGGCAGCCCATCGCGGAAGTTGTGACTGAACTGATCGATCAGCCACTCGAGGCTGAGGACCGGCGGCGGACTGGTTCCCCGCGATCGTCCGAGTGCCTCAAGATGCTCTCTTTGCTTGTCGAGTCCGATAAACGACAGGGATCCCGTGTCGCTCACCTGGTACCCGCTCACCGCCTCCGCCAGACCGGCGAGGCGGTCGGACTCCTGCGGTGACGCGCAACAAATGAGCAGGACACTCCACACCCGCGCCGTATGGTCTTCAGAGGCGGTCACCACGCGGCGCCCATCCGGACTGAACGTGGCGGAGTAGACTGCTTCCTGATGTTGCAGAGGAGCGCCCAGGGGCATCCCGGTGTCGGTTTCCCACACCCGCGCCGTATGGTCGTAAGAGGCCGTCACCACGCGGCGCCCGTCGGGACTGAGCGCGGCGGAGTAGACCTCTCCCTGATGTTGCATGGGCGCGCCCACGGGCTTGCCGGTGTCGGCCTCCCACACCCGCGCCGTCAGGTCCGCAGAGGCGGTCACCACGCGGCGCCCGTCGGGACTGAACGTGGCGTATAAGACCGTTCCGTGGTGTTGCAAGGGCTTGCCCATGGACCTGCCTGTGTCGGCCTCCCACACCTGCGCCGTCTTGTCCAGAGAGGCGGTTACCACGCGGCGCCCGTCGGGACTGAACGTGGCGAAGTAGACCGTTCCCGAATGTTGCAACGGCGGGCCAACGGGCTTGCTGGTCTCGGCTTCCCATACCCGCGCCGTCAGGTCGGCAGAGGCGGTCACCACCCGCCGGCCGTCGGGACTGAACGTGCCGTAGAAGACCGTTCCCGAATGTTGCAAGGGCGGGCCCACGGGCTTGCTGGTCTCGGCTTCCCACACCTGCGCCGTGTCGTCTTCAGAGGCGGTCACCACCCGCCGCCCGTCGGGACTGAACGCGGCCGACATGACCTTATCCTGATGTTGCAGGGGCGCGCCCACGGGCTTGCCGGTATCGGCCTCCCACACCCGCGCCGTATTGTCGTCAGAGGCGGTCACTACGCGGCGCCCGTCGGGACTGAACGCGGCGGAGTTGACCTTATCCCGATGTTGCAGGGGCGCGCCCACGGGCTTGCCGGTGTCGGCCTCCCACACCCGCGCCGTATGGTCGTCAGAGGCGGTCACCACGCGGCGCCCGTCGGGGCTGAATGCGGCCGAGATGACCTTATCCTGATGCTGCAGAAGCGCGCCCACGGGCTTGCCGGCTTCGGCCCACACCCGCGCCGTCTTATCGAAAGAGGCGGTCACCACGCGGCGCCCGTCGGGACTGAACGCGGCGGATCTGACCTTATCCTGATGTTGCAGCGGCGCGCCCACCGGCTTGCCGGTGTCAGCCTCCCACACCTGCGCCGTATGGTCATCAGAGGCGGTCACCACGAGCCGCCCGTTGGGGCTGAATGCGGCCGAGATTACCTTATCTTGATGTTGCAGGGGCGCGCTCAGCGGCTTGCCGGTATCGGCCTCCCACACCCGCGCCGTATCGTCCTCAGAGGCGGTCACCACACGGCGGCCGTCGGGACTGAACGCGGCGGTGTAGACTGCTTCCTGATGTTGCAGGGGCGCGTTCACGGGCTTGCCGGTGTCGGCCTCCCACACCCGCGCCGTATGGTCTTCAGAGGCGGTCACCACGCGGCGGCCGTCGGGACTGAACGCGGCGGAGAAGACCGTTGCCTGATGTCGCAGGGTCGGGCCCACGGGCCTGCCGGTGTCGGCCTCCCAGACCTGCGCCGTCTTGTCGTCAGAGGCGGTCACCACGCGGCGGCCGTCCGGACTGAATACGGCAGAGTTGACCTCTTCCTGATGTCGCAGGGGCGCGCCTACGGGCTTGCCGGTTTCGGCCTCCCACACCTGCGCCGTACGGTCTTCAGAGGCGGTCACCACGCGGCGGCCGTCTGGACTGAATGCGGCGGACACGACCGAATTCTGATGTCGCAGGGGAGCGCCCACGGGCTTGCCGCTGCCGGCTTCCCACACTCGCGCCGTCTTGTCGTCAGAGGCAGTCACTACCCGGCGCCCGTCGGGACTGAACGCGGCTGAGTTGACCTTATCCTGATGTTGCAGGGGTGCGCCCACGGGCTTGCCGGTGTCGGCCTCCCACACCTGCGCCGTATGGTCCCAGGAGGCGGTCACCACGCGGCGCCCGTCGGGACTGAACGCGGCGCAGCAGACCTCTGCCTGATGGTGTAAGGGGGCGCCGGGAACCCACCAGGTGTGGTTCAGCAACAGATCCGAAATCCAGCTTGCCGCGGCCACCGAATCCGGCGCGATCCGCAAGGCACGGACCATATAGGCGGCCGCCAGCTCCGGATGGCGCTCGAAGAGTAGCGCCCCGTCCTGTATGGCCGACCTCGAGAGCGCCCGGCGTTTTTCCTGGTTCGCCTGGATACTGGAACGCCAGGCGTATATAGCCATAACCACAATCGCGGCAACAGCCAGCAGGATGAAGCCGCCCTTCACCGCTCCGGTCAACCGGCTTCGTCGAATGTAGTAGACAGTCTGCTCGAAATCGCCGCCATAGCGGACGGCCCACGCGGCATTATGAGTCTTGGCCGCCCACGTGCGCGCTAACCCCAGGTCTGTGCCGGTGAGCGCGCCCGCGTGGCGTTGCGCCCGCTGGGCGAAATAGCGGTATTCTTCGGCATCCTTCGCCTCTTCGGCCACCCACCCGCTGAGCCTCTTCCACTGCCGGATGAGACTCTCGTGCGTGATGTCGACTTCCCAATCCTCCGTCCGTCCGCGGTCCGGAGATGTCAGGAAATCCGCCGCATAGAAGTGCTCCACCACCGCGCGTACTTCCGCGGCGTCAGTTCCCGTTACTTCGGCCAGTCTGCCGATGCGCTGGGGCCGCCGCTGGTCCCGCCCCTCTTTCACATCCGTCAGCGCCCGGAAGATGCCGCCGGCGAGAGCCTGGCGATTCTCCGGCAATGCGGCAAGGACGCGGTCGGCGTGTTCGTTCAGGGCCTCGGCGGCGCTTTTCACACGCTCGAACTGGTCGAGCGAGATCCGCGCCGATCCGTCGCCGCCGGTCTCGCGATCCTCCCATAGCGTCATCAGGAGGTGCTGCAACAGCGGCAACTGGTCGCGTCCCTCCGCCGCCTCAATCACCAGTCTCTGTACCAGTTCCGGAGCAATCTCCGTGTCGGTGAGCGCCGCCGGACCTTCCATGGCCTCGCGCAGCTCATCGCCCGTCAGCCTGGGCACCAGATACTGGCTGCGATTCAGCGCTTCCGGCAGACCTTCGAATTCCGCACACTCGCCAAGACGGTCCGTGCGCATGGTCAGCACCACGTAGACCCGAAACGTAGGGGAGAAATCCTGTTCCGCCGCCAGCAACAGGTCGACGAAGCGCGCCGCATCGCGGCTGCCGGCCATGCGGAAGATCTCTTCGAACTGGTCCACCACCACCAGCAGGCTGTCGCTCGCCTCGCGGCCCGCCCGGCTGTTCAAAAGAAGCGCGTTGCTGCTTTTCCGAAGCTGGGCCGCGCGGTCGGGTTGGACCCCCAGGGCGCCATCGAGCGCCGCCGCCAGCGAATCCACCGGCTGCGAACCCGGCCGGAACAGGGCGATCCGCCAGCGCGCGCCGGAGCTGATGAGATGCCCCGCCTTCAACGCCGGGACGAGACCGGCACGCACCAGCGACGACTTGCCCGATCCCGACAATCCCAGCACCGCCACGAAACGGTGGTCGCGCAACCGCAGCAGTAGTTCATCCACCTGGCGGTCACGCCCGAAGAAGTTTCCGGAATCTTCCGGCTCGAACGGCCGCAGACCGGGATACGGGTTCTTTACAGCGGCCGCCCCGCCAATCATGCCGCGGATCCCTGCACCTGGGTCAGCACGGCGTCCAGGGCGTCCTCGGAATACACAATCGTGTCGCCGTCCACGGTGTCCAGGCCCGCGGCGTCATCGGGCGAGGGCACCAGCAACGCCCGCTGAAGGTCGAGCTTGCCCGAGGTCGCCATGGCGGTGTTCAATGCCAGCACTTCGCCCTGCAGCCAGTCTCTGCCCGCCTTCGCCACGCAAACCAGCGCCAGTTTGGCGCGGGTCAGCTCTCCGTACCGCGCGCTGTTATTCGGCGGCACGATGACTTCGAACGGGCCGCGGGTGATGATGCGCTTCCGGATCTTCAACCCGAGCGTGGCATCGGCATCCGGCTTGAAGACCAGAAAGACCGGTGTCTTTCCCAACGATTGTTGGGCCTCGCGATCGTCGCGCCGGCCGATGCCCGCGATCTGCCCGACGGCATTGGCGATCAGGATGGTCGGGTTGCCCCGCTCGAGGTACACGGGGGCCGGAGAGCCCGCCGGACCGCGGCGCGTCTCCATGGAGTTTCGCGAAGCCACCACACAGGGCTTGCCCAGCCGCAGGGCGGCGTCCCACTGGCGAAGGTCGAAGCCGCTGGGCTGCTCGCCGAAAAAGTGGACGCTGGTGCTGCATTTCTCGAGGGCTTCCCTCAGGCGGACATCGCTCTCGAACTCGGCGATGGTTTCGGGAGACACGCGCAGGCCGCGGCCCTCGATCTCCGACTCCAGTTGATTCCGCTCCTCCTCCATCTTCGGATCGCCCGGCCACGCCAGGTATACGATCTTCGACGCGGCATACAGGCGGTCCAGCTCCGTGACGATCGGCTCATACACGCGGCGCAGGGCCTCGCCATATGCATCGGTGCCCGCCTGGAACGTGCCCTTCGCATCCGCGAAGGGCGCTGCCAGCGATTGCTCCACGGGAAGAGTGGCGGAAAGGTCCAGGATCGTTTGAATCAGCCGCCCGGATTCCGGCGGATGGCGCCGCAGAAACTTGGTCAGTTCCTTCTGCTTGCAGTAAGTCGAGCCGTTATAACGCGGCGACACCATCGCCAGGAAAAACCCGGTCTGCTCGAGACAGGCCGGGATATCGGCGTCGAAGACTCGGCCGGCACGCAGATCGTGCGCATCGAAGAAAATCTCCGGCCGGGTCCGGGCCCGCAGTTTCCGGACCAGGATGCTGTAAAGGTCCTGCTCGAACCGTTCGATCCAGGCGAAATCGTCGGCATGCGAGTAGCTGATGAATACATCGGCGATGTGGTCTGGGACGTACGCCACCGCAGTTCAGGGCCTTCCGCACACTGTAGCAGAGTTTCCGGGTCGTGTGCCCCTGAGAATCGGCCGGCGGGTTGAGATGGGCGAGGTGACTCATCGAGGTTTGCCAGGCGCGAGAGCCTCCTGTTCGTTGATCGGGCCCGAATGCGTCCACGGTCAAGATGGGCACCTTGCCGCCCAGCGTTTAGCAACGATTTTGGGCCCGTTATGGAACGTTGCGATCGGCCCACGCGTCATCCGGGTGTCCGCGCGTCAATCTGACACATAACGCCAACCGTAGAAGCGGAGCCAAAGGGCCGCGAAGTCCTAGGACTGTATCGGAAACTCTCCGGCCAGACGGGCCGCCGCCGAAGGATGCCAGAGCTTGAGGGCCGGAGAGTTTTCGATACTGTGACTTGAAGTGAGCCGTTCTGGAAGTACACCGCTATGAATTTTGAATGCTCGCGGGGGCAGTTGGGCGAGACGAAATGAGTCGTGCTGGTTCCGGCGGCGAGGGCAGCACCGCGTCGGCGCCATGCTTCGCCGTAGGTAGAAACGGGATGGCGCCTGGAGCGAGCAGCCGTCAAGTATGAGTGCTGCCGCACGGGAGCGATGCGAGATGAGAAAGAGCGAGTCATTACTGCTTCCTGTTGGTCGGAGGAGAACGAAGGCGCACTCCAGCGGCGGTGAAGTGTTCTAAGATCACCATCGCGCCGCCACATTGAGGACACGTCCAAAGTGGGCGAGTCGATTCCGATTTTGGTTCGGCGATGACCGCGGTTGGCTGTTCGACTGCGCCGGCCAGCAGTTGGCGACAAAGCGGCAGTGTGGTGTCGCGATGCCGGTGAGCGAGGAATCCGAAGTACGAATGGACGAAGCCCCTGGGGAGGACCTGCAGGAAGAAGCCGGCGAGGAACTCTTCCAGACAAACCAGCGAACCCGGCCGTCCCGGACGACCCCCACTCGGGCCCACACCCCAAAATCCACCCCTCGAAAAAACCGGGTCACAAAATTTGGCGGAAAATTTTCTCAATCATTTCAACAACTTCCCGATTTTCAGGCCCGCAACCCCAATGCCTACCCCTTACGCTGAAATTAGAGAGGATTTCATGCAACTATCCCACAAACTCATCCGCCTCGTCTCCCGCTGCTACCCCTTCACCGCCCCCGACGGCCAGGCATTCGTCCGCCTCCACCACTACGGAGGCTGCCACATCTACCCCGTCCGCTCCCGCGACTTCCGCGACTGGCTCTTCCAGGCATCCTACGCCGAGCTCGAATCCCTGCCCACCTCCCGCGAGCTCCATACCGTCCTCGATCACCTCGAAGCCGCAGCCCGCTCCGACGAAGCCCGCCAGCACCTCTCCGTCTACCGCCGCGTCGGCCGCCGCGGCCCCGATCGTTTCCCCGACCAGATCCTCCTCGACCTCTCCAACCCCAGACCCCAGTTCGTCGAAATCGCTCCCACGGGCTGGAAGACCACCGCCGACCCCGCCGTCCTCTTCCAGACCTCCCGCTCCACGCATTCCCTGCCCGAACCCGTAACTGCCGCCGAAGCCACTCGCGCTTTGGCGAGCCTGGCCCCTGGCCCCCGGCCCCTGGCCCCTGCCTTGGAAATCCTCCGCTCCTGCCTCAACCTCCCCTCCCGCCCCGCCTGGCTCCGCTGCCTCGCCTGGCTCCTCTCCGCCTTCCGCCCCGATGGACCGTACCCCTTCCTCATCATCCAGGGGCCTCCCAGCTCCGGCAAATCTCTCGCCGCCCGCGTCCTCCGCTCCATGATCGACCCCTGCTCCGCCCCACTCACTCCCATCCCCTCCTCCGTCCGCGACCTCCTCACCCTCGCCCGCCACAACTGGATCCTCGCCTTCGACCACATCTCGACCCTCTCCCCCCAGCTCACCGACGCCCTCTGCCGCCTCTCCTCCGGCCTCGGTGCCGCCGTCCGCGAGTCCTTCGGCCCCCTCCCCGACCCGCTCCACCAGTACATCCGCCGCCCCATCCTGCTCACCGTCACCGAGCGCTTCACCTGCCCTGCCGATATCGCCAGGCGCGCCCTCGTCGTCACCCTCCCGCCCCTCACCGCCGGAGCCCGCTCCGAGGACAGCATCCTTTCGCCCCTGGACGGCGCCTGGCCGGCCATCGTCGGAGCCCTCTGCGATGCCGTCAGCGCGGCCCTGCGCCGCATGCCGCAAATGACAACGCCGACCGGACGCTGCGCCAACGCGCTCGCCTGGGCCATAGCCGCCAGTCCCGCCCTCGGCGCAACCGAGGAGGAAATGCAACGCGCCTTCGACCCGCCGCCCCAACCTCATCCCATGGTCCAGGCCATCCGCAACCTCCTCGATCAGCGAAAGCAGTGGAAAGGCAGCGCAACCGAGCTCCGCGAACTCATGGAACCCTTCATCACCTGCACCACCCCCAAAGGAGTCTCCCAGCAGCTCAGGAATTGTAGCCTGACCCTCGCCGACAACGGTATCGAATTGAAATTCAAGCGTTTACACGAAGGTGCCCGCATCATCGAGATCCGCGAGGACCAGGGAGACGCATATTGTAAAAACGACCCCTCAGATGCGTCTCCCGATTTCGACTCCTCTCCGCAACCTGAAGAAACAGAGGAGGTTACAACCCCGTGAAAAACAAACTGACACACTGCCAAGAGATGCGTCACCTGGCCCCGGCCCCGCCCGGTAACGCCGGCGCCGCTACGGCCCGCAAGCGGTCGCCGGGACCCGCAAGCGGGGGTCTTGCCGCCGGCCGCCGCATCGCAACCGCACTGAATCCCACGGTCACGGGACTACCCGCGAGACAAGAACCGGCGAGCTTTCGCCTTCGCGATTCTCAGCGCGTGCTCCAGCTCCATGAAGCGATCCAACTCCGCAGTCAATCCGCACTCCTTCTCCCGCTCGACCAACTCGGCGAATCGCCCCTGCGCCTCAGCACCACCCCCACACAACTTCCCTCCCTGCAATGGGTTAATATTGTTTTACCAATGTACGTATTTAGGCCCCTTGTTCTCCTTTTCCTCAGCGCCTTACCGTCCCTGGCTGCCACCTTCGGAACGGTCGTCGCCCACTCCCAGCCCCTCGCCGACCTCGTCCTCGATGAAGCCCGCAAGCGCCTCTACGTCGTCAACACCGCCTCCAACCAGGTCGAAGTCTACGGCACCAACACCAACCCGCCCCGCCAGACCAACATCGTCAAGACCGACGCCGTCCCTCTCGCCATCGCCATGTCCCGCTCCGGCAAATCGCTCTACGTGGCCTGCTACGGCGCCTCCTCCCTCGATATCATCGACCTCACTTCCGCCACCTTCGCCTCCCAATCCGTCACCCTCGCCGCCAGCCCCGAAGGCTTGGCCGTCGGATTCAACGAGAAGGTTCTCATCAGCACCATCGGCACCGGCGTGGGGCAGGACGTCCTCATCACTTTCGATCCCACCGTCGCCGCGTCGCAAGCCCTCGGCACCGTTGTCATCGCCCCCGCGGCTCCCTCGGCGCCGTCCCTGCCCCCGCCCAACGGCGCCATGGCCCTGGCCAGCCACGCCCGCCTCCAAGCATCCCAGAACGGCCGCACCATCATCGGCGTCCACGACCTCGCCAACAACACCCGCACGGTCTACGTCTTCGACGTCAATTCCTCCACCATCCTGGCCAGCCGCAACATCCCCGTGATCTCGCCGGTCGTCGCGGTCTCCGCCGATGGTTCCCGATTCGTCTCCGGTCCCACGCTCTTCGAGACCTCCTCGCTGCTGGTCCTCGCGCAACAGAGCGCCATCAACTCCCCGTTCGTCTTTCCGACCGGCGCCAACTTCAACACGCAGACCAGCCAGGGCGGTGCTGTCTACGCGCAGACCGCGGGCGGCCCGGTGCTGGTCACCGCCTACAACATCGTGCCCGAACTGACCAGCGCCTCGTCCAACACCAGCCAACTGCTCTTCAACAATCCCGACAACCTGCTGATCGAGCTGGGAATTCAAATCCCCGAGACCCTCAGCGGCAAAATGGTCATCACCTCCGACAGCGCTACCATCTACGCCATCTCGCAATCCGGCTTTATGGTCCTGCCCATCGGCACCCTGCCGCAGGTTCCCATTGCCATCCCCGATTCGAACGTGGCGCTCCTGGCCAGCGACCAGTGCGGCGTCACCGCCTCCCAGAATTCCGCGGTCATCCCCGTGCGCAATGCCGGAGGACGAACGCTCACCGCCACCGTGCAGGTGCTCACCACCACCGCCACCTCCGTCACTACCAAAGTCACCTCCCGATCCTACGGCGGCGACGTCACCGCCCAATTCAACTCCGCCGCTGCGCGCACCCTCGGGACCGCCGCGCCTGATCAACTCCTGATCCAGTCGTCGGAAGCCGTCAACATCGTGCCCAACGTGCGCGTCTTCCAGAACAGCCGCAACTCGGAAGCGCGCGGCAACATCATCCCCGTGGATATCGGCGCCACCACCACCGGCCTCACCGACATGCTGGCCGATGCCGCGCGCCAGAGACTCTACATCGCCAACCCCGGCCTCAACCGCATCGAGATCTTCGACATGCAGCAGCAGCAATTCCTCGCCCCTATCCCCGTGGGCCAATTGCCGCGCTCCCTGGCATTCGGAACCGATGGCAACACAATGTATGTCGCCGCCAGCGGCAGCGAGACCATCAACATCGTCGATCTGACCAAGCAGGCCGTGGTCGGGCGCGTCAGCCTGCCTCCCATTCCCTTCAACGCCACCTTCGCCATCATCACCCCCATGGTCCTGGCCTCCAGCGAGCACGGCCCGCAAGTCATCATGTCGGATGGAACCCCCTGGAAGATCGTGGGCAATACCCTGACGCCGCGCACGCTCAACACCAACATCGTCGGAAATATCCGCTCGGTCCCGGCGCCGCAAACCTTGGCGGGA
>OMOG01000531.1 GCA_900290305.1 Candidatus Sulfopaludibacter sp. SbA4
AATGTCCGCCGGCCGCCCCACGAGCCGCCGCGCTTTGAGCGCCTCACCTTTCGCAAAGGGCATGTCGGCACCGCGCGCTTCATGCCCGACGGGAAAAACGTGGTGTACGTGGCCAACTGGGAGGGCGGTTCCTACCGCACCTATCTCGCCAGCCCCGGCAGTCCGGATTCCCGCGACCTCGGCCTTCCCCCCGACAGCCGCCTGCTTGCCATTTCATCGAAAGAGGAGATGGCCTTCGAGCAAGCCGGCATGCTGACCCGCAGCTCCCTCTCGGGTGGGCAAACCCGGCCCTTACTCGACGGCATCATGGCTGCCGATTGGGCGCCCGATGGCGAGTCCATGGCCGTTCTGCGCAGGGTCAACGGCGCCGATCGTCTCGAGTATCCCATCGGCAAGGTGCTGCTGGACCACATCGCCTTACCGCTCGAGACCCTCCGCATCTCGCCCGATGGCGCCCTGGTGGCATTCGAGAGCTACGCCAACGGCAGGAGCGTCGAACTGAACCTCGCCGACCGCTCCGGAAAACGGCGCTCCCTCGGGGTGGTCTCGGGACAGACCTCCTTGAATTCCGTCTCGCCCCTCTGCTGGACGCCCGATGGAAAAGAGATCTGGTTCCGCTCCTTCGATTCCGGCGACCCGCAAACCATCTACGCCATCGATCTGAAGGGCCGCAAGCGCACGGTCGCCAATCTGCCCGGACGCGTCGAGCTGATGGACATCTCCCGCGACGGTGAGGTCCTCATCAGCATGGGCTCGATGCACTTCGGGATCGTGGGGGCGGCGCCCGGCGATACCGAAGAGCGTGACTTGTCGACCTTGGACCTGGCCACCGTGGCCGGCATCTCCGACGATGGCCGCCTGATTGCCACCGGCGTCTTCGGCCCGGCCGGCGGTCCCCGGGGCAGCATCTATCTGCGCAAGACCGATGGCTCGCCCGCGGTTCGCCTGGGCGATGGATCTGCGTACACGCTCTCGCCGGACGGCACGTGGGTCTCGGCCTTCGTGCCCGACGATGCCGGCTCGCGCCGCTTCGTCCTGCTTCCCACCGGCCCCGGTGAGGAGATCGTCGCCAACGTGCCCGGCGTGGAGCAGCCCGCCGTCCTGGGATGGCTGGATGGCCAGCAGCGCTACCTCGTGCTGGGACTGGGGCAGCACCAATGCTTCGTCTGGGACCGGACGCGAGGATCCGCGCAGCCGGTCACCCCACCCGGTGTCAGCGGCGCCTATGGCGTATTTCTTTCGCCCGACCGGAAAAAACTGGTGACATACGGACCCGGTAACGGGTGGTTTGTCTACCCCCTGGATGGCGGCGCCGCGCAGCCCGTGCAGGGAATCCAGGATGACGAAGCCCCGCTCGGATGGCGCGCCGACAACAATTCGCTCTATGTCCGGGTGCGCCAGGTGACCACTCCCACCGTCAAGGTGGGGATCGTGGAGATTTCGACCGGGAAGCGGTCATTGTGGAAGGAGCTGCGCCTCACCCGCCCGCTCGATTCACCCGGCGACTTGCACCTGCACGTCACGCCCGATGGCCGCGCCTACGCCTACAACTACGCGGTTCTGCAATCCGAGTTGTATGTGGCGCAATCCCTGAACTGAGTTGGGGAACGCTTTCGCCCAATGCTGCTTACTTTGGCCGTGGGGCAGACCGAACGCCCTCGTCGGCCTTGTTCGCATCCTGCCGGAGTCAATAGGCGAAGGCGGGTCCAGGGGGACGGCGCCCCGTTTCCACTTGCAGGATTTTCCCCTTGCTTCTGTCCGGTAGAATCTGCTATCGGTCACAGGCCGTGCTGAAGCCCGCTAAGGCCTCGGCGGTAAGGTGGCTTGGCTCTGGCCGAATGGTTTCTTAAGAATCCCGGAACAGCGCCCGGAAACCTTCCTGCTCAAAATGCCGGTCGTTCGTGAGAACCTCGGTGAGCCCTTCCTTGCGCATCGCCTGCATCGAAATACAATCGACCAGGCTGTATCCTTTGTCGGGACGGGCGCGGTAGAGTTGCAGCCCGGCAAGAAACGAGTCCCGGCTCTGCGGGATCACGCGAATGACGGAACTCGCCAGGATGCCCACAACGCTTTCGGCAGCTTCGCGGCGAAGCGGTTCAGGTGCGGTCGAGAAAAACGTGAGGTACTCCGTCAACACTTCGTCGGTGGTGATGATGCGCGATGACGCTCGCGCGGCTGTGAGAGCCAACGCCCGCTGGTGGGCGCTGTCGGCAAAATCCGCCAGCGCAATCCAGTAGAACGTGTCGGCGAAAAGAGTGGTCATGGCTCTTTTTTGGGCCAGCCGTAGATATAGTGATCGTGCTGGCTCGCGCCGTCCTTGGGCATCGTGGCCATGATTTCGGGCGGTACGTTGCGCATGTGGCCGAGAACGATGTCTGCAGCGGTTTGCAAGGGATGTTCGGCGGATGGCTCCGTTTCCGCACCGCCGGCCAACTGGTTGAGCCAGGCTTCGAGGGTAAGGCCCGCCGCCGCCGCCTTCGCCTTCAGCGCAGCCGCCTGTTGGTCGGAAAGTTCGATCACTGTCATGGGCTTCCTCTTCAGGTTAACGCGTCGCGCCGGGTGTACGCGAGGCCGGCGGGGGCTGTCCATTCGTTTTACTAGAGACCGGCCGGCGGGAAATAAAGGAACTTGAGGGCCCGCCCCACAACAAATGCAGTCTCACAAGGTAGGCGACCGGGCGCTTCCGCCTGCCAACAAGGCGAGCGAAGCGAGCCACCTTCCCCGATCCCCAACCCCCAGCCCCTTTTTCTTCCCTTACGATCCCAAAATGCTCGACAGCGGCCGCAGCCCGCCAAGCAGCCCCTTGCTCCCCGTCCGCGCGTTCCCTTCGCCCGCCATCTCGCGTTGATATACCGCCAGAATGGACGCTTCATCGTAGTCGATGGCCTGCGCGTATTGGCGAATATAGCTGGTCGTGTAGATCCCGCCCGGCAGTTTCCGGAACTCCCCGCGTTCAATCGATTCCAGGCAGCGGACGCTGATTTTGGTCGATTCGGCGATCTGTTTCAAAGAGATACCGCGATTGCGGCGAATCGTGGCTAATCCTAGGAAATTCTTATCCTCTTGCATGAGTATTCCTCGCCGCCCGGACTCGGAGGGATAGCCCAGCCAGCCAACTTATGATTTTGAAACCCACACTATAACACTACTTATGCCTCTCTGTTAAACTCCTTTTAGTGGACCTCTACCGTCGGGAATTCACAGCGTGCATCCTTAGTGGACTGGCCGGGGGTGGACTGGCCGGGCGGCTAATGGCCCTGCCCACCCGTCCCAAATTGCTGGTGCTCGTGATCCTCGATCAATTCCGGCCAGATTACCTCGATTCCGCCGCCAACTCCTTCGCCCCCGGCGGCTTCCGGCGTCTTCTGGAAAAGGGCGCGTACTTTCCCGATTGCCGCCACCTGGCCAGCACCTTTCCCGCCTCCAGCATCGCCACCCTGGCCACCGGCGCCTGGCCCGCGCAGCACGGCATCGCCGCCGACTCCTGGTACGACCGCTCCATCCGAAAACCGGTCCCGGCCACCGACGACGCGCTCCTCGCCACCACCCTGGCAGCCCAGGTGGACGCCCTCCCCGGAGCCCGCGTGACCGTGGTCTCGCTGAACGATGCGCACGGCGCGCTGTTTGCCGGCACGCCCGACGCGCGCCTCTTCTGGATCGACGACAACGGCCAGTTCTCGACCCTCCCCGATCCGCCCGATTGGCTGGCCGCCTTCAATGCCGCCAGGAATCCGGACTCCCTCCACGACGCCAGATGGCTGGCACTGGGAGCCAGGCCGGACGCGCCTGCCCTCCGCACCCTCAACTTCTCCCCCGAGCGGCCGGCGGAGTTTCTGGCGCTCTACAAATCCTCGTACTACGCCCAGGATGTGCAGTTCGACCTAGCCCTGGAGCTGATCGCCAGGGAAAAGATGGGCCAAACCGGCACCTTCGAATTCCTCTGCATCCTGGCCGGTTCCACCGGGCTCCTGGGATACGAAACCGGCGCCGTCTCGCCCCTCATGCGCCAGTTGACCCTGCGCCTCGACCGGCAGATCGAATCCTTGCTGAATCAACTCACCAAGGCGCCCGGGGAAAAGAATTTCAGCCTGGTGGTGGCGGGTGCGCACGGCGCGCCGCCCGTGCGCACGGCGCGCCGCCCGAGCCCGCCGCCGAGTCTCGCGACCGCATGGCCGTCAGCGGCGAAACCGTGGCGCAGGCCGTGGATCGCTACCTCAACTCCACCGGCAGCGGCCGCGTGGAGAAATACCTGTATCCCTTCCTGTACCTGGATAGCAGCGGCTTCCGCGATCCCGAGCCCATCCGCCAGGCCGCCGCCCGCGCCGCCATGGAGCATCCCGCCGTCTCCGGCTACTTCACCGCCGGGGGAGCCTGCTCCACCCACGATGAGTGGGAGCGCCGCTTCCGCAACAGCTTCCACCCCGTCCGCTCGGGCGACGTCATTCTCTCCTACCACCCCGAGTATGTGGAGGACTTCGCGCAGGGCCGCGGCGTCTCCTACGGCTCGCTCTACAACTACGATGTGCGCGTGCCGCTGATGTTCTACGGACCGCAGTTCCGCAGCGGCGTATTCGAATCGCCCGTGGAATCGGTGGATGTCGCGCCCACGCTGGCGCGCGCCATAGGGGTTGCCGCTCCGTCGTCCTCCACCGGCCATGTCTTGGGCGAGGCCCTCGTCGAATGAGATCTCCGCGCGACCCGGCGCTCGCTACGTCCCTTTGCGGTATCGCTCTGAAGAACCCCGTGCTGGCCTCCTCCGGCACCTTCGGGTACGGCATCGAATTTGAAAAGCTGGTGGACCTGAATGCGCTCGGCGGTCTCGTGGTCAAGGGACTCTCGCGCGAGCCCATCGAAGGCAATCCTGCGCCCCGCATCTACGAAACCGAAGCCGGCATGATCAACTCCATCGGCCTGCAGAATATCGGGGTCCGCGAGTTCGTCAGCCGCAAACTGCCCGCCCTGGCGCGGCTCGATACCGCCGTCTTCGCCAACGTCTTCGGCTACGAAGCCGAAGATTACGTGGAAGTGGTGCGCGTTCTCGAAGACCACCCGGGCCTGGCCGGCTACGAACTGAACGTGTCGTGCCCCAATACCAGCCACGGCGGGATTTACTTCTCCAGCGATCCCGCCCTGCTGGGCAAAGTAGTCTCAGCCGTCAAGCAAGTGGCCCGCCGGCCTGTGGTAGTGAAGCTCTCCCCCAACGTCGCCGCCATCGAGCCGCTGGCGCAAGCCGCCGAATCCAGCGGCGCCGATGCCATTTCGCTCGTGAATACCTTCGTGGCCCTGGCCATTGACGCGCGCACGCGCCGCCCGCGCATCGGCGCAGGATTCGGCGGCCTGTCCGGTCCCGCCATCAAGCCCATCGCCCTGCGCCTGGTGTGCCAGGCCGCGCGCGCCGTGAAGATTCCCGTCATCGGGATGGGAGGAATTGCTACGGGAGTCGACGCCGCCGAATTCCTGATCGCCGGCGCCTGTGCTGTTCAAGTCGGCACGGCGACGTTCTGGGACCCGCAATCCCCCGTGCGGATCGCCGCGGAATTGGCCGATTTCCTCAAATTAGAAAGAATCGGCAACGTCTCGCAGTTGGTGGGCACCTTGAAGCTGTAGGATTTATAGGTGGGTAGAGCTTTCACCCGCCAGTGCGAGCATCAATAGCTCATCCCTATTTGCTTTCTGCCTTGAGAATTGGGTCGGGCTGCCGCAACGAAGACAGCCCGCGCGATTGGCCCATCCAGCCACTCTACTTCCCAGTCGCCGAGAGCAGCACTACATCGTACGCCCACTGCGCCCGGCCTCCTCCGCTCCCTTGACCCTTTCCATTCCCGTGATTCGGATCGCTCCAGGTTATCTGAGCGCGGTTCTGGAACCGGTTTCCGTACGAATCGGTCCAGTTGTCCGGTAGATAGTGGACTGAGATGGCTGAAATGCCCGCCTGCTGCATGGTGAGCAGCTCTAAAGGATCCGAGATCCCGTTGTGGTTGGAGTCTACCCACACCCTGAGTCTCGAGAACACGTAGTCCTTGGCGGTGATCCACCCGTCGCCGTTTCCGCCGAAGTTTGGCTGATCCCACACCGCCAGGGCCTTGAAGCCAAGGTGCGCGCCGGCCTTGCCCGGCTGTGGGTCACGTTGCTGAACAACTCCGAGCCGTTGTCGATGCGCCCGTCCCGGTTGATGTCGAGCGCAAGCCATCCCACGTCCGCACCCGCTGCCGTCCACGACATCAGTTCCGGTTTACCGAGGCCGTAGAAGTCGAAGCGGACGCCGTTGGCGGCGCCGGTTAGCGGAAAGGCGCTGCCATCCAGGCTGATGATGACCGGGTCCTCTGACTGGCACTCAGCCTCGATCCGGCCATCCACTTCGCCGTCTATGCAACTGTACTCACAACCAGCCGTAGCGCAGGGGTCCTGCCCGCCGGTTTCGCAGCCGCCGGGGCAATTGCCGTTGCAGTCCCATTGATCCCCGCACTCGTCGCAGGTCTCACCGGCCTCCTCGTAGCCGCAGCCGCCTCCGCCGCCGTCGGGATACTCGCAGCAGCCATTGTTGCACGTGCCCTGGTCTTCCCCGTCCCAGCAGTCTCCGTTGCTCCCACATTCACCGTTACATGTATTACCATCGCAGCTCCATAGCCCACAGGCATGAGAGGCGCCCGTTGGGGTACAGGGCTGTCCGAACCACGAGACACAAGACTGGCAGGTTCCCGCACCGGAAGTTGGGAAAATACAAGTGAGGCCAGGGCAGCAGGGGCTGCCGGTGCTTGTGCACGATCCGCCCAGAAGCACGCACCCTCCCCCCGGCGGCGCCGCGCTACAGTTCATAGGGTCGGTGTCCCAATAGCTGTAGGTGTAACTGGTGGGGCAACTGTCGCCGGTAAGATAACAGTTTCCGCCCGTTGCCTCGCAGTCCACAGACTCCGTAAACACGTTCCAACCGCCGGTCCCCCCTTCGCAGGGCCCCGCAACTTCAACGTCGCCGACTGAGTTGGTGCAACCGCCAGCGTCTTGATAGGCATATGGACCCGTACAACTGTTACAGGGGGTATCGGGAAACGTTGAGGTGTACCCCGTCGCACAGCAAGTGGGGGGGAACGTTGGCGTTTGCGCCCTTACCGTCGTCCGTGTCCCCTGGAGGAGCACGAAGACACAGCCAGCCAATACCAAAACTCTAAGGAGTCTCTTCATCGCTTTGCCTTCCTTATCGTCTCATTGGGGGTCGATCCAGCCGGGGCGACCCGGCCAGTTCAAGTTCACGTCGCCGGGGAAGTAGTTCCGGTCCATCTTCGTCCATGTGAAGTTCTGCCGGTCGGGCGTTCTAAACGCCCCGTCCCACTTCATCCCATCCGCGAAGTAAAACGCGATCAGGTGGACCTTCACCTGCATTGCGGTTGCAAGCGGGATGACAGGTTCGACGTTAGCCTTGATCCGATCAATGTAATCGGCCAAGGCAATCACCATGGTCTGGTGCGGCCTGAACAAGATGGGTTGCAAGCCCGGCCGTTGCCTGAGTGGGCTGCCGTTCCGGTCAAAATCGGCAGGCTGAGGAATGCGGCCGAGGCTCAGGGGGTATCCCCGCAGCATGTGCCCGTTTAGGGTTTCGGGAAAACTAAAATTGAGCATCGCATAGACTATGGGCTTGTTGGTCCGGTTGAGGAGGTGGACGGCGAGGTTCTGAATCCAATCGTCGTCCGCCTGGAACGGCGTGGTTGCATCGGGGGCGTCTGTTGCCGGTTTGATGAAGCGGCCGGTCTGCACCACAGTGTTCGCGAGCGTGACCTTGGTAATCACCACAGGCTCGTAATTGCTCGCTATGTTAAAGAGGACCTGCCGCTGAGCCTGGGCTGCCGCGGCGGTTCCTTGTGTGGGCCACTGCGTGGCCACGGCGAGCAGAAGCGCAAACGCCAAAGCGCTTCCGCCGATTACCTTGAACGATCTGAGCATACTATCCTTTCTTCAAAACACCAAGGACCTGTTCCTGCTCCTCAGCCTTGAGCTTTCCGGTCCATACCTTCGTTACGACCCCCTTGCTGTCCACCAGGAGGATGGTCGGTGTCCCCCTTACCCCTATGGTACCGAGCGAGACCTGCTTGACCTGATCCACCTGTACACCCTCATCTTTCAGATACTGCTCGGCCTCGTGGGCTGGTTGAGGCAGCACAGCCACCATTTTCACCACCTTGCCCACTTCCTGCTCAAGCCGGCGGTAGAACGGCGTGCTCTCCTTGCAGAAGTGGCACTGCGTCGAGATGGCCAGGACGAGGGTCCGCCCATTCTTGCTCCAGTCGACTCCCGGAAGCTGGCCCTTGAGGCTGCTACCGACCGAGGTGGCCGCCACAGCGGGCGGCGCCGCGGGCGGCACGCGCGGCGACGAGGCCGGGACAAGATAGACCTTGATCAGGACGGCCGATAGCAAAACCGCGACCCCGATAGTCGCGAGGTCTGCGGTTGTTTGGATCTTAGTGGGTAAGCTCATCTACTAACCTCCTGTACGCCAAGGCGATGCACACAGCCGCATGCTCAGCCGCGCTCACCGTGGGACGAGCGGCTAACGGCGAGGCATTCCTCCCCGGCCTTCGCGGCCTGTCTGCTCAACCTCGGCGCCTCGGGTCTGAATAAGATTTACAGATCTTATTCACGGATATCATTGCCCCCCCCCTGAAAGAAAGTCAATGAAAAAGTTCTGGTGGTCCTGTTAGTAATGTAACAAGACATACGAATCTCATACGCAGGGTATCTCCTGTTACTGTTGTCCGGCTACAAGGCGAACGGAATCAGTTGACTGCCACCGACAGGCGGGTGGTCCGAGACGGCCTGCTGTCGTTGCCGTCTTGTTTTCGCCTCGGCCCTGTCCCTATCCACAGCCGGACCGCGAAATGGACCCCGCAATCCCTTGCTGACGACCGCATGGCGCAGGAGCATCGTTCGTCAACCTGGGGCCGCAGCCGGTCTCGCGATATGTCACACCGCCTCCGCCGCCTTCCCCGCCACCGTGCTCCCCGCCCGCCATCGCTCCGCCCGGCGCGCCTTCCACCACATCCACGCCACCGAAAGCCCCAACATCAGCACAATCACCGCCAGCGTAGCCAGCGCGGCCTGTGGAATCGCCAGCGCGCGCTTCCACCGCTTCACGATGTCCCCATAGACCAGCATCACGTGTACC
>OMOG01000428.1 GCA_900290305.1 Candidatus Sulfopaludibacter sp. SbA4
ATGAAGGTGATGGCTCGGGCCGGCCGCGGACGCGGCGGCGGCCAGCCGCAACGGCCCGCCAACTTTGGCGCCGCGGCGCTCAAGTGGACCATCAACAATCCCGCCATCGCCACCACCGTTCCCAGCATGACCGATAACGACCAACTGGAGCAGAACTTCCGCGCTATGTCCGAGCGATTCACCGACGCCGACTCCAAGATCCTGTCGGCCCGCCTGGAGGAGATCAGTCCGTACTTCTGCCGCATGTGCGGCGAGTGCACCGGACAGTGCCCCAAGGGTCTGCCGGTGGCCGACATGGTGCGCTTCGTCATGTACGCCGACGGATACGGCCAGTTCCCGCTGGGCCGGGAAAACTTCCTGCGCATGTCCGCCGAGCATCAGAGTGTTCGCTGCAGTGACTGCACCACCTGCGCGGTCCAGTGCCCGCACGGCGTGCACGTGTCGGCGCGCTTGAGCCGTGCCCAGGAGCTTTTTGCATGCTGAAGCTCCTCCCGAGTTTGGGCATCGCTCTGGGCCTGCTTGCGTTCGTGTTGGCGGCCGCCGAAGATCGGGCGGTCGCCCCCTCGTGCAGCCTGGTGCCCGGGTGGACTCAGGACGGACAGCCGCGGTATTACACTACCGACAACCTCTACGAGTACATGGACGGAAACTCGGAGGGGTATTTTTCCTACAACTTCCAGAACATGCACGGGATCACGTGCAAGCAAGGCGAGACCACGTTCGTCATCGATATCTCGGACATGGGCGACGCGGACAACGCGTTTGGCTGGTTCAGCGCCACGCGCGACCTGCGGCAGTTCGCGTACCCGGTCGGCACGGGCGGGCAGATTGTGCCGCGCCGCCTGATCTTCGCCAAGGGCAAATACTACGTGGAGATCGCCGCTAACCCGGAAGGCGACTTCACGGCTCCGCTGAAGCAGTGGGGCGGTCGCGTTGGAAAAGCTCGTCCCCGGCAACGCGTCTCCGCCCGCGGCGCTGGCATGGTTTCCCACGGATAGGCAGCAAACCCTGAAGCTGGCTCCGGAAAGCGTGCTCGGGCTGCGGATCCTCAAGCGCGGGTACGTGTCGCAATACGACTATGGCAAGGCGTTCGTAGTGCTGGAGGAGACGCCGGATTCCGCCGCCGCGGTCATGCAGGGCCTTCGCCAGCGATTCACCGATGCCGCGCCGGTCAAGCTGGGCGACGATGCCTTTCAGAGCACCGACAAATACCTGGGACGTATGTGCTTTGTGCGGACGGGCCGATACATCGCCGGCTACGCCATTACCGCGGCAGGCATGGATCCGGTGGCGCTGAGTGCCGCGCTGGTGCAGAAGATCCACTGATCCGGTGGACCACCGAAAAATCGCGTAAACTGAGACTAGGTATGAGTGCCCTGCGCCAGGTCGAGGAACTGCTTCCCGGAATCGATTCGACCCCAGGCGTTTGCGGCGGTGAACCCTGCATCGTTCGCACCCGCATACCAGTCTGGGTGCTGGAGCAGTCGCGCCGTCTGGGGATCGGCGAAGACCAGCTTTTGCGATCCTATCCGACACTTCGCGCTGAAGATCTCGTCACCGCCTGGGCTTATGTGCGATCGCATCGTGCGGAAATCGAAGATGCGATTAAAGAGAACGAAGACGCCTGAGTCTCAACCGACAAACGCATCCACGAGTCAGTGGCCCCAACCACAGACCTGAAAGGCCTGCTGGTCATGTGGCGCGGGCACTCGTGCCTGCCGTGTCGAGACTCGTCTCGACACGTGTTCGCGGTCTCGCCACACGATCGACGGCAGGCGTCGGCACGAGTGCCTGCGCCACGTCACCGCATCCGAGACCCTGTGATAATTCTCCGGTCGCCCCTTCACTTTGGCAATGACGCCTGCACGAACTTCACTAAGTCCGCGTGGTACTTGGCCGCCGATGGCTGGTCGATATAGACCATGTGGCCCGCCTCGTAGTATCCCAGCGAAATGTTATTCTTCTTGATCTCGTCCGACGCCTTCAGGTGGGCGACGGTCCACTCCACGGGGTAGAACGGGCAGGCGAAATCGTAATATCCCATTCCCACGAATAGATGCATGTGCGGATTCTTGGCGAAACCGTCCTCCAGGTTGACTACCGTGTTGTATTCCCCAGACCACGGCGGCGCGTTCCCCGAGACGTAATAGAGGTTGTCGTTCTTGTAATTCAGGTCGTTCCGGACATACGCCTCGAAAGCCGTGAGAAAACAGTCTTCGATATTGGCGTTGCTGTAATCGAAGCTCGTATTGGTGGCGCCCGCATCCAGTTGGTAGCCCGCAAATCGCGAATCCAGGCGCGACGTCATCATATGCCGGTCGCGCATCAGCTCCGTGCTGAACGGCCCCAGCGGAACTCGCAGGTCGAGCGAATCGATGAACGTCTTGGAAAGTCCCGTGTATCTCGCAAAGTCGGTCAGCACTTTCTCGCGCTGGGCCTGGGTCGCGCGCGCGCCGTCGAACAGGTATTCGAGATATTCGCCCGAGGCGAATTCGCGCGCCTGTTTGGCCATCTGCTCCACCGTGAGCTTCTGCAGATCCGGCGGCTGCTTCTTGTGAAAATGCGCGGTCATGATTTCGGTCGGCAGCGTCTGTAGTTGGCGCTGTTCGCCCGCACTGGCGCTGGAGTCGATGACCGCCGACAGCAGCATCACCCCGTTGATGGGAATGTCGTGGTCGGTCAGGTAGCCGGCGAGGCCCGCCGCCCGCGTGGTGCCGTAGCTCTCTCCGCCGACAAACAGCGGCGAACCCCAGAGATTGTATTCGTTCAGGAAGCTGCGGATGAACTCGCCGAAGGCCGCCAGATCGTTCTCCACTCCTCCAAAGTCCGCGCCATAACCCGGCCGGTCCGGGCGGCTGAAACCCGTGCCCATGGCGTCGATGAAGACCAGGTCGCCGGTGTCCAGCAGGCAGTTGGGATTGTCCACGTAGGTGTACGGCGGCGGCGTGGCCATGCCGTCCGGGTTCAACTTCACCATCTTGGGGCCGAACGCGCCCATGTGCAGCCAGATCGAGGCCGCGCCCGGTCCGCCGTTGAACAAGAACCAGACCGGCCGCTTCGACTTGTCGGTGACGCCGTCCTTGGAATAGTAGATGTAGAACAGGTGCCCCTCGGTCACCCCGCTGGTGGCCTGGTGGATCGGCAGGAATCCCACGTGGGCCGTGTACTGGATGGTCTCCCCGTGCAGCGCGATCTGGTGCTTGGTCGCGATCGGCTGCGCGGGATAGTTGATCGGCTGCATCTCTTCGGCGTTGTAATTGAAGCGATAGAAGTCGTTGGTCGCGCCCGTCGCTCCGCGGCCCCGGCCGCCCTGGGCGAAGGCTTGCACACTCAAGCCAGCGATGAGGATGAGTAAAAGATGAAATCGTCCGTGAACTCTCATGGCATTGCTCCTTTGGTTTTTGGACATGAGCCGCGTCTTACTGACGTGCCGGTGAAATCACTTCCCGGACGAACCTATTCAGGTCGCCCTCTAGTTTGACCAGCGCCTTGCTGTCGGCATAAGTCATCGCCCCAGCCTCGAAATGAGTGACCGTGATGTTGTGGGCGCGGACCTCCGGCGACACGTTCAAATGAGCCAGCGTATACTCAGCCGCATAGAACGGCGCATTGAGATCGAAGTAGTTGATGCCTACAAACAGGTGCAGGTTAGGATTGCGGGCGAACGCGCCGGCCAGGCTCGCGTCGTCGCTCCCGGTGGAAGTGAACGTGCCCACGCCGCCGCTCGACAGATAGAAGATTCCGTTGCCGCCGTTGAAAGTCAGCTCGCCCCGCAGGTAAGCCTCGTAGGCCGCCTGGAAGCCGCCGGCGAGATTGCTCAGATTGAAGTCGATCGGGCTTGGGGCAACGCCGCCAAAGCCGCCGCGCCCACCGCGACCGCCGCCGCCCGCCCCCGGGATAAAGCCGCTCACCCGCGCATCCGAGTTGGATAGTCCACGGTGTTGGTCGCGCATCAGCTCGCTGTTAAAGCGGTCCAGGGTGATGCGCAAATCGTTGTTTACGACAAATGCCTTCGAGAGCCCCGTCAGCCGCGCAAGGTCCGCCACCGCCTTGGTGCGTTCCTCCGGCGTCAGGCGGTCGCCCTTGTAGAGCGCGTGCAGATACTCGCGCGAGGCAAACTGGCGCGCCTGTCCCGAAATCTGTTCGGCGCTCATGGCTGTCAATTCCGGCGACAGCTTCTTGTGGTACCAGGCGGACATGATCAGGCTGGGCAGCAGCGTGATGTATTGCGCATCGCCTGCCACCGCGTCGGCGCTCATCGCCATGGATAGCAGCACCAGGCCATGAACCGGAATCTGGTGTTCCGTGAGATAGGCGGCCAATCCCGCCGCCCGCGCCGTGCCAAAATCCTCGCCCGCCAGAAAGAGCGGTGAATTCCGGCGATTGTACTGATTGACGAAGCTCCGCACGAACTCTCCGAGTGAAGCGATATCGGCGACCGAATTCCAGAAGTTCGGGCCCCGGCTCGGCTGAGCGGGCCGGCTGAACCCCGTCCCTACCGGGTTCACGAAAACCAGGTCCGCCTGGCCTAGCAGCGTATTGGGATTGTCGACCCACCCATAAGGCGGCAGCCCGGCGGTGCCGTCTTTCATCCACCGCATCCGCTTCGGACCCAGACCGCCAAACTCCTGCCAACTGGCCGAGACACCCGGCGCGCCGCCCAGGAAAAACAACACCGGGCGCACCGAGACGTCGCTGACCCCGTCCTTGGCATAGCTGGTGTAAAACAGATGCGCTTCCGACTGTCCCGTTGTGGCGTTGCGCAGGGGCATGTAGCCGGCGCGCGCGGTGTAGGCGAGTGCTTCCCCGTTGAGGGTGATCTTCTGGTGAGTTTCCGTGGGCTGGGCGTCGGGGATCGCGGGTCCAGTGCCCGCGGTCGTATCGTAATTGTAGAATTCGGTGGCGCCACCACCTGCCCCCCCGCCTGCATCCGCACCGCGCCCGCCGCGGCCCGCCGCGTTCGCAGGTGCGCCGGCGG
>OMOG01000203.1 GCA_900290305.1 Candidatus Sulfopaludibacter sp. SbA4
ATACCGGGTCTCCAACCGCAGTTCGATCACGTTGTACGGCGGGCTGGTCGACATTTGGACCAATACTCCGAACACCACCAACCCCACCCGCGCGCAGGTGGCGCAGTTCGGCGATAACTACCTGTTGGACGGCACCCCATTACTTGCGAACGGCACACCCGATCCCTACTATTACGGCTACAACACCTATCACGTGCAGACCGATTTCGAATACGCCGCCTACACCACCGACTTAGGGAACGGGTGGAAGTTCAACACGAAGCTGTACACCACGCGCTACTGGAACAAACAGTTCTACCAGAATGGAGCCACAGTCAGCCTAAGTACCAGCAAACCGAGCGGTGTCGACAAGCTCAACGGGTATCGGCATGCCGGGGACACAGCGATCTTGAGTAAGGATACCAAGTGGGGTATCTTCCGCACAGGCATCTGGTACGACTGGGCCTACACGGACCGTTATCAGGTCCCGTCCAACATTTTGAGTCAGCAAGACACGCCGCTGGGGAACTTCCACGAGCATTTCATTACTCAGTCCATTCAGCCGTTCGCCGAATACGAATGGCACGCGGCGCCGAAACTGGTGGTCACGGCCGGCGTTAAAGCCGCGGATTACCAAATGTCGCTCCAGCAGTACCAGGACAATGGGAAGACGGTCGGCTGCCTGGGTGGAGTGGCTTCGACTTATCCCGGCATCGGCGCGCCCGCCTGCATCGGCGGCGTCCAGTTTGTCAGGCACTCGATCAACTACAATAACTGGCTGCCGAATATCGCGGCTCGTTACTACCTGAAGAGCGGCTGGTCGGTGTATGCCCAGTTTGCCGAGGGCAGTGTTATTCCGGTGAGCGCCGTCTTCGACGTTCCGAACGCGCAGGTTCTGGTTCCGCCCAAGCCGACCCTGGCTAAGACGTATCAGGTCGGCTCCGTGATGAAATACCGCCGCTGGACTTTGGATGTCGACGCCTACTACATCCACTTCCAGAACGGCTACGATACCTACATCGATCCGACCACTAACGAACCCGTCTATGTCGCGACCGGGCCCAGCAATACCAAGGGTGTCGAAGCGGAAACCAGCTTCATACTCGGATATGGATTTACGCTCTACGCCAACGGCACAATGGGCTCGGCAAAGTATCAGGGGGGGCCCAACTATCCCAACGGCGGCCTCTGGGTGGCCAACACGCCCAGGAACGTCGAGACCGCGACCCTGCTGTGGCGACACAAGGACTGGAGTTTCGGGCTGGTCGACAAGCGAGTCGGCTCGCTGTACAACGACAACGCCACGCTCAACTACCTGGTCAACGGAGTCATGATCCCCTTCCCGGTCGATGAGGCCTACAAGATCGATCCGTTCAATGTGGTGAACGTCTTCGGGAATTACACAGTCAAGGGCGCGTCCTGGCTGCGCGGGAGTAAGATCGGGCTGGCGGTCAATAATCTCGCCGACAGCCACAATCTTGTCGGAATCACGCCCGGACTCGGCCCGACGGCGACAGCGCATTACGTGGAGAATCCGAGCGACTTGCTGAATCTACTGCCGGGACGCAGCGTCATGGTGACGTTCACCGTGGGCTGGGCGCCTCGGCGATGATGCTATAGCTGGGCGCCTGAAAGGCGGCTAGCAGGCAAGATTGCCTGCCCCACGTGTTGACCCGGGAAACGGGCAAGTTGTATATTTGCTCATGGCACTCAGCTTCTCATGGGCGGCCCTGCTGGCGGCCATGATCTCGCTGGCTCCTCTGGCCGACGCGCAGTCCGGCAAGGGCAGCCCGGCACTCACGTACATTCCTGGATCCTCCGTCAGACTGTACCAGGTCAACGGGGACTGCGATTGGGTCGAATGGGATGCGACCATCACCAACAAGTCGCCGACCTGCAAGCCGACCGCCAGCCAGACGGTAACCAACGCCGATGTGCTGGGCGACGACGTCCCCGTCGCCTTCGAGCACAACGGCGAACTGATCGTCACCTTCGGCGACACCATCGGCGCAGCCGGGTACACCGCGTGGACCAGCGTGCAGAATTCGTTTGGATGGGGAGCCCACGATCCCATCGCCCGCAGCACCACCATGAACGCGGCGGATGGACTGCTGCTCAACTTCTTCGTGAACGGAAAGCACGGCCTGGAAGTCCTGCCGCCGCCCGAACCCAATGGAACGCCGGTCGACATGGGAATCGACAATATTCCACATGCCGGTGTCAGCCTGAATGGCACGATCTATCTGGGCATCAAGACCGGAAACGTGCCTTTGGGCGACGGCAATAACGACCAGAGTCACGATTACTCCCTGCTGGCGACGTTCGACGAGACCACGCAGGCGTTCACCTCGGGGCGTACCATATCGACGCTGCCCAACGGACATTTTGCCGGGCCGACATTCTACCTGGCAGCGGCGGGCCTCCTGGGTACTCCTCCACCGGTATCGCCCGAGCCGGTGATGTTGATTTATGGCGTGGGAGCGTTTCGCGCCAGCAACATTTACCTGTCCATCATCCCCTCGAGCGAGTTCGCCAGCGGCGTCGACCTGAGCGGGAACGCCGCCACACGCTATTTCTCGGGAATGAGCAATGGCCAGCCCACCTGGTCCTCGAGCGAGTCGAGCGCGGTTCCCGTGGTCAACGACCTCGACCCGGCCAATCCGACGGTCAGCAATGTTTCCGTATTCTATTCGCAGCCGCTCGGCCTCTGGCTCATGGTGTACGACGGAGGCCGGAATGCCGCCTCTACCGAAGGCGTGTATTTCACGTATGCTCCGCAGCCCTGGGGTCCGTGGAATACGCCCCAGCTCGTCTTCAACGGCTGCCGCGACAAGGGATTTGGAAATTTCATCTTCTATTACTACGCGACCGCGGCTGAGAACAATTGCCCCAGCGCCATGCCTGCCGGGGTCGCCTCCGCTCCCAACTCGGCCGGCCCCGCCGGTCCCACCATCGGGGTCCAGACGGTCAACGATCCCAACGCCACGCGCGGCGCCGTCTACGCCCCCAGCCTGGTCGAGCGTTTCACCATCGTCTCCGGCAGCACTCTGAAACTCTTCTACATGTTCGCAACCTGGAACCCGTATGCGGTGGTGATGATGGAATCGCATTTCAATATCGCCTACGGACCGGTAATTTCGGGAGTTGCGAATGCTGCGAGCGGAAGCCCGTCGATTGCGCCCAACACGTGGGTGGCGATCACGGGAGCGAGCCTCGCGCCCGCGGGCGATTCGCGCACGTGGCAAGGCGCGGACTTCGTGGGCAATCAAATGCCGGCGCAACTGGATAAGGTCAGCGCGACGGTGAACGGCAAGAGCGCGTACGTGTACTACATCAGCCCGGCGCAGATCAATATCCTCACGCCGCCGGACGCGATGAGCGGTGCGGTGCAGGTGGTGGTAACCAATAACGGCGCGGCCAGCGCCAGCTTCACGGCGCAGGCGCAAGCGCTCTCGCCCTCGTTTTTCGTGTTCAACGGCGGACCCTATATCGCGGCAACGCATGCCGACGGAAGTCTGCTGGGGCCAGCCAGCCTGTATCCGGGCTCGACGACACCGGCCAAACCGGGCGAGACCATCGTGCTCTATGCGAATGGCTTTGGGCAGACATCCACCCCGGTGGTCAGCGGGTCGGTCGTTCAGTCGGGCACTTTGGCGACGCTGCCGGTCGTCAAGATCGGCGGCGCCACGGCCACGGTGCAGTTTGCGGGGCTGGTTTCGCCTGGCGAGTTTCAATTCAACGTGGTGGTTCCGGGTGGCACGCCGGATGGAGATCAGCCGGTTACGGCGACTTATGGCGGGCTGACCGCGCAGGCGGGAACGTCGATCACGATCCAGCATTGAAGTTGAATGGGGACGATGAGGGGGCTACGAATTGACTCGCAAAACGGGCAAGTTGTATATTTGCTCATGGCACTCAGCATTTGGGCAATTTCCGCCGCCTTGCTTTTTCTGAACACGGCCACGGCATCGGACCCGCAGGCCGCGTCCATTGTGCAACCGGGTGCGCCGGGAGAGAGCAGCAAAACCCTCTCGCCGGCGGCCGCCGTCATACCGCCGCGGACACCCGCGGAGCCTGACATCAGCTTCATGCAGGGCATGATCATGCACCATTCGCAGGCAGTCGAGATGGTGGATCTGCTGCGCACCCGAAGCCGCAACAAGAAACTCCAGGCATTGGGCAAGCGCATCACGATCTCGCAGAGCGACGAGATCAAATACATGAAGCAGTGGCTCGAGGATCGCGGCCAACCGGCGGCGATGTCACATAGCCAATCGGGGTCACATCATATGGATCATTCCGCCATGGGCGGCATGAAAGGGATGGATATGGGCTCCATGGGGTTGATGCCCGGCATGTTGACCCCCGAGCAGATGCAGGCCCTGGCCAAAGCCAGCGGCCCGGCATTCGACCACTTGTTTTTGACGGGCATGATTCAGCATCACGGCGGCGCCCTCATCATGGTGCAGGATCTTTTCGACACGCCGGGAGCCGGCCAGGATAATGTGCTGTTCGATTTCGCCACCGATATCGATAACACACAGACCGCCGAAATCCGGATCATGCAGGGGATGCTCAAGGAGGAGAAGAAATGATCGCAGAAAAGACTTCCCGGCTTTTGCGCGGTGCGGTGAGCATCGCAATCGCACTATCCGCCTTTTTCCCGGTGCTCTCGAATGGGCAAAACACCCCGCTGGTGTTGTCCAATCCGCGGGCGCCCGCCACCGATCCGCGCGTGGGATTGAAGCCGGGATTGTACGACGCGGGTGAAGCGGCGTTCGGCATGGAGCGGCTGGGCAGCCTGCCGAAGCCGCCTGGCTTCGCCCCTGGCAATGTCGTGGGCGCCCCGCCACCGCCGCCGCCGCCGGCGCCGGGCGAATCCCAGCCTCCCGGGCCTCCGAGCAATCAATACGGTTCCACCAACTCCGACCTGGCCTTCAGCGGCAACCATCTGTTTGTAGGGAACTATAACGGCATCAATTTTTACGACATCGACAACCCCATGAAGATCAAGCTGCGGACTTCCCTGATCTGCCCGGGCGGACAGGGAGATGTCTCGGTGTACGGCCATCTGCTGTTCATGTCGGCAGAGGCGGTAAATGGACGCATCGACTGCGGCACCCAGGGAATTCCCCTGCCGCCCGGGTATGTTCCGCCCCCACCGCCTCCGGCGCCGGCGCCCACCAAGGACGGAGCCCAGCCCGCACGGGTGCGGCGTCCGCCTCCACCTCCCAGCCCGGACCGGTTCCGCGGCGTGCGCATCTTCGATATCAGCGACCTCTCGAATCCGAAGCAAGTGGCCGCCGTGCAGAGCTGCCGCGGCTCGCACACGCATACGCTCGTGATCGACCCCAAGGACAAGGAGAACGTATACATCTACATTTCCGGGACGGGAGCGGTTCGCCAGGCGGAAGAACTGGCGGATTGCTCGGGCGGGGAGCCGGAGACCAATCCCAATACCGCGCTGTTCCGGATCGATATCATCAAGGTGCCGTTGGCGCACCCGGAGCTGGCGAAAATCGTATCCAGCCCGCGCATTTTTACGGATGCGCAGACCGGAGCCATCAATGGACTTTGGAAGGGCGGCAATCACGGAGAAGGCACGCAGACCACGTCGGTCACCAATATGTGCCATGACATCACGGTCTATTCGGCAATGGGGCTGGCGGCGGGGGCGTGTTCGGGGAATGGCATTCTGCTGGATATATCCAACCCGGTGAATCCTGTCCGCATCGACGCCGTGAGCGATCCGAACTACGCCTTCTGGCATTCCGCCAACTTCAACAACGCGGGCACCAAGGTGCTATTCACGGACGAGTGGGGCGGCGGCGGACAACCGCGTTGCCGCGCGACCGATCCGATGAACTGGGGCGCGGATGCCATCTTCACGCTTTCGAACCGCAAGCTGACGCTGTCGTCGTATTACAAGATGCCGGCTGCGCAGACGGAATTCGAGAACTGTGTGGCCCACAACGGATCGCTGGTGCCGATTCCGGGACGCGATATCGAGGTGCAGGCGTGGTACCAGGGCGGCATCTCGGTGGTGGATTTTACGGATGCGGCGCATCCTATGGAGATCGCCTACTTCGATCGCGGACCGGTGGATGGCACCAAACGCGCGATGGGCGGCCAGTGGTCGACCTATTGGTACAACGGTTACATCTATGGCTCGGAGATCGCGCGCGGGGTGGACGTGTTCAAGTTGGTGCCGAACAAGTTCATCACGCAAAATGAGATCGACGCGGCCAACCAGGTGCATTTCGACGAGCTGAATGTCCAGAACCAGCCGAAGATCACGTGGCCGGCAAATTTCATGGTGGCTCGCGCCTATATCGACCAACTGACTCGCAGCAACGCTGTGGCGCCGAAGCAGATTGCGGCGTTGAATGCTTCGATCGCTAGAGTCGAGGCGTCGCCTTCCGATAGGAAAGAGGTTGCGCAGCTCAAGGCCCTGGGGGTGAGCCTCGATAAGGATGCGGCGAAGGCGAAGACGCCGGCGGACGCGGAGCGCATGCGCGCATTGGCGGCAATCATCAGTCGGAATCCGCCAGAGTTCTTCCCGTGAATTGGCTACCGTGAGGGTCGATTCTGTAGTCAGAATCTTCCTGACGATCACGGCGCGGCCATCCGGCGCCCAGCCGGGAACACCAAATTGGTTCGGCTGTTTCGTGCGGAGCAATTCGCGGGGCTCGCCGCCATCGAGCGGAATCAGCAATACGGTTGCCGACAAGGTAAGGCAATGCGCCTCGTGCCCGGGTCCCGACACCACCGGGGTTCCGGCCGATTTGGGGCCTGGCGGGTTTCTCTATGGGCTCGGCGAATTGATGCGTTTGCACCAGCAGGATCTTTCCAGCCTGTTCACCCGGACCACGGGCGGGCAAACCCTGAGTTTCCTGAAGAAGAACGCGCTGGAGCAGGCCATTCAACTGGTGGGCGAAGAGGTGCACCGGCAGTACATTCTCAGCTTCGAGCCGAAGGGCGGGGAGCCCGGGAAATTTCACACGATTCGGGCCGTGGTGAAGGGCAGGCCGGAGCTTCAGACCAGGACGCGCGAGGGATACTGGGCTCTGTAGTGACGGCGATGTGAATTTCTGCATCCGGCAGGCGGGTTGGTGCGTTTCTATAGAATATGAAGGGCGCCGTCTGTCTGCTTGTGGCTGTAGGCTGCGTGGCCCAGGTCCAGTTTCGCTCCGACGTGCACCTGATCAACGTCGGCTTTTCCGTGCGCGACACGCAGGGGAAGCTGGTGACGGGCCTCAGCCAGGACGATTTCGAAGTGGTGGAGGACGGCGTCCCGCAGAAGATCGCCTTCTTCGCCCGCAGCCTCGACGTGCCGCTGAACCTGGGTCTCATCATGGACGTCAGCGGCAGCCAGGGCTCCTTCGTCAAGCCGCACATGAAGGACCTGGAGACCTTCCTGAAGACCGTGCTGGGCAAGGACGACCGCGCATTCCTGGTCTGTTTCGGCAATCGCATCCGGCTGGTGCGCGATTTCTCGTCGTCGCCCAGCGACCTGGTGAATGGGTTGCGGGAGTTTCAAGGGATCGGCCAACACATGATGTTGAATCTCAGGGGGAATCGGAAGAAGAAGCAGCAGGCGCCGGAGCCCGACCCGCCGCGGTTCCCGGAGCTTGGGCCTGCGGAGCTGCGTTTTGCGGGGACTGCGTTTTACGACTCGATCTACCATTCGATCGACGAGAAGCTGACGGGCGACGAGAAACCGGCGGGCCAGGATCGCGGCCGGCGGGCGTTGATCATCTTCAGCGATGGCGAAGATAATTCCAGCGCGCACCACATGATGGACGCTATCGAAGAAGCGCAGGCCAACGATGTGCTGCTGTTTTGTATTCGCTACACGGACGTGCGAAACGGCCGCCTCAATGCGCGGAACAAGTACGGGACCAGCGTCATGGAGCGGATCGCACGGGAGACCGGCGGCGTGGATTACGACGCCCGCGAGAAGGGCCTGGCCGAGAATTTCAAGCAGATCGGCGAGCAGTTGCGGTCGTCATACGAGTTGGGCTACCACTCCACGAACCCGGTGAGCGACGACTCGTTTCACAAAATCGCGATCCGCATCAAGCGGGAGGGGCTGACTGTGCGGTCCAAGACGGGCTATTACGCGAGGTCGACGGACCGGTAACGGCGGGCAGGGACGTGGCGCAGACGATCGTTTTTTGTCGTCTGCGCTTGTCGGGCAACCGGGCAAAGGCAGGCCACAAAAGGCGATGGCCTGCCCCACTCTTGCTGGTTGACTGTCCGCTAGTAGGCCAGGGCGTCGGCGGTAAACAGGGGCCCGCGCGGCTTTCCCTCGGCGGCCGACTTCAGCCGGTACATCAGTTCGCCCCAGGCGGTATTGCAGGAGGTGAAGTACTCGGTCTCGGATTGCCAGCCGCCGTGGGTGAAGCGCAGCAGCGTTCCGGCGCCGCGGCTCTCCAGCCGGAAGACGATGTAGGTGCCGGACCACTCCTGGCCTGTCTCGCAGATCCAGTCCGCCTGTGAGGGCGGCCGATCGACCTCGATCCTCAAGCGGTAAATGGTGGCACGGTTGAAGAAGCCCAACTCGACGGCGCCCGCAGGCTCGGTAATGTCCGTCGCCCACCACTGTCCGAAGCCCTGGGCGGTGGCGACCAGGGGATAGACAGCTTCCGGTTTGGATGCAATCTGAACGGAGTGTTGAATGTCCGGCATGTCAGTCCCTTCCGCCAGGATACCCGATTTGATATCCTGAAACTTCGCGGTAGAGGTGCGGCGGCCATGAGTAGCCGGGTCGATTTTCCGAGTGCGCTTCGGAGGCCTGGGTGAAAGGGGCCGAAAAGAGGTCCGCCGAAACCGGTATGGAAAGCTCAATTCCCTCCGGTTGGGGAGCCCGGTCAAAACCGGCTCACTGTCACCCGTTCGTCAGGCGGGTGGAGCGCTATCGGGAATGAGGATGCGCGGGCAGCTCGCGTATACTTTTCCTTCCGGTTCGTTCCCCTCCTATAACATGAAGTAGAGGAGCTTATGGACAACGAGTTGAAGACCTATCTGGAAGCCATGGAGAAGCGCATTGTCACGTCGGTTGGCGAGCGGATCCGCCGGTTCGAATCCAGCCTGAACGATAGCATGACCGTGACGAATAGCATGGTCGACCGCTATTCGTACACGCTGCAGGATCATGAACAGTGGCTGCGGGATCACACCCGATCCATCGCAAGACACCGCGAGTGGCTGGAGGAACACGAAGCGGCCATGCACGAGCTCGATCGCAAGCTGAATCGAATCGCCGATCTAATTCTCAAGGGCCGCGGGTCCAACGGGGGCGGCGCCGAAGCGGAAGACCGATGAACGTTTTCGAACTCACGCGCGCGCTGATCGATATCGAATCGATCACCAACAACGAAGAAGCGGTGGGCGCCTTCCTGCTGGAATACCTGACGCCGCTGGCGGCGCGATTCGGCGGGCGCGTGGAGCCCATCGAGGTGGAGCCGCGGCGCTTCAACATCTTCGCGCAGTGGGGCGAGCGTTTGACCGTGACGCTTTCCACCCACATGGACACGGTGCCGCCCTTCTTCATTTCGCGCGAGGACGAGGAGCACATCTGGGGCCGCGGCGCGTGCGATACCAAGGGCATCATCGCCGCCATGATCAAGGCCGTGGAGGCCATGCTGGAAGCGGGCGAGCGCGATTTCGGACTGCTGTTCGTGGTGGGTGAGGAGCGCACCAGCGCGGGCGCGTACCGTGCGGCCAAGACGCCGCGCGGGTCGCGGTACATCGTCAACGGCGAGCCGACCGGGAATCGCCTGGCCCTGGGGTCGAAGGGCTCGCTGCGATACGAAGTGGTGGCGACGGGCAAGATGGCGCATTCGGCGTACCCGGAGCTGGGAGATTCGGCGATCCACAAGCTGATCGACGCGCTGGCGGACATGCGGCGCATGCCGCTGCCGGTCGACCCGCTGCTGGGGCCGAGCACGCTGAACATCGGGACTTTGAGCGGCGGGCGCGCGCCCAACGTGGTCGCGGATGAAGCGCGTGCGGACATCATGATCCGGCTGGTGACTGACTCGGCCGAGACGAAAGCGGCGCTGGCGCGGGTGGCGGAAGGACGGGTGGAGCTGCGCGAGGTGATCGAGATCCCCGCGCTGCGCCTGAACTCGTTGGATGGCATCGAGACCACGGTAGTGGCGTTCACCACCGACATCCCGGCGTTCGGCGGCCAGTGGGGCGAACCGTTTCTGATCGGGCCGGGCTCCATCCACGTGGCGCACACGCTCGAAGAGCGCGTGCCCAAGCAGCAGTTAGTCGAAGCAGTTCAAATCTATCGGCGAATGGTAAAGCACTTATGCAAACGCGAATCGAAGTAGGCATTTTGGGCGCCACCGGAATGGTGGGGCAGCATTTCATCAAGTTTCTTCAGGGCAACCCGTGGTTCGACCTGAAGTGGCTGGGAGCCAGCGACCGCTCGGCGGGCAAGCGGTACCGGGACGCCATGACCTGGCACCTGGCGGGCGGCACACCGGACACGGTGGCCGGCCTCACGGTGGATGAGTGCAAGCCGGGGAATGCGCCGCGATTGTTGTTCTCGGCGATGGACGCGTCGGTGGCGACCGATATCGAGCGCGCGTTTGCGCAGGCGGGGCACATCGTGGTTTCGAATTCGCGCAATCACCGCATGGAGCGCGACGTGCCGCTGCTGGTGCCGGAGATCAATCCCGACCACCTGAAGCTGGTCCCCGGGCAGCAGCGAGCGCGCGGGTGGAAGGGACAGATCGTGACCAATCCGAACTGCTCCACCATCGTGCTCACCATGGCGCTGGGGCCGCTGAAGCCGTTCGGTATCACCAAGATCGTCACCACCACGCTGCAGGCCATTTCCGGCGCGGGCTATCCGGGTGTGGCGTCGATGGACATCGTGGGCAACGTGATTCCGTTCATCGGCAACGAAGAAGAGAAGATGCAGCAGGAGACGCAGAAGATCCTGGGCGAGTTCCGCGGGGACCACATCGAGCCGCTGGCCGCCAAGGTGAGCGCGCATTGCAATCGCGTGGCGGTGGTGGACGGCCACACGGTGACGGTGTCGGTGGAGTTTTCGACGAAGCCTTCGGAGGACGATTTACGGCACGCCATCGAGAGCTTCTCGGGAGTTCCGCAGGAGCGGCAGCTTCCCAGCGCGCCGCCGCGGCCGGTGATCTACATGTACGAAGCCAGCCGGCCGCAACCGCGCAAAGACGCGGAGCGCGAGCGCGGGATGGCCGCGTTCGTGGGCCGCCTGCGAGTCTGCCCGGTGCTGGACTACAAATTCGTGGCGCTGGGACACAACACCATCCGCGGCGCGGCGGGCGCGGCCGTGTTGAATGCCGAGCTGATGCATTCGGAAGGGATGCTGGACTGATGATCGTGATGAAGTTCGGCGGCACGTCGGTGGA